>CBJLAJ010000094.1:0-21002 GCA_966421005.1 uncultured Paraburkholderia sp.
AGCGCTTAGTCGGGCCCCATCAGCGCTACGGCTGCGCGCCCCCCTGAAACCACGCCGCCAGCTTCGCCCGCTCATCGTCGGTCATATGGGTGACGTTGCCGAGCGGCATCGCTTTCAACTGCACCGCCTGCTGGTAGATGCGCTGCGCGTTGTGTTCGATCTGCTCATTCGTATCGAACATGACGCCCGCGGGGGCACTACCCATCAAACTCGGACGCGCCGAGTGGCAGGCGACGCACCGGCCCTGCAAGATGGGGGCGATATCGACGACGCGCAGCGCGCTCGCCTGCGCAGCTTCGGCTTGCGGCGCGACGGATCGGGGCATCGTCCATACGAGCGCGATCAGCACGAGCGCGATCCCTGCGGCCGGCAGATACCAGTGGACTTGCCCGCGATGACGCATGACGAAGAATTGCCGGATCAAAGCCCCCGCGAGCATGATGAGCGCGAGCACCGCCCAGTTATAGGGATGGGCGTACGTCATCGCGTAATGATTCGACAGCATCGCGAACACGACGGGCAGCGTGAAATACGTGTTGTGCACTGAACGCTGCTTGCCGCGCTTGCCGTAAATCGGATCGGGGGCTTGCCGCCGCAGCATGGCATCGACCATTTTGCGTTGCCCCGGGATGATCACGAAAAATACGTTGGCCGACATGATGGTCGCGAGCATCGCGCCGACGATGAGATAGGCGGCGCGGCCGGAGAAGACGTGACAAGCAAGCCAGATCGCGGCGAGCACATAGAGACCGACGCACACGCCAAGCAGCCGATCGTTCGAGCCGAGCACGCGGCACAGCGAATCGTAGACGATCCAGCCGGCCGCCAGAAACCCCAGCGCCGCGGCAATTGCAACGACAGGCCCCATGTCGAGCACATTGCGATCGATCAGATAGGTGTTCGGCGCGAACAGATAGAGCACGGTAAAAAGCGCGAAGCCGGACATCCACGTGGTGTACGACGGCCACTTCGACCAATGCAGATCGTCGGGCAACGCCGGCGGAGCGACCATGTATTTCTGCATGTTGTAGAACCCGCCGCCATGCACGTGCCAGAGTTCGCCGAACACGCCTTGCGCGGCGAGAGCCGCGTCTTTCGGTTTTTTCAGGCTGTTGTCGAGCGCCACGAAGTAAAACGACTCGCCGATCCACGCGATCGCGGCAACCACATGAAACCAGCGGATCGCGAGGTTCAGCCAGTCGGTTACGAATCCTGCCATGAAGTGTCTCCGAGTCTCGATTGCGGTCGTCGCTGCGAGTCAACTGCCGCGATAGGTACTGTAGGCCCACGGCGAAACGAGCAGCGGCACGTGGTAATGGGCGGCCGGGTCCGCGACGCCGAAGCGCAGAACGACACGATCGACGAAGGGCGGTTGCGGCAATGCCACGCCTGCCGCGGCGAAATAATCGCCGGCATGAAAGACGAGCTCGTATTCGCCGGCCGCGAACGCGCTGCCCTCCGCGAGCGGCGCATCGCAGCGGCCGTCCGCATTGGTGACGGCGGTGGCGACGAGCGCACGTCGGTCGTCGCCGGCCAGCGCGAACAGTTCGATCCTGATGCCCGCTCCGGGGCGACCGTGGGCTGTGTCGAGCACGTGCGTAGTCAGTTTTCCCATCGCATTGAGTCCTTGGTTCGTATGTCGGCATTCTAAGAAGCCGGGCAGCAGCGTGCGCGACCGATAGGAAAGATAATGGCGCTCGCATGACGAGGCATGGCGGAGGACTATATCGTAGCCGTGAAGGTGGGTATCGCAGGCGGACCTATTGCCACCGCTATTTTGGCCCTCGATCTTAGGGACGCAGCGCTGAATGGAGAACCGATGACATTCGATCAGTCAGGCACCCAAGCAAGCGGGCCACCGCCCCGGACAGTACTCGTCAAGCATGCCGACGTGCTCGTGACGATGGACGGTGCGCGCCGTGAACTGCGCGATGGGGGGCTTTTTGTCGAGGGCAACCGGATTGCAGCCGTCGGGCCGACGAGCGAGTTGCCAGGCAGTGCGGACGAAGTGCTGGACCTGACGGGCCACATCGTCGTGCCGGGGCTCATCAACACCCATCACCACATGTATCAGAGCCTGACCCGCGCGGTTCCCGCGGCGCAAAACGCGGAGCTGTTCGGTTGGCTCAAGAGTCTTTACCGCATCTGGGCGCACCTGACGCCGGAGATGATCGAAGTCTCGACGCTTACAGCCATGGCGGAGCTTCTCCTTTCGGGCTGCACGACGTCGAGCGACCACCTCTATTTGTACCCGAACGGCAGCCGGCTCGACGACAGCATTGCCGCTGCCGCGCGCATCGGCATGCGGTTTCATGCGAGCCGCGGCAGCATGAGCGTCGGCGAGAAAGATGGCGGCCTGCCGCCCGATGCGCTCGTCGAGGACGAACGCGCGATTTTGAAGGATACGCAGCGCCTCATCGAGACCTATCACGACGCCGGTCGTTACGCGATGCTGCGTATCGCCGTCGCGCCTTGCTCCCCGTTTTCGGTGAGCCGCGATCTCATGCGCGAATCGGCGGCACTCGCGCGCGCCTATGGTGTCTCGTTGCACACGCATCTGGCCGAGAATCTGAACGACGTGGCCTATACGCGCGAACGCTTCGGCATGACGCCAGCCGAGTACGCGGAGGACCTGGGCTGGGTGGGCGCCGACGTATGGCATGCGCACTGCGTGCAATTCGACGAGACAGGCATTGCGCGTTTCGCGCACACGCGCACGGGCGTGGCGCATTGCCCGTGTTCGAATATGCGGCTTGCATCGGGTATCGCGCCGATCCGGGCGATGCGCGATGCCGGTGTGCCGGTGGGACTGGGTGTCGACGGTTCGGCCTCGAACGATGGCGCTCAGATGGTGGCGGAGGCGCGCCAGGCGATGCTGCTCCAACGCGTCGGCTTCGGTCCGCACGCGCTGAGCGCACGCGAAGCGCTCGAACTGGCCACGCTTGGGGGCGCCGCCGTGCTCGGGCGAGACGATGTGGGGGCACTGGCCCCGGGGATGGCGGCAGATTTCGCGGCCTTCGATCTGCGCCAGCCGGCCTTTGCGGGCGGACTGCACGACCCGGTGGCCGCGCTCATCTTCTGTGCGCCGTCACAGGTTGCCTGGAGCGTGATCGACGGGAAAGTGGTCGTGCGCGAAGGCCGGCTCGAAACGCTCGACCTCGCGCCGCTTTTGGCGCGGCACAACGATCTTGCGCGCCGGCTGGCGCAAGCGGCGCGCTGAGCCGGCCGTATGGCGAGGCCGACGGCGCCGCGCAGCGGCATGCGATGGAACGCTACGCCGCCTCGCCGACTAGCGCACGTGTGGCATCGGCCACGAGAGAGCGCAGCCAGCGCACTTCGTCGGAGTAGTGCGAGCGCTCGTGCCAGAGCTGGTAGTACTGCATCGGCGGGAAGTCGAGCGGCGCTGGCAGTACGGTGAGCGGAAGAAACTTCGCGTAGTGATCGGCGAAGAGCCGGGTGGTCGTGAAGATGAGATCGGATTTCACGAGCACGTAAGGCGCGAGATTGAAGTATGGCAGCGTGACGACGACGTGGCGTTTGAGCCGCTCGCGCGCGAGGTGCACGTCGATCGCGCCACGCTGTCCGACGGAGTACGGCGACGGTGCGAGATGCGGTGCGTTGAGGTATTGGTCGAGTGTCAGCGCCCCGCGTTTGGCGAACGGATGGGCCTTGCTCATGACGCAGACGATTTCGTCGACGAACAGGTTCGAGAGGTGCAGTTGCTCGGGTGGCTCGGGCCAGTTGCCGACGACGACATCGAGCTTGCCTTCCTCCAGTGCGAGCTCGTAGTCGAAAGCGGGGCCGAGCGAATGGAACTCGAGTTGCGCGTTCGGCGCCGCTTGCCGGAAGCGCTCGACGACGGTCGGTACGAACAACACGTTGAGGTAGTCGGGGCAGCCGATGCGGTAGCAGCGAATCGAGGTGGCAGGGTCGAAGTTATGTTGCTGAAAGCGGATGCGCTCGATTTCGCGCAGCGCGTTCTGCACGGGTTCAAGCAGCCGCAGGCCATATTCGGTTGGCACCATGCCGGACTTGCCGCGCACGAGCAACGGATCGCCCGTGATGTCGCGCAGCCGGCGCAGCGCGGCGCTGATCGCGGGCTGAGACTGGTTGAGCTTGACGGCGGCGCGCGTCACGCTGCGCTCCATCAAGAGGGTATGCAAGACGCGTAGCAGGTAAGTATCGATCGCCTCGCGTTGCTGACTCATGTTTTCTCCGTATTTCGTATATTGAGCGGCTGATCGATCGGGGGCGGGGATATCAGGCTTTTAATATGTGCATAAATTCGCGTCAAGCGAGGAATGCGCCGCTGATGCGGGAGCGGAACGGCGGGTCGTCGTCGATTTTGTCGGCTCGACGGTACGCCGGGATTTGGGTATCGTCGGACCACGGCGATGCGCGCGGGCCGCGGCGGTCTGGTGATTAACTTATGAGCGATCTTTCCTTGTCAGAGAACGGTTTGGACGATGCAGCGACGAAGGGCACCCCGCGTCTTGCGCTCCTCGGTATCAGCAAGCAGTATCCCGGCGTGCGTGCCAACGATGGCGTCGATCTCGTCGTGGCGCCGGGCGAGATTCACGCGGTGCTGGGCGAGAACGGCGCGGGCAAAAGCACGCTGATGAAGATTATCTACGGCGCGGTGCGGCCCGACGCCGGTGAAATCCGATGGGAGGGCGCGACGGTAGAGATTGCGAGCCCCGCGGCGGCGCGCAAGCTGGGCATCGGGATGGTGTTCCAGCATTTCTCGCTGTTCGAAACGCTGACAGTGGCCGAAAACATCGCGCTCGCGCTCGACGAGCCGTTCGATCTCGCCGCGCTCGCGAAACGGATTCGTGACGTGTCGCACGAGTACGGGCTCGACATCGATCCCGCCCGGCATGTCGGAAGTCTTACGGTGGGCGAACGGCAGCGCGTCGAGATCGTGCGCTGCCTGTTGCAGCATCCGCGGCTTTTGATCATGGACGAACCCACTTCCGTGCTGACACCGCAGGCGGTGGGCAAACTGTTCGAGACATTGCGGCGCCTTGCGGCTCAGGGCTGCAGCATCCTCTATATCAGCCATAAGCTCGACGAAATCCAGGCGTTGTGCGATACGGCGACTGTGATGCGCGGTGGCCGCGTGACCGGTCGCGTCAGGCCGCGCGACGAAACGCACGCGTCGCTCGCGCAATTGATGGTGGGCCATTCGCTGCCGGACTACACGCGCCGGCCGCATACGCCGGGCGATGTGCTGCTTTCGGTCAGGGACCTGTCCGTCACGAGTGACGATCCGTTCGGCACCTCCTTGGCCGGCGTTTCGTTCGAGGTGCATGCTGGCGAAATCTTTGGCATTGCCGGCGTATCTGGCAACGGCCAGGCCGAGTTGCTCTCGGCACTGTCCGGCGAGCGAACGGGCGCGGTGGCTGCCACTGCGGTGATGCTTTGCGGCAAGCCCGCGGGGCGGCTCGCGCCTGCCGCGCGCCGACGGCTCGGCTTTGCGTTCGTCCCTGAAGAGCGGCTCGGGCGCGGGGCGGTGCCCGCGATGTCCTTGGCGGAAAACGCCTTGCTGACCGCGCATCGCGAAGGCCGCATGGTGCGGCACGGGTGGATCGGTGCGCGGACGATGCGAGCGTTCGCCAAGCGCTGCATCGAGATGTTCGACGTCCGATGCGGCGGCCCCGACGCGCTCGCGCAATCGCTCTCGGGCGGCAATCTGCAAAAGTTCATCGTCGGACGCGAGATCCTGCTTTCGCCGAAGGTGCTCGTCGTGGCACAGCCGACCTGGGGCGTCGATGTCGGCGCGTCCGCATTCATTCGTCAGCAGTTGCTCGATCTGTCGGCGAAGGGCGTGGCAGTGCTCGTCGTGTCGGAGGAGCTCGACGAACTGTTCGACATCTGCGATCGCATCGCAGTATTGGCGGGCGGGCGACTCTCGCCTTCGCGCAAATCCGATGAAACCAATGCGCAAGAGATTGGCCGCTGGATGGCGGGCCTTTTTGGCGACACAGGGCGCAACCCCGTCGGCGCCGCGACCGGCACATAGCGGCCCCAGCCTTCCCGACGCAACGTGCCTCGACGCCCATACCGACAAACGCAAACCGACCTCGACCGTTCGACCATGCCATTCCCTTACCGACTCGAAGCCCGCAGTACGCCTTCTCATACGATGCGGCTCGCGGTGCCGCTCATCGCGGCGGCGCTGACGCTCGTGATCGGATTCGCGATCTTTGGGCTCGTCGGCCGAGACCCCGCCGTTGCGATGCGTGCGTTTTTCATCGATCCGCTCTCGAGCGTCAACGGCTGGTCCGAGCTCTTCCTGAAAGCGTCGCCGCTTTGCTTGATCGGCCTCGGCCTGGCGCTGGGGTATCGCGCCAACGTATGGAACATCGGCGCGGAAGGACAGATGCTGGCGGGTGGCATCGCGGCAAGCGGCGTGGCGATCCACTTCGATCAGTCGAGCGGCGCGTGGATATTGCCGCTCATGATGGCGGCAGGCGTGTTCGGCGGCATGGTTTGGGCAGCGATACCGGCTTTCCTCAAAAGCCGGTTCAACACGAACGAGATTCTCACTAGCCTGATGCTGACTTACGTTGCCACCCAATTACTGATCTTTCTCGTGAGTGGCCCTTGGCGCGACCCGCAAGGCATGAACTTCCCAATCTCCGAGATGTTTTCGGGCGATGCGCTTTATCCGACCTTCGGCGGCGATTGGCATTGGAAGTTCATGCGCGGCACCCGCTTGAATGCGTCGATTTTCATCACGGCCGCAGCCGTTCCGCTCGTCTGGCTTTTCATGCGCAAGAGCTTTGCGGGATTCCGGATGAATGTCGGCGGTCTGGCGCCGCTGGCGGCGCGCTATGCGGGGTTTTCGGACCGACGCACGATCTGGACGTCACTGCTGCTGAGCGGCGCGCTGGCCGGCCTGGCCGGTATGGGCGAAATCGCTGGGCCGATCGGTCAATTGCAGGCGAGCTGGTCGCCGGGCTATGGGTTCACGGCCATCATCGTCGTCTTCGTCGGACGGCTTCATCCGGTCGGCATCGTATTCGCGAGCCTCTTGATGGCGTTGCTCTATCTCGGCGGCGAAGCGGTGCAGACTTCACTGCAGTTACCGCAGGCACTCAGCGGTGTCTTTCAGGGGCTTTTGCTCTTTTGTCTGCTCGGGGCCGATCTGTTCGTGAACTACCGCGTACGGCGTGTCGCGCTTGCCGCGCAGACCTGAGCGCAGCACTTCATTACACAACCCATCGATCAACCGACAACCGATTCGACGTTTCCGACGATGACCCTCGATCAAATCAGTAACCTCGCCGCGAGCGCCGTGGTGGCCGCGATTCCGTTGATGTATGCGGGCCTCGGCGAGCTCGTGACGGAGAAGTCGGGCGTGCTCAACCTCGGCGTGGAGGGCATGATGCTGATGGGCGCCGTGAGCGGCTACGCGGTGACGGCGACGACGGGCAATGCATGGCTGGGCGTAGCGGCGGCGATCGGTGCCGGTGCCGCCATGGCGCTGCTGTTCGCCTTTCTCACACTGACGATGCTCGCCAATCAGGTGGCGACGGGTCTCTCGCTGACGATTTTCGGAATAGGACTGTCCGCCTATGTCGGCAAGCCCTACACGTCGGCGGCCGCGCACACGACGATCGGGGCGTGGCCGATCCCGGGCCTCGCTCATGTACCGGTTCTTGGACCGGCGATTTTTTCGCTGACGCCGCTTGGTTACCTTGCTTTCGCCATGTTCGGCGTGGTCGCCTGGTTCCTTTATCGCACGCGTGCGGGACTGGTGTTGCGCTCGGTCGGCGAGTCGCCGCAAGTGGCGCATTCGGTCGGTTTTTCCGTCATCGGCGTGCGCTACGGTGCGACGCTTTTCGGCGGTGGGATGGCCGGCATCGCGGGTGGCTATTACTCGATCGTCTATCTGCAGCTCTGGCAGGAGCAATTGACATCGGGGCGTGGCTGGATTGCCCTCGCGCTCGTGGTCTTCGCCACCTGGAGACCGTGGCGGCTCATGATTGGCGCGCTGCTCTTCGGTGCCGTGACAGGTCTGCAGTTCTATGCGCAAGGCGCGGGAGTGAGCGTACCGACACAGTTTCTGGCCATGCTGCCGTATCTCGCGACGATCGTCGTGCTCGTGGCGATTTCGCGCAATCCGAACACGATCAGGCTCAATGCACCGGCGTCGCTCGGCAAGCCGTTCTTTGCCGCGGGCTGAAACAGCTTCAATCCACACAAACGGAGAAAATTCGATGAAAAGAAAAAAGTCGATCACGGCGGGGGCATTCGCGCTCGCGCTGGCCTGTGTCTTGGGCACGAGCGCGCAGGCCGCCGACGTGCCGGGCGTTGCGTTCGTCTATCTCGGCAACCCGGGCGATGCGGGCTGGACTTATGCGCACGACCAGGGATCGAAGGAAGCCGAAGCGAAGTTCGGGAGCAAAATCAAAGTGACGCGTGTCGAGAACGTGCCCGAATCGGCCGATTCGGAGCGCGTGTTTCGCGATCTGGCGATGAAGGGCAACAAGATCATCGTCGGGACGAGTTTCGGGTATCAGGACTTCGAGCTGAAAGTCGCGAAAGATTTCCCCGACACGGTTTTTCTCCATGCCACCGGTTACAAGAAGGCGCCCAACTTCGGTACCTATGACGTGCGCATGTACCAGGGCGCCTATCTCGCGGGCGTGGTAGCCGGCTACGTCACCAAGACGAATACGCTCGGCTTCGTCGCATCGGTGCCGATTCCCGAAGTGGTTCGCAACATCAACGCTTACACGCTCGGTGCGCGTTCGGTGAATCCGAAGGTCCATACGAAGGTCATCTGGATCAACAGCTGGTTCGATCCGGGCAAGGAGAAGCAGGCGGCGGAAACGTTGATCGGCCAAGGCGCCGATGTGCTGCTGCAAAACACGGACTCGAGCGCGACGCTTGCTACGGCCGAGGCTCGGAAGGTCCATGCCTTCGGCTGGGATTCGGACATGAAGAAGTTCGGACCCAATGCGCATCTGGGCTCCGTGGTCGGACACTGGGGGGTTTATTATTCGGCGGCCATTGCACAGGTTCTCGACGGCAAGTGGAAGAATGACCCTGTCTGGTGGGGCATCCCGCAAAAAGCCGTCAACCTCGAAGACCTGAACACCGCGGCGATTCCGGCCGACGGACAAAAGAAGGTCGAGGCGAAGCGCAATGAGCTCGCCGGTGGCAAATGGGACGTGTTCACCGGTCCGATCAAGGATCAATCCGGGGCGGTGAAAGTCCCGGCCGGCAAGACGCTCGCCGACCCCGAGCTGCAGCGGCTCAACTGGTATGTCGAAGGCGTCGAGGGCGCGCTGCCGAAATAAGGCGGTTCGCCGAGGGCCGTACCGTTGCGGCGCGGCACCGGGGCGCCGTCCGAACGTCAATCGTCGAGACGTATACCGACTTTGAGCGAGACTTGCCAGTGTGCGATGGAGCCATTCGCCAGATGCCCGCGGATCTCGGTGACCTGAAACCAGTCGAGATTGCGCAGCGTTTTCGAGGCGCGCTCCAACGCGCAACGGATCGCATCGTCGCTCGATTTCGTCGATGAGCCCGTCAGCTCGATCTGCTTGTAGACGTGGTCGTTCATGAGAGACTCCGTTCTTTGCAGGAAAAGGAAGTATAGGCAGTGCTTGCGCGCGCCATGGGACTGAATCCGGCCAGAGAGCGCAAGCGCACAAGGGCGAAGATGCGGGAGGGCGGCACGAGCCGCGGCCGCACTGCACGGCCGCGCAGGGTTCGTTCCCGCGCACGGCGACGGGGGAGATCGGGAGGCAGCATGGAGATCGGATTTTGCGGCGTGGGCCTGATGGGCGGCCCGATGGTGCGTCGCTTATTGCGCGCGGGCCACCGCGTCTGGGTCTGGAACCGCACGTTGGCGAAGGCGCAGGCGTTGGAGGCCGACGGTGCGCACAGTGTCGAGACGCCGCGCGAGCTGGCGGATCGTGTCGATGCCGTTTTCCTGTGCGTGTCGGACGCGCATGCTGTCGGCGAAGTCGTCTTCGGTCTTGGCGGGCTGCTCGGCGAGGACTGTGCCGACGCAGGTGCCGGCCGTATCCGCCATATCGTCGACCATTCGAGCATTGCGCCGGCTGCCACGCGCGACTATGCGGAGCGAGCGGCCCGGCTCGGCGTGGCTTGGATCGATGCGCCAGTCTCCGGCGGCGTGCCGGGCGCCGAAGCCGGCACGCTTGCCGTCATGGCGGGGGGCGCGGCGGATGACATCGATTCATTGGCGCCCGCGATCGGTGCCTACGCCGCACGCGTGACGCGGATGGGCGGGGTGGGGGCCGGACAGACGACGAAACTTTGTAACCAGGCTATCGTCTGCGCGACTGTCGCGGCGATCGCGGAAGCCGTGGGGTTGGCCGAGCGCTGCGGCATCGATGCGGCCAGGCTGCCGGAAGCGTTCGCGGGCGGGTGGGCCGATTCGGTGCTGTTGCGTACGTTCGTGCCGCGCATGACCGAAACGGGGCACGCGCCGCTCGGTTCGTTCAAAACCTTTCAGAAAGATATCGACGCGGTGACCGATGCCGCCCGCGAGGCCGGCGCCGTGACACCGGTGGCGGGGCAGGTGCAGCAGATATTGCGGCTGGGTGCCGCGATGGGCCTCGCCAACGCTGACCTCGCCGCATTTATCGACGTGATCCACCCGCGTCGGGCCTGAGCCGCGCACCGGCAGACGCGGACGCCGCCGTATCAGCGCAGCGATCGCGGGGTGGCGTCTCCGGCGTTCTGGCGGCGCGGGCTGCGCTCCATCACGCCCGCACCGAATTCGGGAAGGATGCGAGCGCGGGCACGGCTCGCAAACACGAGAAAGCCGAAGCCGTTGGCTTCATACCAGTAGCCGCCGTTCTCGAGACCGTCGAGCGGTTGCTCGAGCGCGTTTGCAATCGATTCGATGCAGCGGCGCCGCAAATCGTCAACGCCGGGGTAGGGTGGCTGCGCGCCACGAACGCTGCATAGCAGAACATCGAGCCCCGGCAACACGTGCGCATAGAGCACGGGTTCATCCTGGGCTCGCGCACGCGCGATCTTCGTATCGAGCTGACAGAAAGGTTTGAACTGCCGCAATACGGCAAGAAAGGACTCCTCGCTCGGGGCGCTCGCGCGCCGGCGCTTTCTCGGGAAGGACATAAACATTCGCCTGAAAAAGAATTGCAAGAAACACAGCGTCCTCATGCGACCACTCCCGGCTCTCGCGCGCCGCACGTCGATCTTTTATAGCATACGGATACGGCGTCTTCACGATGGCGCATGCTTCATGCGAATCGTGCCCCGTATGCAGTGGCTCGAGGGGTGCAAGACTCGAGGCCACCCTGACCAGCATCTATGCCAATAATAGGCCCGTGTTTCGTGCGCGTGCTCATCGAATTGAGAAAAAATGGCGATTTTGCGTACGCTCGCGCCTCTTTGGGTGCGTTGAAATATCGAACGGCAGCGACGATAATGGGCCGGTTCACGTTCCTCTCGGCTGCAAGTCACGTGCCGCGACATGGCTTTCGATCGATGCACGGCGCGCGGTTCGGAGCCAGGAGAGAGACCGGAGAGGGCCGCCAACGACACATGAAACTGTTCACGAAGGGGCTGTTGCTGATCGCCGTGCCGAGCGTCGTCGAATTGGGATTGCTCGGTATGCTGTCGAAGAGTCAGGAGCAGACATCGCAGGCCGCGCAGTGGGCAGCGCACAGCAAGCAGGTTCTCTATCAGGCGTCGGTGATCGCCGATCCGCTGTTGCGCGCGGCGTCGCGTGCCCGAGCGGGGCTCATCGCGGGCGACGCCGCGTTCATCGACCGTCGCACGGTCTGGGTCGATCTCGGCGATCGGCTCGCACAGCTCGAACGGTTCGTCGCGGACGATCCGCTTCAGGTCGAGCGCGTGCGCCGCATGCGCGAAGCCGTCAATGCCTACCGGGCGCAGACCGACGCGGTCTATGCGGCCCTGCGCAGCGGACAGCGCGCTCGACTGGCGTCGATCGAAGAAGCGCCGCTGCCCGAGCCCATTCGGTTTTTCCGCGACGAACTCGATGCTTTTGTCGCCGCCGAATCCCGGCTGGACGCCCAACGCAGCGCCGAGCTTGCCGCAACGCGCGACGAGCAGCGCTACGCGCTCGTGGCCGCCATTGCCGGCTCGATGCTGATCTGGGCGGTGGCGGCGCTCGGTTTTGCGGGCAACATCGGTCGCCGCCTGGCCACGCTGACCGCCAACGCCGAGCGGCTCGGCCGGTCGCAGACCCTCGGCGCGCCGCTCGCGGGAAACGACGAACTGGCGGAGCTCGACGTCGTGCTGCACCGGACGAGCGCCCGGCTGGCCGAAGCGGATCGGGAGCAGGCGGCGCTGCAGCGCACGCTCGAAGCCCGCGCGCGGGAACTCACGGAGGTGAATGACAATCTGCGTCAACAAAAGCAGGACAACGACATGTTCATCTATAGCGTCTCGCACGATTTGCGCTCGCCGCTCGTCAACTTGCAGGGTTTCTCGCGCGAGCTGCAAGTATCGTGCGACGAATTGCGCGGGATGCTGGACGACGCACGCTTGCCCGAACCCGAGCGTGCGCGCATCTCACACGTGCTCGACGGCAACTTGAGCGAGGCGCTGCACTTTTTGCGGACGGCCGTGACACGTTCGGCCTCGATCATCGACGCGTTGTTGCGCATTTCGCGCGCCGGGCGTCTCGAATATCAATGGCAGCGGGTGAGCGTGGCGCGGGCTGTTGCGCGCGTGGTCGAGTCGCTGCATGCGCAGATCAGCGAACGCGGCGTGGCGGTCTCGGTGAGCGAGTTGCCGCCCGTATGGGGCGACCCGACGGCGATCGAGCAGATTTTCGGCAATCTCATCGGTAATGCCGTCAATTATCTGGACCCGGCGCGTTCCGGCCGCATTGAAATCGGCGCGCTGGAGCAGCCGCCTGCCGAGCCCGGCGAGCGCGCGACGCGCATGCGCACTTACTATGTGCGCGACAACGGGCTGGGTATTCCCAAGGCGTACATGTCGAAAATGTTCAGTGCATTTCAACGGCTTCATGGCGATCGAGCCAAGGGCGACGGCATCGGGCTCGCACTCGTGCGGCGCGTGACCGAGCGGCACGGCGGCCGCGCCTGGGTCGAATCGGAGGAAGGCGTGGGATCGACTTTTTTTGTGACATTGCCGGAACAACCGGTCCGCGTATCGTAATCTGTGAAACACGACGATAAAACTAATCGAGAGGCGAACACCCGTATGAACGACGTTGCGCCTGGCCCCGCATCTGCCCGCGTGCTCGTCGTCGACGACGACGAAGGAATATTGCGCCTTGCGAGAAAATCCCTCGAGCGCGCCGGTTGTCGCGTGTTCTCGAGTTCGACCGTCGCCGCTGCGCGCGAGATCATCGAGGGCGAGCGGCCCGATCTGCTGGTGCTCGACTATCAACTCGAATGCGCTGAAACGGGGCTCGATTTCTTTCGCCGGCTGCGGCGCGAGGGTGTCGCGTTGCCGGCCATTCTCGTCACCGGGTTCACTGACGAATCCCGTGTCATCGAGGCACTGCGCGCCGGGATATCGGACGTGGTGCCGAAGTCCGAAGGCTATCTCGACTATCTGCCGGAAGCCGTGGAACGCGTGCTCGCGCAGGTACGTCTGCAGCGGGCCTCGGCCGAAGCGCTACTGTTGCGCGACCGCGAGGCCCATTATCGGAGTCTGTCGGAAACGTTGCCGCACCTCGTCTTCACGAGCAATGCGCGAGGCGAGTGCGATTTTTTCTCCAAACAGTGGTACGCCTATACGGGGCTCGACGAATCGACGTCGCGGGGCCTCGGCTGGCTCGATGCGGTTCATGCGGACGATCGCGAAGCATCGCGTCGTAACTGGCTCGACGCGGTTCGAGGCGATGCGGCCGATTATCGGCACGAGCTGCGCATTCGGGGCAGCGATGGCCGCTACCGCTGGTTCGATATGCGCATCGCACCGGTGCGCGACGCGAATGGCGGTATCGCCAAATGGTTCGCGAGCTGTACGGACATCCAATCGCAACGCGAAGCGCTCGACGAGCGCGAGCGCCTGCTGGCCGCGGAACAAAGCGCGCGTCAGACCGCCGAGGACGCGAACCGCGCGAAGGATCGTTTCCTCGCCATGCTCTCGCATGAGCTGCGCACGCCGTTGACACCGGTGCTGGCGGGAACGCGTGTGCTGGAGGTGATGCCGGGCCTGTCGGACGCCGCGCAGGCGACCGTCAAGATGATCCGCCGCAATATCGAGCTCGAGGCCCGCCTCATCGACGATTTGCTCGATCTCACACGCGTTGCCAACGGAAAATTGCGCCTGTCGCTCGAAGCGGTCGACGTGCATGAGGTCATCGACAGTGTGCTCGAACTCTTTCGCAGCGAGATTCAAGTCAAGCAGCTCGATGTCAATGTCGAGAAAATGGCGGGCAACCGCTATGTGCTGGCGGATCGAGCGCGGCTTCAGCAGATGCTGTGGAACCTCGTGCGCAACGCGGCGAAGTTCACGCCCGATGGCGGTCACATCTATGTGCGCACGCGCGATGCGCGCATGCAGATCGAGATCTCGATCGAGGATACGGGCATTGGAATCGCGCCCGAGCAGATCGGCAAGCTTTTCAACGCCTTTGAACAAGGCAGCCAGCGGATGACCCAGCAGTTCGGCGGTCTGGGGCTTGGACTTGCCATCACGAAGGCGCTGACGGATGCGCATGGCGGTACTGTCAGCGCCCACAGCCCCGGGCCCCATTGTGGCGCCACGTTCACGATTGCCTTGCCGACTGTCGCCGCGCCCGTGGCGACGCCCGAGGTGGCCGACTCCGCCGCGGCCGGTGCCGACGAGCGGTTGGCGATTCTGCTTGTCGAGGATCATGCCGATACAGCCGAGGTGATGGCGCATTTGATGCGCGGACTCGGCCACGCGGTGACGGTCGCCTCGTCGGTAGCGAGCGCCCTGGCCGCATCGCAAGGCGCATCGTTCGATCTGGTCGTCAGCGATATCGGGCTGCCCGATGGCACGGGAATCGATTTTATCGGCGCATTCCGCCAGCGCTCGCAGGTGCCGGCCGTCGCGCTGACGGGCTTCGGTACCGATGAAGATGTGCGGCGCTGCCTCGCGGCCGGCTTTACGTCGCACCTGACGAAGCCTGTCAACTTCATTCAGCTCGAAGAGTTGATTCAGCGCGCGGCGGCGGAAAAAGCCGGCGGTGCCGGCGCGCGCGCCGCGGTGAGCTGAAGCGGCGCGACCTCGAGGGCGAAGGGCGAGCGCTCAGCGTTTGAGCGAATCGCGTATTTCCCGCAGCAGCAGGATGTCTTCGGGCGGGGGCGCCGCCTCGGCCGGCGCGGCCGGTTCGGTGGCCTCGAGCTGGCGCAGCTTGTTGATGAACTTCACCATCGCGAAGACGATGATCGCGAGGATCATGAAATTGATGACCACGGTGATGAACGAGCCATAGCCGAACACCGCGACGCCCGCCGTTTGCAGGTCCTTGAACGAATCGGGATTGCCCTTGAACGATGGCGGAATATCGCCCAGCCGAATGAATTTGTTCGAGAAATCGAGCCCACCCGTTGCGACGCCCACGAGCGGCATGATGAGATCCTTGACGATCGAGTTGACGATGGTCGAGAAGGCGCCGCCGATGATGACGCCGATCGCGAGGTCCATCACGTTGCCTTTGACGGCGAATTCCTTGAACTCCTTCACGATGCTCATGTTTTCTTCCCTCCTTGTGAAGGGCGCGCGGCAATGAACGGTCGCGCCCGCGGCCATGATAGCGAACGGGCGCGGCGAGCGTGCGGTTTTTTCGTTCGACGCGCGCGCGGGCGCGGCACGTCGCGGCGACGTGCTCAGATCCGATAGGCGAGGCGCAGGCCGCCCCAATGCCGGCCGGCGACGAAGATCGGCGCGGACGCGTCTTTCATCGTCACGAACTGGCCGCCGCCCATATCGCGACGGTAAGTCTGCAGCAGGAACGGCTTGGTATGCGTGGCGCAAGCGAGACCGGTTCGATCATTGAAGATTCTGCGGTTGCGGCAGTGTGCGGCGTTCCAGGCAGGCTCACCCGCGCGCTGCGGCTCAGAAAACTTCCGGTTGTGCGTCGGCAGGTAGCCACGCACGTCGACGGCAGCGCAAAACGCGACGCGCTCGTCGAGCGCAAGCAACGGCTCCTGGAAGGCGGGCAACACGCGGTCGGTGAATTGCGTGAAGCGTGTCGTGAACTGCTGCGGATCGGAGCCTGCGACGGGGACATAGTTTGCGTCGAAGAGGTCGTCGAGCCGGATATCGCCGCGCGCGACGGCTTCGTCGAATGCCTTGCCGATCGCCGCGGCGGTACGTTGCACGGCTTCGATGAAGCGGGTATCCGGCGTCTCGACGCCCGTTGCGGCGGTCAGTTCGATCAGTGTCTCGGAAACGGTGACGAGGTTCGAAAGGCGATCCTTCGCATGCAGAAAATTCTCGCCGGATTGCTCGACGTCGTTTGCGATCGCGGCGACCGCTTCTTCTAGCGTATGGCACTGCGTTTCGATTTCGCTCGTCAGCGCAGCGATCTCTTCGGCTTCGCCATGCAGCTTCGTGACGGCGTTGCCTGTCGAAGCGACGATTTCGCCGATCGCGCGCGTACCGTCCTTGACGCGATTGGCGCGTGCGGTGTTCTCGGCACCGTCCGCAATCAATTGTTCGGTTTGCGCGGTGAGACGCGAGAGCGTGGCTTCGATTTGCGCCGTCGCTTGAGCGGTCTTGCTGGACAGATTCTTGACTTCGGCGGCCACGACGGCGAAGCTCTTGCCCGATTCGCCGGCGCGCGCGGCTTCGATCGCCGCGTTGATCGCGAGCAAGTGGGTTTGCCTGGCGATGAGCGAGATCTCCTCGGATACGCTGCTCACGTGAGCGAGCGCTTCGCGCAGTGCATCGATCTGCGTGGAGATGCCCGTTACGCCTTGGACAAGCCCGTGAATATCGTCGAGGGACGCGTCGAGCGTGATGCGCGATGCGTCGACGGCTTGCGAAGCCTCGGCGCTGACGACATGCACCTGGCGCGCCGCTTCGGCGATACGGTGGTTGCCGGCCATCGTCACGGCGGCGGACTCGCGCAGCTGCCGGCACACGTGCGCCTGCGTTGCGACGCGGTTGGCGACTTCTTCGACGTGGCCGGACACATCGCAAATCTCGATGCCCAGCTTGCCCGCGTGCTCCGCTATATCGACGGCAAGGGAGTGCGCGGCGCGGCGCCGGCGCTTGGCAAAGCGCATCATGAGAGTCTCCTCGCGGAGCGCGCGGCTCCGCTCGTTTTATTTCGGCTCGAGGCCGATGCGAACCCGTTCTATCGAAGTTGGCTTACGCAGGCCTTACGGGCGCGTGCGACGCGATGTGCACGTACGACGCGACCGCCGCGTGCTCGACCCATGTGTTAACGGCGCCGCGGTGTCGGTACTTGAGGTTTTCGAAGTAGTGAATTTCCGCCATTGCGCGTGCTCGGACAAGTCTTTAGATTTGGCGGCGGCTTCGCACGCACGACGCGCCCGATGAGACCGCTCGCAGCAGCTCCGGGCTAGTTCCCAAGCTCCGTCAGAGAGCCTATTCGTGCGCGTGTCACACACTACGGGAGAAACCGTGCGCGTTTGCTTTGCGGCGCGCATGCCGACATCATGTTCAAGCGCTTGACGATACGCGGCGGGCTGACGCTCACGATCGCGGGTTACACACTCGCCCTCATCGCAACAATGGTTGTCGCGATGCTCGGGCTCAATCAAAGCAACGATGCGCTTCGCCAGATGTATGCGACCGATACGGCAGCGCTCACGCATTTGAAGACGAGTTCCGAGCGCATGCTGCAACTGCGGCTGGCGCTCGCCAGCTACGAGACGCTTTTCGCAATGGGCGAGGCCTCCGACGACATGCTGCCGAAAGCGCATGACGTGCTCAAGCAAAGCGACACGGAATGGGCTGACTACCTGCGCAAGCCCCGTGACGCTGAAGAGACCACGCTTTCGAATAATGTCGGCGAAGCGCGCAAAGCTCTGATCGAACAAGGCATCGAGCCCGAGTTCAAGGCGTTGACGGACAACGATTTCAACGCATTCCGCAATATCCAGGGGCGCACGGCCAATCAGCTCTATGCTCGCTACGAGGCGGCCATTACCGCGCTCGAAGCGCTCCAGGTGCGGCATCAGCAGGCGCGCTACGATCGCGCGCAGCAGGCGTTTCATACGCTGGCGATCGCCGCCGCCGCGATGGCGGCCGTCGCGTTCGTCATCGGCATCATTGCGCGCACGGCGATCGTCGCGGCCGTCGTGCGGCCGATCGATAGCGTCATTCGCCACTTCGAGCGGATTGCCTCGGGCGATCTGACCGGCGCGATCGACACGAGCCGCAATAACGAAATGGGGCGTCTCGTGACGGCGCTCAAGCAGATGCAGACCGCGTTGGCCTCCACCGTAGGCCGGGTGCGCAGCGGCTCGGAGGCCATCATGCACGGCGCGCGCGAAATCGCGTCGGGCAACGCCGATCTCTCGCAGCGCACGGAAGAGCAGGCATCCTCGCTGCAGCAGACGGCGTCGAACATGGAAGAGCTGACCGCCACGGTCAGGCAGAATGCCGATCATGCGCGCGAAGCCAATGCGCTCGCCGACGAGGCGTCGCACACGGCGACACGCGGCGGCGAAGTGGTGGACGATGTCGTGCGCACGATGGAAGACATCGCATCGAGCTCGAATCAGATCGGCGATATCAGCGGTGTGATCGAAGGGATTGCTTTCCAGACCAACATTCTTGCGCTCAACGCAGCCGTCGAGGCGGCGCGTGCGGGCGAGCAGGGCCGCGGCTTTGCCGTGGTGGCGGGCGAGGTGCGCTCGCTCGCACAGCGCAGCGCGAGCGCGGCCAAGGAGATCAAGGCGTTGATCGCGCAATCGGCCGATAAGGTGCAGGCCGGCTCGACGCTCGTTGCCCGGGCCGGGACGACGATGCAGGAGGTCGTCAGCGCGGTGCAGCGTGTGACCGACATCATCGGCAAGATCAGCACGGCTTCGGTCGAACAGTCCAACGGCATCGATCAGATCGGTCAGGCCGTCATGCAGATGGATACGGTAACGCAGCAAAACGCGGCGCTCGTCGAACAAGCGGCGGCCGCTGCGGCTTCGCTCGAAGAACAGGCGGCACAGCTCGAAGCCGCCGTCGCGGCGTTCCGTGTCGATGCTCGTGCGGGCGCTGCCCAGAGCGCTCACACTGCCGCTCGCGCGCCGACACCGCGAATGCGGCGCGAGCCCGCGGCGGCCGGCACGTTGGCGGTCTGAGCCGGTGGACGACGATCACGGTCGGGTACCACGAAGCGCTGATCAACCGAGCAACTTCAGCGCCTCGCTGGCCGACTCACGTTCAGCCTCGGGGAATCGGCCGAGTTGGTATTCAAGCGTGCTTCGCAGTGTGGCCCAGTTTTCTGGAGCCAGGGGGGCCCGCGTGATCCCACGCGCGCTCATTCGGCCCTCGAATGCGGCGTGATCCCGGGCCGCCTGCACGGCTGCATCGATGATGCCGTGGAAGGCATTCAGTCGTAGGCCCGGCGCTAGCTCATAAAGGTACAACGCGACTGTCGTCAGAGGGGTTGCGCGCAGGTCGAAAGGCAAGTCGTTTATGCGGCTCATAATCGCGGTAATTTCTTCCCGCTGCTTTTCGTCCGGCTCCTTGGAGAGCCATGGGACACGCCTCGCCAACTCCTCGGACTGCTTGCAATCAGCGGCCCGACGGGCCATGACAGCGTACGAGCGTACCTTGGATGGAAAGTTGCCAAGCGCGCCGAGGACGGCTCGTGGGCTCAATGAGGTTGTGCGGGCACCGCAGCTCACATGATCCGATCGGTCCGGAAATTCCGGTTGCTGTCCGAATGGATTAACTCCGCCTACCTTCGCCATAGCGCCCCCTCAATTGGATTTGCCATCGAGAATATCGGGGGCCCCGCGCCGTTGCGGCGAGCTTGCGAACTGCGAACCTGGACGGCGAAATATCCCTCGCGTCAACCCACCATGCCGCGCGGATACAGACGGCGATCGCGGGTATCGTCACTCGGGCGAATGCGCCGAGCGCGAGTCCGCCAGAGCGGTTACGCGAAGGTGTAATCTCGGGCCCGCACGCGCCGGGTCCGATATTTGAAAACGAACGAGAAGCCGGGCCACAGCGCGGTGTTTTTACCGCTTTCGCTCAGATACCAACTGTGGCATCCGGTTTGCCAGACCGAGCGCTGCATGGCGCGCTGGACGTGCTCGTTGAAGGCGCGCTGCGCCTCGTCCGTCACGGTCATCGTTCTGGCGCCCCGGCGAGCGAGCGTACGCAGGCAATCGGCGATGTAGTCGATCTGCGACTCGATCACGTAGATCATCGAGTTGTGGCCCAGCCCCGTGTTTGGGCCCACTATCATGAAAAAATTCGGAAAGCCGGCCACGGTCGTGCCGAGGTAGGCCTCGGGGCCGTGGCGGCGCCAACGCGCGTCGAGATCGGCGCCATTCGCACCGATGACCGTAAATGGCGCGCTCACATCGTTGACCTGGAAACCCGTTGCGCAGACGATTGCGTCGAGCGCGCGATGCCCGCCGTCCGTCGTGACGATCCCGTCCGTCACGATCTCGCCGATGGGAGTCGTCACGAGTTCGACGTTTGGTTGCGCGAGCGCCGGATAGTAGTCGCTCGACAGCAGCACGCGCTTGCAGCCGAACCGATAGTTCGGCGTCAGTCGGTTGCGCAGTCCGATATCCGGGACACGCCGCTCGAGGTAGCCCAGGCTGAAAGCCGTGGGCCGCTTCATCAACCCCGGATAGAAGGCGAATGCGAGGGCACGTGCTTCGTGCTGCCAGTAAAGCGCATAGCGCAACAGGCGTTGCGACAGCGGAACACGACGAAAGAGCCGCTGCGCGCGTTCGCTGATCGGCCGATCGCGTCGAGGCATGATCCACGGCGGGGTACGCTGAAAGAGCGTAAGTCGTCCGACGCGCGGCTGAATGCGCGGCACGAACTGTATCGCGCTCGCGCCGGTTCCGATCACGCCAACG
>CBJLAJ010000095.1:0-20534 GCA_966421005.1 uncultured Paraburkholderia sp.
GCCGGTGAGCGGCTGTAGGTCCGGCTGACGACGGGTGCGGAACTCGCGTTGCTCGATGAGCCGAAGACTCCGGACCAACGTGCTTTGTGCACCAATGCAGGCCCAGGGGGCAGAGCATCGTGCATCGGGTTAGCGCAAGGAAGGCGTTTGCCGCGTCGATTGCCGTCGCTTGTGTCGCCCCGGCGCCCTGATGCCCTGATGCCCTGATGCGGGCCTTCGACGTGAGCATGGCACGTCTATTGCGTAGGCCCGAGCGGCAAGGGCAATGTCGGCTTTGTCGCAGGGCGTTCATATCGGCGCGCTTTCCGTCAAGGAGCGCGATGAGGGGCAACGGCGTCCCTCCATTGTTAACCTGCGAGCGATCGAACCGATCGCGAGCGATCGTCATGAAAGAAAACAAACGAAAAAGAATCAACGTGGTATCCGGCCAAATGATTGGGGAACTCATCAACCTGGCCGGTCGACAACGCATGTTGTCTCAGCGAATCGTGCTTCATGTACTGCTTGCGTCGCAGGGCTCCGACGCGGCGCTTCCCGTGGCCCGCGATTGCCTGGAGACGTTTCGACGTGCTCACGCCGATCTGGTCGATGGCAACGATCGCTTGCCTGGCGCGTTCTCGGATGCCTTGAATACGCTCTATTTCGGGCACCACAAAGCGGACGAGCGCATTCGCCAATTCATCGACGATGCCCGCGGCGTAATCGAAATGTGCTCTTCCGCTCGCACTGCTGAGCGCAGCGATGCGGCAACGAACGCACTCGTCGGTCAGGCCACGCCGCTGCTCGAACTGTTGCAGCAGATCACGCTTGCTTATCAAAACGAAATGAACGGAATCGAGCTCGCGGCTGCTCGACGCAACGCAGAGCTCGCCGAGCAGCTCGGGCACATTTCGATGCAAGCGAATATCGTGGCGATCAATGCGCGCATTTCGGCGGGACGCGCCGGCCCATACGGGCGGGAATTTTCGGTGGTCACATCGCTGCTCTCCGACATCGTCAAGGAAATGGACCGGATGATTCATACCGTCCTTGGGGCGCGGGGTATGACTCAAAGCGAAACGGCCGCATCGTAGCGCTCGGCGGGAGCACAACGATTCGCTGGCTAGCCACAGGACTGCAGGTCCGTGTGTTGTTGCCAGCACGCCGGCACACCGGTTAAGAACGGCGTAGAATTCGCGTCGTCGCGCCGCATTGCCGGCGGGCATCGTTCATATCGCCGTGCCATGACTGAATCCACCGCAGTACCCGCGCGTTCATCGCCGTCGCCCGCCCCCGATGCGGTAACCGGCGAAGCGCGCACGGACGCGCTCGATGCACTATGTGCCTTCGTGCAACGCCACCCCCGTCTTTTTGTCTTGACGGGAGCGGGTGTCAGCACGGATTCCGGTATTCCCGGCTATCGCGATGCCGACGGCAATTGGATGCGCGCACAACCGATCGAATACAAGGCATTCGTGAGTTCGGAGCACGCCCGGCGCCGCTACTGGGCGCGCAGCATGGTGGGCTGGCCGATGCTTGCCGCGGCTCGACCGAATGCGGCGCATCGCGCGCTCGCGCGTCTCGAACAAGCAGCACGCGTGAGTACGCTCGTGACCCAGAATGTGGACGGGCTGCATCAGCGGGCCGGCAGCTCGCGTGTCATCGAATTGCACGGCAGCATACGCGACGTAATCTGTCTCGCCTGCGGTGCCGGACATTCCCGTGAGTCGGTACAAAACATCCTCGCGGCCGAGAACCCGGCGCTCGCGGGTGCGTTCGCGCAGCCGTCGGCGGATGGCGACGCGCACCTCGAATGGGCCGATCTGGACGCGTTTCGCGTGCCGGCCTGTCCACAGTGCGGCGGCATGCTGAAACCGTCAGTCGTATTCTTCGGCGAGAACGTGCCGCGCTCAACGGTCGATGCGGCAGCCTCGGCGCTCGATGAAGCCGATGCGATGCTCGTGATCGGTTCGTCGTTGATGGTGTATTCGGGTTATCGCTTTTGTGTTTGGGCGGCGCGTGCGGGCATGCCCGTTGCCGCAGTCAATGTGGGGCGCACACGCGCGGATGGGCTGCTGGCCCTGAAGGTGGCGGCCCCGTGTGGCGATGCGTTGGCGGCGTTGGCCGAGCGCGTGGCGTAACTTATCCCTCTCAATCGCTGACGGACGCTTTTCCGTCCTGCCGCGCGGCGAACAAGCGGTTGCCGGCGGCGCTCCAAGGAGAATTCGACAATGGGCAAACCCGCCATCGGTGTCATCGGCCTCGCCGTCATGGGCCGCAACCTGGCGCTGAATATCGAAAGCCGCGGCCATGATGTGGCGATCTACAACCGCACTCGTGCGAAAACAGACGACATGCTGGCCGCTTCGCCCGGGCGTCGTCTCGTCCCCGCCTATTCTCTCGAAGAATTCGTCGCATCGCTCGAAAAGCCCCGGCGCATCCTGTTGATGGTCAAGGCAGGCGAGCCGACGGACGCTACGATTGCCGCATTGAAACCGTTGCTCGAGGCGGGCGACATTTTGATCGACGGCGGCAATACGCATTTCACCGACACCATTCGCCGGAATCAGGATCTCGCGAAATCGGGGCTGCACTTCATCGGCACCGGCGTTTCGGGCGGGGAGGAGGGGGCGCTGAAGGGGCCATCGATCATGCCAGGCGGCCAGCGCGAGGCGTATGACCTCGTTGCGCCGATCCTGACCGAGATTGCGGCGAAGGCACCCGATGGCGAGCCCTGCGTGGCCTATATGGGCCCCGACGGCGCCGGCCATTTTGTCAAAATGGTCCACAACGGCATCGAGTACTGCGACATGCAGCTGATCGCGGAGAGCTATGCCGTGCTCAAGCAGGTGGCGGGACTATCGAACGCGGAACTGGGCAGCGTCTATCGCGAATGGAATGCGGGCGAGCTCGACAGTTATCTGATCGAAATCACCTCGAAGATTTTCGACAAGCGCGACGAGGAAACGGGGAAGGACCTCGTCGACGTCATTCTCGATCGCGCGGCACAAAAAGGAACGGGCAAATGGACGAGCCAGAACGCGCTCGATCTCGGGGTGCCTCTGCCTCTCATCACCGAATCGGTATTTGCGCGCGTACTTTCGTCGCTGAAGACACAGCGTGTGGCGGCGAGCAAGGTCCTCTCCGGGCCGCGACCGAGCGTATTGGCCGGCGAGCGCTCGGCATTCATCGAATCCGTGCGGCGCGCGCTTTATTTGAGCAAGGTCATTTCATACGCGCAAGGGTTTGCGCAATTGGCAGCCGCATCGCAGGAATACGGCTGGAATCTGGAGTTCGGTACGATCGCCAAGATTTTCCGGGCTGGGTGCATCATCCGCGCACGCTTCCTGCAGAAAATTACGGACGCGTACAAGAACGATCCGCGATTGGCGAACCTGTTGCTCGATCCGTACTTCCGCGACATTTCGGAGAACTATCAATCCGCGTTGCGCGACGTGGTGATCTCAGCGGTGACTGCCGGTGTGCCCGTACCGGCTTTCGCATCGGCCATTGCTTATTTCGACGGCTATCGCTCCGAGCGGCTGCCCGCGAACCTCGTGCAAGCGCAGCGGGACTTCTTCGGTGCGCATACATTCGAGCGGGTGGATAGGGAGGGCAGTTTTCACGCACATTGGTCGTGACGGTTGCCGACCTACTGAAGCTACGGGGGATTGTTGCTGTGATGGAAACACTATTTCATCAAAATAGTGGTTTTCCCTAGGTGTTCGGATGACTAGACTGAACTCAATCGCTTCAGACACGGTGTGTGAAGCGAATACCAACATCGGAGGTTCAGTCATGAAATCGCTCATCTATGCAATGGTTGCCGCATCCGTACTCGCCACTCCGCTCGCCTCGATGGCGCAGACGGGCGCGAATCAACCTGTGACGCGCGACCAAGTCAGACAGGATCTGATTCGTCTGGAACAAGCGGGCTATGAGCCGCGTGCAAACGATATCAATTACCCGGCCAGTATCCAGGCAGCTGAAGCCCGCGCATACGGTACATCGGGCCAAGCCGTCGCGGATACATCCGCAACGGGCGCCGAGACGAGCGGCTATGGTGGTGTAGCAGGCCAAAGCGAGCAATCGGGCGCACCTGCCGCGGATCGCCCAGCGAGTGCCGACGGTCAACGTTCGCTCTTTTTCGGGCGCTGACATCCAACGGCCGCAATCGAAGCGTAAATCGACGTAACCGAGTCGAAAGGAAGCTCATCGATTGAGCTGGCCGCTTCATGATCAACCGGCTCGTGCTCTTAAAGAGGGCACGAGCCGGTTTCGTTTTTGCGTCCCCGCGTTAATATGTGCCATTCTCGGCTGATATACGGGAGACGCTCGTTTCATGAAAATCAATCGTAGCGGAGTACTGACGGCGCTATGCGCGACGGGTGCCGTGCTGGCCACCGGCTGCACGATGGATCAATGGCCCGGTTCGCGGCCCGCCGCTTCTCAGTGGAATGCGCCGCCGCCGCGTCCTGTCGCCGTGCAGCCCGGTTACTATCGCGCGGCGCCCGGCGATACGCTTGCCAGCGTCGCGGCCGGGTTCGGACAGCGTCCACAGGATATCGCCGAATGGAATCGCTTACCGGGTACTGCTTCGCTCGTGCCGGGGCAAGTGTTGCGCGTAGTGCCGCCTGTTGGGGCGAACGCGAATGTCGGCGGCGGCCCCGCGATCCACTTTGCGTGGCCTGCATATGGGCAGGTACTCAAGTCGGCCCAGGCAAGTGGTTCGAAGGGCATCGTCATTGCCGGCAGAGCGGAAGACCCGGTGCGCGCCGCCGCCGACGGAACGGTCATCTATGTCGGCAATGCGATCGAGCAATATACGGCGCTCATTGTCGTGAAGCACGGCGAAGCGATCGTCACGGCCTATGCGGTCAATGGTCCCGTAGCGGTCAAGGAGGGGGATCCCGTGCGCAAGGGGCAGCAGATCGCACAGATGGGCACGGACAAGACGGGCCGCAGTACGTTGCAATTCGAAATTCGCCGCGACGGTACGCCTATGGATCCGCTCGCCTATCTGCCTCGCTAGCAATGCGGTTGCAATAAGCGATAAGCCATCCGCCCGCATCGCAAGTCGCGGTGCCGACGCGGACTCATGCCAACGACGCAAGCACGATCGAGAGCTTCCGGCTATGAGCGCGGAATGCCTCGACGGCATCTCGCTCGCTTTCCGGGCCCACCTGCGCAAGTTCGGCGCGCTCGACCTGCGCCTGGTACTCGTCGACGAGCCGCAGCCGGGTCTCGGGCGGCAGTGCCCGAATCAGCGAAACCATCAACAGCTCTTGCGCGTGGATCATGCCGAGCACGGCTTGGGTGTTGGTATGAATATGCGTCGTCATGTCGATCTCCTGGGCCACTGCCGACGCTTTAATACTAGCTGGCGCGGGTGCGAGTACCAATGCCCGTTTCGAAGTCGACACGCGGTGTCCCGACATTTTTTGCCTTTTATTTCGTACTCCTGTGCTCTCCGCTGAACGTCAAAAAGGGGTAATCTGAGTTCTTCGCGGCACGCGCCACCGGCGCCAGTCGAGGGTAGCAATGCGCATGCCGCCATGCTAACCAGGAGGGCTCGATGACAGCCGTCGATCTGGAATTCGACCAGCTCAACAGCACAGTTGAAGCGCTGCGGCGCTCTATCTCCAACCGCTTGATATACGGTGTCGGCAAGGATGCCGTCGCGGCCCGGCCGCAGGACTGGCTCAATGCGGCGGCGCTCGCGGTGCGCGACCGGCTCGTCGCGCGCTGGATGAAAACGACGCGTCAGCAATACGAGCAGGACGTCAAGCGCGTCTACTACTTGTCGATGGAGTTTCTCATTGGCCGTACGTTCACCAATGCGCTGCTCGCGCTGGGTATCTATGACCAGATGAACGAGGCGCTCGCGAGCCTGGGCGTCGATATGTCCGCGGTGACGGAGCTCGAGCCCGACGCCGCGCTGGGCAACGGCGGCCTCGGACGGCTCGCGGCATGCTTTCTCGATTCGATGGCCACGCTGGCGATTCCAGGCTTTGGCTATGGCATCCGTTACGACTACGGCATGTTTCGCCAACAGATCGTCGATGGCGAACAAGTCGAGACGCCGGACTACTGGCTGCGCGCCGGCAACCCTTGGGAGTTCCAGCGGCCCGAAGTGCAATACATCGTCCATTTCGGCGGCCGGACCATCGAGCATGGCGACCGGGTGGAGTGGGTGGAGACCGAGCATGTCAACGCGATGGCGTATGACACCGTCATTCCCGGCTTCGGTACGAGCGCGACCAATACCTTGCGCCTCTGGTCGGCCCGCGCGACGGAAGAGCTCGATCTGTCGGCTTTCAATCAGGGCGACTATCGTCGCGCGGTGGAAGCAAAGGAGCACTCGGAAAACGTCTCGCGGTTGCTCTATCCCGACGATTCGACGCAGGCCGGGCGCGAGTTGCGGCTGCGGCAGGAATACTTTTTCGTTTCGGCGACGATGCAGGATCTCATCCGCCGCTATCAGCGCACGCACAGCACGTTCGGCCGTTTCGCGGAGAAAGTCGCGATTCACCTGAACGACACGCATCCCGTGCTCGCCATTCCCGAGCTCATGCGCTTGCTGGTCGACGTCCATCAAGTGCAGTGGGATCGCGCATGGAAAATCGTGCAGCAGGTGTTTTCATACACCAACCATACGCTGATGCCCGAAGCGCTCGAGACATGGGATGTGGATATGCTCGCGCGGCTTTTGCCGCGGCACCTCGAGATCATCTTCGAGATCAACGCGAGGTTCCTCCGGGATGCGAGCGAGCATTTCGGACATCACGATGTCGATCTGATTCGGCGCATTTCGCTCGTCGACGAGTACGGGCAACGCCGTGTGCGCATGGCGCATCTCGCGATCGTCGCGAGCCAGAAGGTGAACGGCGTCTCGAAGTTGCATTCGCAATTGATGGAGCGCGAGTTCTTCAACGATTTCGCGCGCATGTATCCCGAACGCTTCACCAACGTCACGAACGGCATCACGCCGCGCCGATGGCTCGCGCAAGCGAGCCGGCCGCTTTCCTCGCTCATCGATTCGCGCATTGGAACGAATTGGCGCAAGGATCTTTTCGAGCTGTCCAAGCTCCGCGAATTCAAGGACGATAGCGAATTTGCCGCCGCCTTTCGGGCGGCAAAGCGCCGTAACAAGATTCGCCTCGCTCAGCGGCTCTTGCACGACACCGGCGTTTCCGTTCACCCCGATGCGCTCTTCGATATGCAGGTCAAGCGTATTCACGAATACAAGCGGCAATTGCTGAACGTGCTGCATGTCATCGTCCGCTACAACGAGATTCGCGCGCGTCCCGACGAGGATTGGGTGCCGCGGGTTGCGATCTTTGCAGGTAAGGCCGCTTCCGCCTACAAGATGGCGAAGACGATCATTCGGCTCATTGGCGATGTTGGACAGACGATCAATCGTGACCCGGTAGTCGGCGATCGGCTGAAGGTTGTCTTCGTGCCCAATTACGGCGTGAGCCTGGCTGAGACGATGATTCCGGCGGCCGATCTGTCCGAGCAGATATCGATGGCGGGCACAGAGGCGTCCGGTACCGGGAACATGAAGCTTGCATTGAACGGTGCGCTGACGATCGGCACGATGGATGGCGCAAACATCGAGATCTGCGACGCCGTTGGACGCGAGAACATGTTCATCTTCGGATTGACTGCGAGCGAAGTCGGCGATTTGCGGGCGACGGGTTATCGCCCGCGGCAAATTTATGAGGAGAACGCAGCGCTACGCCTTGCACTGGATCAGATCCGCACCGGGCACTTTTCCAACGGCGATTCTCACCGCTTTTCCGACATCTTTCATACGCTTGTCGACTGGGGCGACCACTACATGGTGCTGGCCGATTTCGCGGCGTTTGCGCGGGCACAAGAGGCGGTGGATGCGCGTTTTCGGGATCCGCGCGCGTGGACCGCAAGCGCGATCGAAAATGTCGCGGGAATGGGACAGTTCTCGTCAGACCGGACGATTGCCGAGTACGCGCGCGATATCTGGTGCGTCAAGCCGCTTCAGACGGGCTGAGTGGCGCGGGCGCGACCGAGCGCGTCGCGCAGCATTTCCTCGACGTGCTCCGCGAAGGCGCGGTCGGGACTCGTCAGCGCTTCGCGCTCACCGTTTGCCGTCATCACCAACAGGCGGTGCGTGACATCCTGCGTAGTCCAGGCGAGCCAGCCCACGACGATGAGCATGACGCCGACTACGAGCGCCGCAGGCTTGCCGTAGATCCCGCCTGCTACGGCGACGCCAATTCCAACGAGCGAAATGGCGATCGGCACGACTTTATTCTTGTGCACGGTGACAACGCGGACGTCGCGAATCTCGCGCAACGGGAATATCTGGCCGCCGGCACTGAGCCCGTTGCGGGTGATTGTCACGCCGCGTTCGTTGAACGGTTTTTCCATTGAAAGCCGCTTATCGCTGCTCGTCGAAATAGACCCGGCCTGGCACGTGGGACGCGACGTGCTGCGCGATTTCGCTATCGGTCAACTCGGCGGGGACGACGCAGCGATACGACGGCGCGTCTTTCGCCATGCTCCATTCCACGAGCCGGTAGGTCCTGCCCCAGGGGCGTTGCACGGGGGTTGAGACGCGGCAGCTTTGAACGGGCAGCGCGTGTTTGCGCTTGAGCATGGTTCGCAGATGCTTGAACACCGAATCTTCAATCATTGCCGTTTCCCTTCCCAGCGCCGCAAGGCTCTTCGCACCGCATGAAGAAGACAAAAAGATGCCGCCGATGTTCCGGCGGCTCAACAGGGGTGGTATGCGTCGCATAGTGTCAGCCGAGAATTAAGCCAAACTTAAAGCGAGGGGTGCTTCAGGGTGTTTCGGCGTGTGCCAGAAAAATAGCTAACCCACTGACGTAAAAGGATTTGTGTGTGCCGCCGTGTGTCGCGGTGTATCGCAGTGTTACACATTTGATTGGTAGCTAGACTGGTAGCTACGGGCGCATTAGATTGGCCTCATACCTTTAAGGAGGTCGGCGTGTCGCGCCTACATCACGCTCTCGACGATATGCAGGTGATCGGGCGCAAGCAGATCGATGTCAATCCAGCGGTCGGAATCGATCTAAAAGCGATTCTCGGCCCGAGGCCTCCGAAGCGTAAGCGCATGTTGCAGCAGCACGAGTTGGAGGTGCTGCCGCCGAATATTGATGACCTGATCGGGCGTCAGAATGGACTCATGTTTCGCGTCCTGTTGTCGACCTGCGTGCGCACGATCGAGCTCGTGAAAGCCCGCAAGTCATTGATCGATCTCACGCGGGGATACTGGCGCGTGCTCAGCGACTCGTCCTGCCGGCGTAACTGAAATGCTATGACGTCCATTTGTTGCGTAAGTCACGAATCCGGCCCTGACCAACTCCTGCGCTACGGCCCAACCGAGCGCGGGTGCCGCTCGGCCCCAAGCGGTAAGGTTATGTGTATTCCATTACAATGTGGTGTGCGCCGTCATATGACCGCTGCCGAGCCCGGCGGCACGATTTCGACTTCGCCTTCGGCGAGGAAAGTGCTCGTCCGTTTTTATCCTGAATGACTCAAGCCTGCCCGATGGAAGCCGCAATGAACGCTGTCCCTGCCTGCCCCCAATGCGCAATGGAAAACACGTACCCGGATGGCGCACTGCACGTATGCGCGGACTGCGGCCACGAATGGCCGGCAGGCGGCGGTGTTGACGCCGTCGACGGATCGGTCGGGAATATCGTCAAGGACGCAAACGGGAACGTGTTGTCAGACGGTGACGCGGTCGTGCTGATCAAGGATCTGCGCGTCAAGGGTTCGTCGATCACGCTGAAGATGGGGACCAAGGTGAAAAGCATCCGGATCGTCGACGGTGATCACGAGATCGACTGCAAGACGGACGTGGGCAGCTTCATGCTTAAGGCCTGCTTTCTCAAGAAGGCCTGACTCCAGCGTGTTCGCAGGTAGCGACTGCGCTTGCCGATGCGGTTGATCTGGCACGTGCAAGGGTATGCTCACTGGGCAATCGGTGCGTGATCTCCTTTGGCTCAGCCCGCGCTTCGCCTGACTCGCTTGCCGAGCGGGCTTTTTGTCTTGTAGCTCACACCGTGCCGCTCGAGATACTCGCGGATCAGCTGTCGCACGACTTGTGACGACGTCAGATCTTGCGCCGCACAGAGCATTTCAAACGCCTCTTTCTTGGCGGGGTCGATCAGGATGGTCAGGCGTGCGGTTTTCGTTTCCATTGCGAGGAAGAGTCGGCAAATATGCTAATGCAATTATAATGTATCAGCCCTTGATCGCACTACGGAAGGGATTGTCAGTGTGGCGTCTCGCGGCCGGCGCCGTCGGTGCTTCAAGCGGGATCGGCCGTCGACAGTACGTTCACCAATGCTTGAACCGCCTGAATTACTGCCGGCGATCAAGTCGATAGAGATACGCCAACACGTCGTCGACTATGGGCACGATTGCTAGCGTGGCGAGCGCCGCGGCAAGCGGGACCGTCGACACGTAACCAACATGCTTGAAGCCGATTGCACCGAGCAAGCCTCCGACGAAGAACGACGTCAGCATTGTCCCGTGAATCCTGAGCTTCGCACGGTTTGCGATTACAGCGTGCGGGTCCGCATCGACGTTCGACCGATTCCAGTAAAAAAGCTTGCCCAGCTCGATGCCGAGATCCGTCACGATACCGGTCATGTGCGTCGTGCGGATTTCCGCACCCGAGAGCTTGGTGATCATCGCGTTCTGCAGTCCCATGATGAAGCACAGCAGGATCACGGTCACCGGCACGAAGAAAGCTTCCCACAGCGCGAGGTGGCTGCCGAGCAGCCCGAACAGGAGGAGCAGCGCGGCCTCGATCAGCAGCGGCAGCACGTACTGGCTCTGAAGGCTGCGGCGGCGCCCCCAGTTGACGAGCACCGCTGAGCAGCCGGCTCCGACCAGGAATGACCCCAGTGAACCGATGCCGGCCAGCACGAGCCGGATGTCGCCGAGCGCCGTCTGGTCCGCGATCGCCGACACGATCCCACTCATGTGGGACGTGTATTGCTTGACCGCGAGGAAACCGCCGGCGTTGGTTGCACCAGCGATAAAGGCAAGCGAAAACCCGAGCTGACGGTTCGCGGTCGCGCTGCGGTGTTTTCCCGTCAGGCTTCGAAAGTACTGCGCTGGCATAGGCTCTTCACCCACTCGCCCGGATCGGGGGCAAGGACGTGGCGGACGGAGCCGAGCGCGGCGACGAGGCAAGCCGCTGCGACGGGCTCCGGATTTTTGGAATCATGAGGTTTGCATGGTAACGGCATTATCATACCTTGTTATCCGGATTGGTCTTTCGATGTCATAATGCGGTCGGGAATACGCCGTCGAATCCGCGGCCATTCCATGCACCTCGTCCAACCTGAGCGTATTGGAGACATTCCGGATGGCCCCCGTGCCTGTCGTCCATTTCGTCCTGCTGGTCGTAGCCGCCTGGCTCGTGATCGGTACGCTGGGCCTCGGGGTTCTGCATCGCACGCGGTTTGTTGCGCACGCGCTGTTTCCTCTTGGTGCGCTGGGTGGGCTGCTGCTAAGTGCGGCGGGACTTGCTGGCATCTTTGGCGAACCGTCCGCCGCGATACTGCCGATTGGACTGCCCGGGTTGCCATTTCATCTGCGCATCGACCGCTTGTCCGGCTATTTCTTGTTCGTGCTCGGCGTCGTCAGCACGGGAATCGGCGCCTTCTCCGCCGGCTATTTCCGCAAGGGCGAAGGGGCTGCGCCGGGGCTTATCTGCTTCGAATACCACGTTTGCCTCGCGAGCATCGCGCTCGTGCTCGCCGCGGACGATGCGTATGCGTTCATGGTCGCCTGGGAAACGCTGACGCTGTCCGCGACGTTCCTCGTGATGACCAACCACCGGATCGGCGAGATCCGCCGAGCGGCCTACCTGTATTTCCTGATCTCGCACGTCGGTGCGCTTGCGCTGCTGCTGTGCTTCGGCACTCTGCAGGCACGCACTGGCGACTATACGTTTGCCAACATGCGGGCGCAGTCGCTCGACGCGTTCTGGGCGTCGCTCGCATTCCTGTTCGCGCTCGTCGGATTTGGAGCGAAGGCAGGCATCTTCCCGCTACATGTGTGGCTGCCGGACGCCCATCCTGCGGCGCCTTCACCCGTGTCGGCGCTCCTCAGCGGATTCGTGCTGAAAGTCGGCTTGTATGGCCTGTTGCGCACCGTATTCGATTTGCTGCACGTGCAGATCGCGTGGTGGGGTGTGCTGCTGCTCGTGCTCGGCGTGGGCACCGCGCTGCTCGGCGTGGTGTTCAGCACGATCCAGGTCGACATGAAGCGCCTACTCGCGTATTCGTCGATCGACAACATCGGCCTGATGATCGTCGCGCTCGGGCTCGCGGTGCTGTTTCGCGCGCACGGGATGTCGAGCCTATCCGCGCTCGCACTGACCGCGATGCTCTACCAGATCGTTGCGCATGCAGCGTTCAAGAGTTTGCTGTTCCTGGGCACGGGCGCCGTGCTCCACGCAACCGGTGAGCGCAACCTCGGCAAGCTCGGCGGGCTGATTCGCTTCATGCCTTGGACGGCGTGGGTCGTTCTCGTGGGCGTCGCGGCGAGCGCGGGCTTACCGCCGCTGAGTGGTTTCGTTGCCGAGTGGCTCCTGCTGCAGAGCTTCCTGTTCACACCCGGTTTGCCGAATTCGGTGCTCGCCATGACGGTGCCGATCGCGGCCGCGCTGGTCGCGATGTCGGCCGCATTGGCCGGCTACACGATGGTCAAGTTCTTCGGCATCGTGTTCCTCGGGCAACCGAGAGAGGCGAAGCTGAACCGTGCGCGCGACGCGAACGCGTGGGAACGATTCGCGTTCTGCTGGTTCGCGGCCGCAAGTGTGCTGCTTGGGCTGGTGCCCGCGCAGTTCGTCAAGCTGCTGGATCGAGTCACGCGCCCCCTGGTCGGGGCGGGTATCGGCGCCGACAATCATGGCTGGCTGCTGTTCGTGCCGGTGTCGACCGCTCGGGCGAGTTACATGCCCGCCGTGTTCATGCTGTTCTTCATCGCGTGCTGCGGGCTCGCCTGGACGCTGGTGCGGCGCCTCTACCACGGTCGCTTGCGACGCGCGGCGCCCTGGAGTTGCGGTTTCCCGTTCACGACCGCGCGGATGCAGGACACGGCGGAAGGGTTTGGGCAGCCGATCCGCGAAATCTTTGCACCGTTGCTGCGCATCGAGCGGCAATTGCCGTCGCCGTTCGACGTGCAGCCGTCCTACCGGGTATCGGTTACCGATCGCACCTGGTCTGCGCTCTACACGCGCGTCGCAGCGTTCACGCAACGTGCCGCCGACTGGGCGGGCCGCCTGCAGACGGGCAAGATTGCGGTTTACCTGACGTACAGTTTCGTCGTGCTGATCCTGCTGCTGATGCTGGTGAGACGATGGTGACCCTGTCCGGCGTGATGTCGCAGTCCCTCGAAATCGTGGTGGCGCTCGCCGCCGCGCCACTGCTCACGGGCTGGGTCAACCAATGCCGTGCGTGGTTGCAGAACCGGCGCGCGCCGTCCATCTGGCAGCCGTACCGGATGCTCCACAAGCTGTTCAATAAGGAATCGGTCATCGCGCACGACGCGAGCCCTGTCTTCCGCGGCGTGCCCTACGTCGTCTGGGCCGCCATGACGCTTGCGTGCGCGATCGTGCCGACGCTGTCGACCGAGTTGCCGCTGTCGCCCGCCGCGGACGCGATCGCGCTGGTCGGGCTGTTTGCACTCGCGCGTGTCGCGCTGTCGCTCGCGGCGATGGACGTCGGCACGGCGTTCGGCACACTGGGTGCCCGCCGAGAAATGCTGATTGGCTTCCTCGCGGAACCCGCGCTGCTGATGGTGCTGCTGTCGGCTTCGCTGATCACGCGCTCGACGCTGCTGACGAGCATCGTTTCGACGCTCGGCCGCGGCGAACTCACGATCTACCCGAGCTTGGCCTTCGCCGGTATCGCCTTCACGCTGGTGTCGCTGGCCGAAAACGCGCGGCTGCCCGTCGACAATCCAGCCACCCACCTTGAGCTGACGATGATCCACGAGGCGCTGATCCTCGAATACTCGGGCCGTCATCTTGCGTTGATGGAGTGGGCCGCAAGTCTCAAGCTATTTGCCTACTCTTGCATCGGCCTTGCGCTCTTCGTGCCTTGGGGGATCGCCGAGGTAGGCAATCCGCTCTCGCTGGTGCTGGCGGTGCCGGCACTCCTCGTCAAGCTGGTGGTGGGCGGCGCCGCACTCGCCGTGGTCGAGACCGCCAATGCGAAGATGCGGATCTTCCGGGTGCCAGAATTCCTCGCGACCGCCTTCCTGCTGGCCGTGATCGGCATGCTCGTCCATCTGTTGCTGGGTGCATGAATGCACGGCTACGCGACACAATTGATCAATTTCCTCGCGGCCGTGCTGCTGCTGCTGTCGTTCGCGATGCTGAGTCAGCGCCGGATTCTGTCGTTGATCCATCTCTATACGTTGCAGGGAGTCGTGCTCGTGTCAGCGAACCTGATCCTCGGCTTCGTGACGGGCGACGCGCACCTGTATGTGTCCGCCGGGCTGACGCTCGTGCTGAAGGTCGGCCTGATTCCGTGGATCCTGTATCGGCTCGTGCGCAGACTCGACGTGCAGGCTGACGTCGAGCCGCTCATCAATATCCCGACCACCCTGCTGATCGGCATTGTGCTCGTGATCATTGCGTTCAACGTCGCGTCGCCGATCAGCCAGCTCGCCACTTCGGTCGCACGCGGCACGCTCGGGATCGCGCTCGCATGCGTGCTGCTGTCGTTCATGGCGATGATCACGCGTGCGAAGGCGATTCCCCAGGTGATCGGCTTCCTGTCGATGGAAAACGGGCTGTTCTTTGCGGCCACGGCCGCTACCAACGGCATGCCCATGATCGTGGAACTCGGTATCGGGCTCGACGTGCTGATCGGCATCCTGATCCTGGGCGTGTTCATGTTTCAGATCCGCGAGCAGTTCGACAGCCTGGACATCCATCACCTCGAGAAACTCAAAGATGAATGACGCTCACGTCGTGCTCGCCGTGCTCGGCATTCCGCTGGCAGCGGCCGCATGCCTCGCGTGCGTGCGGCCGAGCCATGTCTCACGCAGTCTGAACGTCGGCCTGAGCTTCCTGACGTTTGCGGCGACGCTCGTGCTTGCCGCGCGCACCGTTGAGAACGGTCCGTCGTTTGCTTTCGGGCGGGCGTTCTTCGTCGATCCGCTCAATGTCTATCTGGTTGCGCTGACGGCGTTCGTCGGCTGGACGACATCGCTGTTTTCCCGGCCGTACATGCAGATCGAGGAAGCGCGTGGCCGGATGACGACAGCGCGGATGCGGCTTTATCACAGCATGTATCAGCTCTTCATGTTCGCGATGCTGCTCGCGCTCCTGACCGACAACCTCGGCGTACTGTGGGTCGCGATGGAAGCCGCGACGCTCGCGACCGTGCTGCTTGTCAGCGTCTACCGGACGGCCGCGAGCCTTGAGGCCGCCTGGAAGTATTTCATCCTGTGTGGCGTCGGTATCGCCCAGGCACTGTTCGGCACGATCTTGCTGTATCTCGCCGCGAGCCGGCAACTCACCGACGGCGACGCGTTGCTGTGGACGAGTCTTGCCGCCGTCAGGACGCAACTTGACCCGACGATCGTCTCGATCGCCTTCGTGTTCCTGCTCGTTGGTTATGGCACCAAAGTCGGGCTCGTGCCGATGCATAGCTGGCTGCCAGACGCGCACGCGGAAGGCCCGACGCCGATTTCGGCGGTACTGTCCGGCTTGTTGCTGAACGTCGCGCTGTACGCGGTGCTGCGCTGCAAGGTGCTCGCCGACGGTGCGCTGGGCAATGGCCTGCCGGGGCGCCTGCTGGTCGGGTTCGGGCTCGTATCGGTGCTGGTCGCATCGTTCTCGCTGTTCCGGCAGAAGGATGTCAAGCGAATGTTCTCGTATTCATCGATCGAGCACATGGGACTGATGACGTTCGCGTTCGGGCTCGGCGGCCCGATCGCGACGTTCGCCGGGCTGCTGCACATGACGGTCCATTCTCTGGTCAAATCAGCGATCTTCTTCGCGGTCGGCCACGCGGCGCAGAAGGCGGGCACGCAAGCAATCGAAGGCATTCGCGGACTGCTTCAGGTCAGCCCGACGGTCGGCTGGGGGATGATGCTTGGTGCGCTCGCGATTCTCGGTTTGCCGCCATTCGGCGTGTTCGCGAGCGAATTCCTGATCCTGACGACGGCAATGAACACGCTGCCATGGACCGCCCCGTTGCTGCTGCTCGGGCTCGCCGTAGCGTTCGCAGCTATCTTCTCGCGCGTGCAGCGGATGGTGTTCGGCGGAACGACGACGGCGAACCCGCTCGAGCACCGGCCTGCGCTGCTGCCGGTGTTTGTGCATTTGGGTCTGGGACTGATGCTTGGCCTATACGTCCCACCTTACCTGGTAACGTGGTATCACCAGGCCGCAACGATGTTGGCGAGGTAGAAGATGCGACTCGACTCGACGCAGAGCGATGGCTCCATTCGTTTCGTGCAGGGTGCGGGCCAGATTCCGGCGCTCGTAGTCGACGTCGACGAACCGCGTTGGCTCGAAATCGCGCATGCGGCGCGGTTGGGGCAGCGCCGTCTCATTGCGATGTGGGGCGGCGAAACGAGCGAGCGCGCATTTTCGGTGAATGCGGCGTACGAATGCGAGGACGGCATCCTGTGGGCGCGACTCGCAACGGGCAGCAAGCCGAGCGCCGAAGGAGACTTTCCCGATCTGGCGACGATCTTTCCGTACGCGACGCGCATGCAGCGGGCGATTTTCGATCTGACCGGCTTACGCGCCCGTGACGCCCGTGACACACGTCCTTGGCTCAATCACGGCAACTGGCCTAGCGATTACTTTCCGCTGCAAAAACAGGCGACGGGCGTCGAACGATTTGAGTCGAGCGAGGCGGATTATTCGTTCGTGCCGGTGGCCGGCGAGGGCGTGCACGAGATTGCGGTCGGGCCGATTCACGCCGGCATCATCGAGCCGGGGCATTTCCGGTTCTCGGTCGTCGGCGAAAAGGTGCTGCGTCTCGAACAGCGTCTGGGCTATGTCCACCGCGGCGTCGAGCGTTTGTTTGAGCGTACCTCGGCATCATGCGGTCATCGGGTTGCCGCCAGGATTGCGGGCGATTCGACCATCGCATTTTCGTGGGCCTACTGCATGGCGCTCGAGCAGGCGTGTGGCGCCGCGTTACCGAAGCGCGCACTCTATGTGCGCGCGCTACTGCTCGAGCGCGAGCGCGTCGCTAATCATCTCGGCGACCTCGGCGCGCTCGGTAACGACGCTGGTTTTGCGTTTGGTCTCGCGCAGTTCTCGCGGCTCAAGGAGGACTGGATACGGACGAATGCTCGTGCCTTTGGGCATCGATACTTGATGGACCGGATCGTGCCAGGAGGGGTAGCAGTCGACATTCATCCTGAGGACGCCGCGATCCTGACGGAACAGTGCGAACGCATCGAATGTGAAGCGCACGTGATGCGGACAATCTACGAGGATCAGTCCGGACTGCAGGATCGGTTTCTCGGCACCGGCCGGTTGACCCCTGACGTTGCCGAGCATTTCGGCGTGCGCGGCATGGCCGCCCGCGCCAGCGGCCGGACGTTCGATGTGCGCGCGAACGTCCGGCCGGCACCGTACGATGCCCTACACGTCGATCCGGCGAGCGACGGGCGCGGCGACGTTGCCGCTCGGGTCGCCGTGCGCTTCGCCGAAATTGACGCATCCCTGCGCCTGATACGGTCGCTTCTGAGCCATCTCCCCGATGGCCCGATCGCGATCGGCGTGACACCAGCAACAGCCCCTTCCCGAGGGGTCGGCTGGGTCGAGGGATGGCGCGGCGACGTGTTCGTTGCGCTCGAGACGGAACCGGGCGATGCGATCGCGCGATGCCATTGCCACGATCCATCGTGGCAGAACTGGCCGGCGCTCGAGCACGTGATTATCGGCAACATCGTTCCCGATTTCCCACTGATCAACAAATCGTTCAACCTGAACTACGCGGGGCACGACCTCTGATGTGGCAGCTTATCCGACAATTCGCGCGCACCGATTTTCCCGACGAACCCGCGCCGACGGCCGAAGACGCCTGGCATCACGAGGAATGCCAATTTCGTCAGGACATTCTCGACCTGCTCGGCCGGGCATTGTGCATCCGGCAGATCGACGCCGGCTCGTGCAACGGATGCGAACTGGAGATCCACGCGTTGAACAACCCGTACTACAACATCGAAGGGCTCGGGATCAAATTCGTCGCAAGCCCACGACATGCGGACTTGCTGCTCGTGACAGGACCCGTAACGCTGAACATGCGGGCAGCCGTGCTCGCCGCGTACGAGGCGACACCGGCGCCGAAGCTCGTCGTTGCTGCCGGGGAGTGTGCATGCACGGGCGGCATTTTCGGCGACAGTTACGCCGTGTGCGGACCGGTATCGTCAATCTTGCCAGTCGACGTGACGATCCCCGGATGCCCACCTCCCCCTGTCGATTTGCTGCGGGGCATCCTCACCGCGTGCAGGACGCGCCGAAGCTGAGACGATTTTCCGTGAAACGACATCTTTCGGGTGAGCCCTCAACATGCGAGGGCACGGTCCATCGGGATTCGGATCATGCATGACGACGATTGGAGCGACCTATGCGCGAGTCTCGCGCTGGTACGGCTGGCCGGGTTGCAACTTGCCACGTTGTTTGGCTTTTTGTTTGCTCTCCTGCTGCGATACCCGCTCTGGTTTGTCGGATTGGCCGTGCTGGTTGTCATGGCCTCGATCTCGCGAATTTCAGTGGATGTCGCGAAGAATCCGAAAAGGCCATTCGATCTGACGATGCTTGATTGCCTCCTCGTCGGTTCGGGTTGGGCGACCAGTCTGCTTTCGATGTGGTGGGGTCATGTCGAACAGGTGCAGCATTTGAAAGCGGGCGCGTTGCTGACGCAAGCGAGCCGAGACTTATTCATTTCCACTCCGGAACTGGCGTGGTGCTCCGTCGTGACGCAATGGATTTCCTGTGCCGTCGTGTTGGTCGTAACACTCATCTGGGCGTTCAGTGGCCGGTATCTCGACTGAACCCGGGAAGAGGGGGACAAACTATTCGCTCTTGGGCGGAATAAGGACGGTAGTCCCAGACACCCGCTGTCCATTGCTGCGAGCACGCGGCCGAGGCCTTTCATAATCGCGTATCAGAACGTTTGTCGTGAGCGTGTCCTATGCCGAGAGGAGACTTCCGGTACGGAAGGGCGTCGAGCCCGCAATGCGCGCAACCTCCATCCCTGCGGTGGCAAAGCGTGTTTTATGCCGCGCATACATCACACCGGCCATGGTATTGCGGATCGTCACGACATGATCGCCCAGCGGGTCGACGATATCGGCGATCTCCTGCTGCGGCTCGACCCAGGTGCCCACCGGCACGCGAAACACGAGCACGCCGGAAATGGGTGCCATGAGCGGCTCGCTGCCGGCAAGCGGCGTGGCCGGGTGTGCGAGTGGCGGCAGATGAGCGGGGGTGCCTTCGATCACGCCACGATGGGTCAGGTATTCGAGAATGGCCTGTGAATCGTGCTCGGCGTGCGAGTAAGAGACATCGGCTTGTCCACGCAATTCGACGGTGACTGAAATCGAGCCGTTTGGAATCGGATAGCGATCGCCATAACGCGCGCGCAGCTCGGACCAGCAAAAACTATGAATTTCGTCGAACGGGTTGCCGATCGAATTGAGCGCAAGCAGCGATGCCTTCGCATCGAGGTAGCGCGCGAGCGGCTCGACGTCGGGCCAGAGGTCCGGGTTCGTGTATAGATGCATGGCGCCTTCGAAGTCGCAATGCAGATCGAGGACGATATCGGCATCGTACGAAAGACGCTGCAGCGCGAGCCGCTGCGATTCGAGTTCGGTGTGCGGTACCTCAGCGGCCAGCGCATCGTGCATGGCTTCGCGGATGGTTTTCAGGTTGGCGCCGATGTCGCCCGACAGGCGGCCTTCGATGCGCGGCGTGACGAGCGAAGCGAGGTCGTGAAAGCCGCGGTTGAAGTTGCTGGCGCTATAGGTCTCGAAGCGGCCGATGTGCTGGCCGAGCAGATGCTGATTGAGGCCGATCGGATTGGGCACCGGCACGACGACGATTTCGCCGCGCAGCTTGCCCGCGGCCTCCAGTGCCGCAAGCTTGCGCCGCAGAGCCCACGAAACCAGCATGCCCGGCAGCTCGTCGGCATGCAGGGATGACTGGATATAAATCTTCTGTGCGCCCGAGGGGCCGTAGTGAAAGCTTTGCAGATGCCGCTCGGTGCCGAGCGCGGGAGAAATCAACGGATGGGTCTGTATTTGCATGTTTCCGGGCGCCGCTGTTGAGACAAACGTTGGACAGACGTGACAGGCCTCTGAGACGCGAGAGACGAATGACAAACAGGTCTCGATTGTACGCCCGGCGCGCGGCGCTGCGCACTGCAAAGCAAAAGGGGCTCCGTGCAAAACGGAGCCCCTCGGGCGTATCGATACATCGGGTCATATGGCGACGCGGGCGGGTCCGCGCCGTCCTGCATCCCCTTCCGTCGACGTCGAAGTCG
>CBJLAJ010000096.1:0-20518 GCA_966421005.1 uncultured Paraburkholderia sp.
AGGCGACGCTCAAGGTCTACGCCGGTGCCCCGCACGGGATGTGCGGCACTCATCCGGATCAGGTAAATGCCGATCTCCTCTCGTTCTTGAAGATGTAAAACCGGCCCATCCATCTCTACCGCCCTCGCGACGATCCCGGACGAAGTCTAGGCATGCCTGCCAGGGAAGTCCTGAAGCACCGCTGAAACGTTCTGAAGCAGCCGTAATACGGTCGGCAGCGACGCCGGGCTGTCGATCGAGCATCCGTCTTCAGGACGTTTCAGGCGAGCTTCAGGACATTTGGGTGGCTCTGTCGTAGTCTTCATTCCAGGTTGAGGCGTTCGAGCAATCGATGCCACCGATAGTCGGCTGGTCAAAGAGATCCCCATCATGAAACCGTATTTCTTTTCGCTCCTCGCCGGCATTCTGGCCGGCGGCGTTTATAGCGCGATTGGCGTGCATTCGCCTGCGCCTCCCGTCGTCGCCCTGGCGGGCTTGCTCGGGATGCTTGCAGGCGAACAGATACTGCCGCTCATGCGGCGGATGCTTTCGGGCATCAGGCTGAGCGCGGCATGGCGCGAAGCGAAATGCGGCCAGCACATGTTTGGCGCGCTGCCCGGCAATCATTCATCCGAAGTTTCGCGGCGGAATCAGCAGCCGTCGTGACGTGCCCCAGCACGCGAAAGCGTGCATCTTTCTCACCGACTCACAAGGACGATACGCGCCATGAGCAATCCCAAGCTTGAAGTACTGACGCCCCAGAACAGCCAACTGATTATCATCGACCAGCAGCCGCAGATGGCATTCGGCGTCCAATCGATCGACCGTCAGGCGCTGAAGAACAACGTTGTCGCACTGGCCAAGGCGGCTAAGGTGTTCAACGTTCCGACCACGATCACCACCGTCGAAACCGAAAGCTTCTCCGGCTTCACCTATCCCGAAGTGCTGGACGTATTTCCCGATCACAAACTGCTCGAACGTACATCGATGAACTCGTGGGACGATCAAAAGGTTCGCGATGCATTGGCGGCGAACGGGCGGAAGAAGGTCGTCGTTTCGGGTTTGTGGACGGAAGTCTGCAATACGACGTTCGCGCTGTGCGCAATGCTCGAAGGCGGCTACGAGATTTATATGGTGGCCGACGCGTCGGGCGGCACGTCGAAGGACGCGCACGACTACGCGATGCAGCGCATGATCCAGGCGGGTGTCGTTCCCGTGACGTGGCAGCAGGTTCTGCTCGAATGGCAGCGCGACTGGGCGCACCGCGAAACGTACGACGCGGTCATGGCGATCGCAAAGGAGCATTCGGGCGCATACGGCATGGGTATCGACTACGCGTACACGATGGTTCACAAGGCAGCCCAGCGTACGGCGGAGCCGCATCAGGCGCTGCCGGCAGTGCCTGCGAAGTAATCGCCGCAGCGTTACCCGTCAGAGCCAGTGCGGCGCGCCTTGATTGGTGGCCGCACTGATAACCGCCACATGATGCCGCGTTTCAAGGCTGAACGTATGGAACCGTATCTGCTGTCACTATGCGCAGGCGCGCTGATAGGCGTGATCTACAGCGCGATCAAAGTGCGCTCGCCCGCGCCACCACTGATTGCCCTCATCGGCTTGCTCGGCATGTTGATAGGCGAACAGGCAATCGCATCCGTCAAACATCTGCTCGGCTTCTAACCGACCTGGAGGCAACGCTCGTGAGTGCAACCGACACCCATCCCGATCTCATTCTCTGTAACGGCCGGATCACTACGTTGGACCGTTCCAACCCGATCGCGACAGCCGTGGCGATCGCCAATGGCCGTTTTGTCGCTGTGGGCAGCGATGCCGAAGTGATGTCGCTGGCAGGCGGCGCGACCGAAGTCATCGATCTGAAAGGGCACGCCATGCTGCCCGGCCTCATGGACAATCACACGCACGTGATTCGCGGCGGCCTCAACTACAACATGGAGTTGCGCTGGGACGGCGTGCGCTCGCTGGCCGTGGCGATGGAAATGCTCAAGCAGCAAGTCGCGATTACGCCTGCGCCGCAATGGGTGCGCGTGGTCGGCGGCTTCACCGAGCATCAGTTCGAGGAAAAGCGTCTGCCCACGCTCGACGAGCTGAACGCGGTGGCGCCCGACACGCCGGTGTTCATCCTGCATTTATACGATCGCGCGCTGCTCAATGCTGCAGCGCTGCGTGTGGTCGGCTATACGAAGGACACGCCGGAGCCCCCGGGCGGCACCATCATGCGCGATGCGGCTGGAAATCCGACTGGCCTGTTGCTCGCCAATCCCAATGCGTCGATTCTTTACGCCACCCTGGCGAAAGGGCCGAAGCTTCCACTCGAGTATCAATACAATTCGACGCGTCACTTCATGCGCGAGCTCAATCGGCTCGGCGTGACCAGCGTGATCGACGCCGGCGGCGGGTTTCAGAACTACCCCGACGATTACGAAGTCATTCGCAAGCTGGACGAAGCGGGTGAGATGACTGTTCGTATCGCTTATAACCTGTTCACACAGAAGCCGAAGGCCGAAAAGGACGACTTCGTGAACTGGACGCGCACGGTCAAGTATCACGACGGCAACGATTACTTCCGCCACAACGGCGCGGGCGAAATGCTCGTGTTCTCCGCGGCCGACTTCGAAGATTTCCGTGTTGCCCGGCCCGAGTTACCGGCCGAAATGGAGGACGAACTCGAAGGTGTCGTGCGCGTACTCGCGCAAAACCGCTGGCCATGGCGTCTGCATGCGACATACGACGAAACCATCAGCCGCGCGCTCGACGTGTTCGAGCGGGTCAATAAGGACATTCCCCTCGAGGGCATCCGTTGGTTCTTCGATCACGCGGAAACCATTTCGGAGCGCTCGATGGATCGCATCGCGGCGCTTGGTGGAGGCGTTGCCGTACAGCATCGGATGGCTTACCAGGGCGAGTACTTCGTCGAGCGCTACGGCGCAAAGGCGGCGGAAGCCACGCCGCCTGTTGCCCGGATGCTGGAAAAGGGACTCAAGGTCTCGGCCGGCACCGATGCAACACGCGTGGCGTCGTACAACCCGTGGGTCTCGCTCGCATGGCTTGTGACCGGCAAGACGATCAGTGGCCTGAGAATGTATCCGCAGCGCAACCTGCTCGATCGTGAAACGGCGCTGCGCATGTGGACCGAATACGTCACGTGGTTCTCGAACGAAGACGGCAATAAAGGCCGCATCGCAGTCGGCCAGCTTGCCGATCTGGTGGTGCCGGACCGCGATTTTTTCGCGTGCGCCGAGCAAGACATCGTCGATACCACGTCCTTGTTGACGGTGGTCGGCGGGCGGATCGTCTGGGGAGCCGGGCCGTTTTCGCGCTACGACACGCCGGTGCCGCCCGCAATGCCGGACTGGTCGCCGGTGCGACAGTTCGGCGGCTATGGTGGCTGGGGCGCGACGCAGCGCGACGGCGCACCGCTGCAGCGTGCCGCGGCAGCGGCGTGCGGTTGTGCGAGCGCCTGCGGCCTGCATGGTCATGCTCATGCAAAGGCGTGGACGAGCACGTTGCCGACGTCGGACGCAAAGGGATTCTGGGGTGCATTCGGCTGTTCGTGCTGGGCGGTCTGATATGACGACCATGATCAGCCGTAGCAATCCTGGATGGGTTCGGGTGCTGCTCGAGCAGCCCTGGATGATGCCGCTCGTGCGCCTGGCATTGGTATCCGCCTATCTCATCGGCGGCATCGACAAGGCGCTGCACTTCGACGAGGCCATTGCGGAGCAGGCGCACTTTGGCCTGCACCCTGCCGCGCTTTGGGCCGCACTGGCAGTCGCGGTCGAGATTATCGGCTCGCTGTGCGTCGTGTTTCGTCGCTTCACCTGGTTGGGTGCGGGCGGCCTCGGCGTGCTGACAGCCGTCTCGATGCTCGTCGCCAATGACTTCTGGAACCGCACCGGGGTTGAGCATTTCATGGCCCTCAATGGCTTTTTTGAGCATCTTGGCCTGATCGCCGCACTCGTGTTCGCGACCGTTCTCGGCGATTCAAGCCGTGACGGCAGTAGCCGCCGGGCTTGAATCGTCGAATGCACGTCAAACAACAAGGAGTCTTTCCATGAGAAAAGCTTACTCGGTGCTGCTCGCGCTGAGCATCGCGAGCGGGCTGATCGCCGCACCCGAATCGTTCGCAAAGCCGCCGCCCGCGAAGCATGCCGCGCCGTCGCTCGCGGTCGGACCACAGTACGACACGACGCACGTCTATGTTGCACCGGAAGACTTCGACCGCTTCACTGACAGCTTCGTCGCCACGTTCGGCGGCAGCAAGTCGAAGGAGGGTGTCTTCCAGGTGACGCCGACACCCAGCCAAACGATGTCGCAGCTCGTCTTCACGCCGTCGGGCTCGGTTTCGGTATTCGGCTTCAAGACGCCGGTGCCTTATCCGTTCGGCGCCGAGCGCACGGGGTACCTCGTGAAGGATATGGATGCGGCGGTGAGATCGGCGCGAGCGCATGGTGCGAACGTCATCGTCGATACATTCCCCGATCCGATCGGCCGCGATGTCGTCGTCTCATGGCCGGGCGGCGTCAACATGCAGCTCTACTGGCATCCCCAGGCACCCCATTACGACGCGTTGCAGACGATTCCGGAAAACCGGGTCTACGTCTCGCCCGACACCGCGGACAAGCTGATCCAAAAATTCATTGGATTCTCGCAAGGCTGGATCGTGTCCGACGTGCGCAATGCACCGGGTATCGAAATCGGGCGACCGAACGACACCTATCGTCGCGTTCGCCTGGAATCCGGCTTCGGCAAGATGACGGTGATCGTGACAGACGGCCACTTGCCCTATCCGTTCGGACGTGAAATGACGGGCTACGAAGTAAGCGATCTTGCCGAGACACTGCGCAAGGCGCAGGCCGCCGGCGTGACCGTGCTCGTGCCGCCGTTCACATCGGACGGACGCGGTGCCGCGATCGTGCAGTTTCCGGGCGGATATATCGCCGAAATTCATGCGAGCGCTGCGACATGAAATCGGAAGACACGATTCTTGCGGCGATCGCCGGCTTCGTCGATACGCTGAGTTTCGTCGCGCTGTTCGGACTGTTTACAGCGCATGTGACCGGCAACTTCGTGCTGATTGGCGCCGGCATCGCAGGCTATGCCCAGGGCGTTTTCCTGAAACTCATCGTTTTTCCGGCGTTTATCGGCGGCGTCGTCCTCAGCGCTTTCCTGGTGCGATTGCTGTCGGGGCGGCCGGCAGCGTCCGGCGCGCGCGTGCTTTACGCAGTGCAAGCTGTCCTCATGTTGGGCTTCTGCGCGGCCGGCGTGTGGGCGAGCCCGATCGGTCGGCCCGATGGTTTGCCGGCGATTTTGGCAGGCGTGCTCGGGGCGTTGGCGATGGGCGTCCAAAACGCGCATCCGCGTTTGATCCCGCGCGCAAGCGTTCCCAATACGGTGATGACGGGCAACGTCACGCAGGCCATTCTCGACGCGCTCGATATCCTTTCGGCAAGCACGTCCGATAGCGTACGCGCTGCCGCGCGCGCCCGGTTCAAGAAGATGATGCCGGCCATTACCGCGTTCGCGATCGGTGCGGCGGCTGGCGCATTCGGGTTCCGATACGCGGGATTCTGGGCGCTGGCTGCCCCAGTGTGCGCGCTCGCCGGACTCGCATTGACGGCGGGACAACCGGAGCAGGCGACCACAGCGGGGCATGCATGATTCGAGTCATCATCTCGGCCAGGATGCGCGTTCATCGAGTAGACAAGGCCGCGGGAGTCGCCGCCATGGCCGGGCTCATGCTGATGCGGACTCATGCGGCGGTAGCCGAACCGGTAGCGGAACCGGCTGCGGCGAGCGTATCGGCCGATGCGGCGACAGCCGCGGCAACCGGCAGCGCATCGACGCCCGTGTGCGATGCCAAGCGACCGGTCATGCTCTTCAATCGCTGGCAGGAAGACTGGTCGGTGCTCGCGAACCCATGTGTTCCTCGCAAGCCGCTCGACGGTCTGAAGTACATACCGCTTGGCGGTGCGCCCGATTCCTATCTGTCGCTCGGCGCGAATCTGCGCGAGCGCATCGAAACCAATAATGCGCCGCTGTTCGGCATCGGTTCCGCCCAGTCGGACACCTACCTGCTTCAGCGCGCCGAGGTGCATGCCGATGCGCATGTCGGCGGGCACTGGCAGTTCTTTGTGCAACTCGAGGATGCGCGTGCATATGGCAAGAATACGATCGCGCCCGTAGATAAGAATCCGCTCGACATCGAGCAGGCATTTGCGACCTATAGTGGCGCGCTTGGCGGTGGCACGTTCAAATTCCGTGTCGGCCGCCAGGAAATGGCATTCGATCTTCAGCGTTTCATCGCTGTGCGCGACGGCCCCAATGTGCGTCAAGCGTTCGACGCGCTTTGGGCCGATTACGAGTACCGGAAGTGGCGCTTCATCGCGTATGCGACGCAACCCGTCCAGAACCGCAGTGCGTCCACATTCGACGATGTATCGAACCGCGACCTCACATTCAGCGGCGTGCGTTTCGAGCGTCAGTCGGTAGGCCCCGGCGATCTATCGGGCTACTGGTCGCGTTACAACCGCGCGAATGCGCATTTCATCGATGCGAGCGGCCCTGAGCATCGCGACGTATGGGACCTGCGCTATTCCGGCACACATGGGCGCTTCGATTGGGACGTCGAAGCGATGCTTCAGACGGGAACGATCGGCGGCGCTACGATCGGCGCATGGGCGGTAGGCTCGATCGCCGGCTACAAGCTCGACTTGCCGTGGTCGCCGCGTGTCGCCCTTCAGATCGATGCGGCGTCGGGTGACCGGCATCCGCGCGATGGGCGAGTCGAGACGTTCAATCCACTGTTTCCGAACGGCTACTATTTCACGCTTGCCGGCTATACAGGATATGCGAATCTGATCCATGTGAAGCCGTCCGTTACGCTCAAGCCATCGTCAAATCTGTCGCTGCTCGGTGCAGTAGGCTTCCAGTGGCGGGAGACGACCGGCGACGCGGTCTATCAGCAGCCGAACCAGGCCGTGCCGGGCACCGCGGGCAGGGGCGGGCTGTGGACGGGGATGTATGTACAGCTTCGCGCAGACTGGACGATCGCGGCCAACCTGATTGGTTCTGTCGAAGCCGTGCACTTCCAGGTGGGAGACGCGATTCGTCAGGCGGGCGGGCGCAATGCCGACTATGCGGGCCTCGAGCTCAAGTATGGTTGGTAGCGGCGGCCGATTCGCGAGGCAGCCAGCCCCCACCCAGTGCCTTGAACGCCGCAACCGCCGCGCGCGCGGATTCCGTCGGCGCCTGCGCGCGCTCATCGGAGGCGCGAAGCAGGTGGCGAGATCCGCGCCCGCCCGCCGGGCAGGCATCGTTGCTAAGCAAATTGCGCCGCTTCAGGCCGCCCGGCCCCGTCGATGCGAGCTTGCGAAAAGCATTCGGACTCGGTTGAAATGCGGCGCAGGTTTCGAAGTGCGATCGATGGTGTCGCGGATGGATCACGACGCGAGCGTCGGGGGCCGCTGACGGTAGCTCATGGCCCCGGTCCGCTCGCGCGCAGCCGCCACCGTATAGCGCGGCGCGAGCCCGAAAAGGCGCTCGAGCTCGGCCGCGATCCACGCGCAAGTCTCCCGCGTGGCCGCGTGCGCGGGCTGTCCGCTCAAACGGTATTCGAAGGAAATCATCACCTCGGCGTTTTCCGTTCGACAGGTCATATCGCGCAGATCGGCAGGCGTCGATGCTATGCGGGCGCGCGTGACGACTTCGGCGAAGTGATATTCGAGCCATGTTGCGACAAACGCCGCATCGCCGGTATCGCCCAACACGAATAGCGCCTCGCAATCGGTCAGTACCGGACTCGCGACCGGCTGCCTTGCAACGAGACGTCCGCCTACGCGCGGATCGCGCCCGGCAACCGGCCGGCCGCCCGCCGCGTTGCGCTGCCGCAGGCGGTGCGCATAGAGTGCTTGCCAGAATGCGATGTCGTCATCGCTTCGCGAAGGTTGCAGGACTATTTCACGCACTGGCGCACGCCCATGCACGGGGCAGCGCGCGACCAGACGCGGTTCGCAAAGCGTCTCGCCGCCATAGGTGATACGGGCTTGGCGAGGCAGTCCGAGCGGCGGCAATTGTGCGTCGTCCGTCACGCCGACCGTGAAACCGTGCCGGTCGATCCCGGTAAGCCGCATACGCTCGTCGGAACCGGCGAACTCGACGGTCAAGCCGGCGCTTGCGACGAACGCGTCTATTGACGATGAGGTGGGCGAGGCACACAGAGCTTGCAAGATGAGTCTCCCTACAACGAAGGCGTATGCTGCGAAACTTTCGATGCTCCGCCCGCGGCCTGCGGCAAGAGCGCCGGATCGAGACCGAGCGCCGCGAGCGTTTGCAAGTCGATATCGATCCAGCACGCGACGACCATGCGGCCGTCGATGCGCTGGGCTGGACCCGCCCGGTGAGCATGTATGCCAATGCGCCGGAACAGCCGCTCCATGCTCAAAAAGGTGACGCCGATCAGTTGCCGGGCCCCCAGTTTCGCGGCGCACTCGACGACCGAGGCGAGCATGGGTCGCACGGCCCACGACGTGTTTTCTTCGCCCAGCGTGGCCGGATCGGCATTTGCCGCGCTGGCCGCGAAACGGGACAATTCCCACACGTCGTCCGATACTGGCGCGGGCATATCGGCGGCGAGCAGGAAAGGGAAGAGTTCGAGAAGCAGGTAGGGGCGGGTAGTAGGCAAAAGCCGTGCGCAGCCGCAAATCGATCCGGACTCGTCGTGCGCGACGATATAGACAGTATCTTGCCGGTCGTACTGGTCGCGCTCCAAGCGGTTCTCAGCGCACGGCAGCTTCCAGCCAAGCTGCTCGACGAAGACCTGGTGCCGATACTGCGCAAGTGCGTTGTCGAGGTCTTCGGGGAGGTGCCCATCGCCGTGAACGGAAGTCCGCATGGAGTCCTCGCATATGCTTTTTTGATGGACGCATTACAGCGCGCGCCCCGAGGACCGGTAACTGTCAACGTTGACAGGGTTTTTCGGGCAATACCTCCCCCGCGCCGGGGTTGCGGATGCCCCACGCCGAGCAGTGAAAATTCGTATCGAGATTGAAAAGTGGCCGTAATTTCCTTATAAATGAGTCCTGTAGAGGAATGATGAGATGATTGCGCGACGGCCGACGGGCCGCCCCGCGTTTGTTCTGTCGCTTATTGCAGTGCGGGCCCAGGTGCATCGACGCCGGGAGGCGGCGAGAGTGCGATGCGTGCGACCGCGTTTGGCCAGTTGAGCTGGGCGAGACGGCGCATCAGCAATTGCGCGGTTCGGGCCATACCGATATCGGTGCCACGTGCGTCGACACACATCACGTTGCTGCGCACGTCGCCCCAGGCGATGACGAGCGCGCCGGAAGTACGGTCGACGTACCAGTCCCAGCCGACCGTCACATGGGCGCGCCCTGGGGCGCGCGCACGTTGCCATTCGGTGTAGCCGGCGCTCACGGCATCGACCGCGTCGGCACGCAGTTCCTCCAACAGGCCTTCGTCGAGGCCCGAATCGACGTGGACGAGCTGCAGGTGATCCAGCGCCTGTTCGGGAAGGCGCACGTAGCCGTCACGGGATGGGCCGGCAAGCAGGGTATTAGTTTGTCTCATGGGCCGGACTGTAGCAGTCCGATCCAGCCATGAGACCTGCTAACTATGACAGCATTGGGTGTTGTTGGAACCGCGAGGTATGAGGATGGAGCTGCTGCGCTGGCATGATGGCTACGAGAAGCTGAACGAAGCCAAGGACGAACGTCAGCTGTTCGAGCGGATGTCCGCGGTGGCCAAGGAACTGGGGTTCGAATATTGCTGTTATGGCATCCGTGTCCCGTTGCCGGTATCGAACCCGTCGGTCGCGATCTTCGATACCTACCCCGCGGGCTGGATGAAGCACTATCAGGAAAACAACTTCATCGCTATCGATCCGACCGTGCGCGAGGGTATGACGAAGAGCGGCCTCATCGTCTGGCCCGAGGCGACGGTCAGTGCGCCGCGGCTGTGGCGCGATGCACACGATTTCGGTATGCGGGTCGGGGTCGCGCATTCGAGCTGGGCAGCGCATGGCGTCTACGGGCTCTTGACGATGGCACGGCCCGCAGACCTGCTCACCCCCGCCGAAACCGATCGGCTGACCCTGCAGGCGAGCTGGTTTGCCAATCTCTCGCATGCGTTGATGAGCGAATTTCTGGTGCCGAAGCTTGCACCCGAGGCAAGCGTCGAGCTCACCCCGCGCGAATGCGAAGTGCTCTGCTGGACCGGCGAAGGCAAGACGGCGAACGAGATCGGGCAGATCCTCAACATTTCCGAGCGCACGGTCAATTTCCACGTCAATAACGTGCTGCTGAAACTGAACGCGACGAACAAGATTCAGGCGGTCGTGAAGGCCATCGCGATCGGATTGATCTCGACCGACTAAGATTGCGCAAAGTCTTCGTCGCGATATTCACCCGGTATTCGCTCGGCCGCGTCGCCGCGCGCCGCTTCCCGCCGGCGCAACTCCACGCGCCGGATCTTCCCCGAAATCGTCTTGGGCAGTTCGAAGAGCTCGATGCGGCGAATGCGCTTGTATGGCGAAAGTCGCTCGCGCGAGAACCTGAATATGTCTTGTGCCAATTCGGGGCCGAACGTGTAGCCATGACGCAGCATGATGTAGGCCTTCGGCACCGAGAGGCGCAACGCGTCCGGACTTGGCACGACCGCCGCTTCGGCGATGGCTTCATGCTCGATCAACACGCTTTCGAGTTCGAACGGGCTTAACCGGTAATCGGACGATTTGAAGACATCGTCGGCGCGCCCGATATAGGTGTAGTAGCCGTCAGCCCGCCGCAGCGCGATATCGGAGGTGCGATAGCGTCCCTCGCGCATCGCGTGGCGCGTTGCGTCGGGGTTGTTCGCATAGCCGGTCATGAGGCCCAGCGGGCCGTTGGCGCTGTCACTGTCGCCGAGTTCGAGCGCGATCTCGCCTTCGTCGCACGCGTTGCCATCCGCATCGAGGAGCGTGACGCGATATCCGGGCATCGGGCGTCCCATCGAACTCGGCACGACGGGTTGCCCGGGCGGATTACCGATCACGCAGGTGGTCTCTGTCTGCCCATAGCCGTCGCGTATCGTGATCCCCCAGGCCTGGTGGACCCGTTCGATGATCTCGGGGTTGAGCGGCTCGCCCGCGCCCACGATTTCACGCAGCGCGACGGCATAGGATGCCAGCGGCTCTTGAACGAGCATGCGCCAGACTGTCGGCGGTGCGCAAAGCGTGGTGATGCGATGCCGGACCGCCGTGTCGAGCACTGCACGCGCGTCGAAACGCGCGTACTGCAACGCGAAGACGCAAGCGCCCGCATTCCATGGAGCAAACAGGCAACTCCATGCGTGTTTGGCCCAACCCGGGGAGCTGATGTTCCAATGGATATCCCCCGGTTGAAGCCCGATCCAGTACATCGTCGAAAGGCTGCCGACGGGGTAGCTCCGCTGCGTGTGTTCGACGAGCTTGGGTTTCGACGTGGTCCCGGACGTGAAGTAGAGCAGCAGTGGATCGCTGGCGAGCGTCGCGCCATCGGCCATGAAGTCCGCACTGCAGGCATAGCCTTCGGAAAAGTCGAGCCAGCCGCGGGCGCTATCTTGCGCGTCACGACCGACCGCGATTTTGACGAGCGACGCGCTGGATCCATCGAGTGCATCGATTTTCGCGCGTTCGGGAGCGTCGACGATAGCGAATCCGGGCTGCGCAATCTGCAGCCGCTCTCGCACGTCGGCAGCGCTCAGTTGAGTGGTGGCGGGTAGCAACACGGCGCCCAGCTTCATGGCAGCCAGCATCGCATCCCAGAGTTCGACGCAGTTGGGCAGCATCAGCAATATGCGATCGCCACGCCGTATGCCCTGCTCGCGCAAAAAATTCGCGATGCGGGACGATCGCTCCGACATCTGCGCGAACGAGAGGCGGATATCGAGACTATCGCCATCGACGATGTGCAACGCAGCCGCGTCGTTGCCGCGCGCCATGACGTCGAAGTAATCGAGCGCCCAATTGAATTCGTGAAGCTCGGGCCAGCCGAACTCGGCGTACGCGCGTTCATAGTCCGTTCGATGGCGCAAAAGGAAATCGCGCGCGGCCAAAAAGCGTTGCGATGCGGTCATGGCTGTCTCCTGCCGTTGTCGTTTGTCGGCGCTCGATGCGCTCCTTAGTTATAGCTGCCATCCGCCGGTGTTTCCGGGCCACGCGCGGTGCTCCGGCATTGCGATGCAGCATCGGCTCAGGATGGCGCGCTTGAACGCAAGGCGCCGAAAGACAACGGTTGCGGGCGCGAACCCGCTATCGGATCAGGAGATGCCGAGCCCTCGCAAGACGGCATTGCCGTCCTCCGTCAACTTGAAGCGCGTGTCGCCTTGCTCGCCATTGACTTGCTCGATCAGGCCGGCTTCCTTGAGCAAGGGGATCTCAGGTTTTGCCGCGAGATCGACCGGCGCGTGCAACAACAGCAGCAGCGTCGCGATCTCATGGTGGCTCAGGATGCGCCGCAGCATCGTACGCGGCTTTGGCGCAGCGCCCGATGGCGTGACGCGCTCGGTCGTATGTTGCATGGCGAGGCCCTTATCCCAAAATTCAGCCGAATCGATGGTGCTGAACTTGGCTTAAGCGATCCTTAAGATCGTAGTCCTCGTTTTGCAACGACGCGTTACGTCGTAATAATTGCGCTTGCATCCGCCCGCGTTCAACGCCGCGCGCGTTCCTGGGCCGCGAGCCGCACGGCGGCGTTGGCCGCACCATAACCGTCGTAACCGCCGCGACGCTCGGCGATTTCAATCGAGAAACGCCCGTCGATCTGTTCCGTATATGCGTGCAGGAATTCGCCGCCGCGTTCGTCGCGGTCATAGAGAACGTGGTGCTCGCGCAATCTGTCGACGAGGGTGTCAGGCAACGCATAGCGAGCAGACAGGTCATCGTAATAGTTGCCCGGTATGCGCAGCATCGGCACGCCGTTCGCGCGGAAACCGGCCAAGGCACCGAAAATATCCGGCGTCTTGAGTGCGACGTGGTCGAGGCCAGAACCGCGATAGGTTTCGAGCGCGCGCGCCGCGGCCGTATGCCGATCGAGCGAGGCATTGAGCGCGATGCGTACGGAACCGTCGCGGCTGCGCATCGCTTTGCTGCGCACGAGCCCATAGGGATCGGGAACCAGCCATGCGCGCTCCGCTTCGAATCCGAACGCGGTCTTGAAAAAAAGAATCCAGGTATCGAGCGAATCGCCGGGCAACGACAGGCTCACGTGATCGATACCGGTAATCCGTTCATTTGGCGCGGGAGCCGGCGCGAGTACAAAGTCCGATTCGAACAATGTCGGTGCGCCGGGAGTTTCGTCGACGAAATACTGAAGACTGCCATCGGGAGCGAGCACGCTCGGCAGCACACGCTCGTTCGGGCCGACGCGGCCCGAGAACGGCATATAGCCGAAGCTCGCGGCGTGCTCGAATGCGGCGGCCGCATCGTCCACGCGAAACGCCGACGCGCACAGCGACAAGCCATGCCGCGCGTGAAACGCACCGGCGAACGAATCGCGCTCGGCGTTGAGTACGATGGCGGCCAAGCCTTGTTGAAACAGCGTGACGTCTTTGGAGCGGTGCTGACCAGTACGCGCAAAGCCGAGTTTGCCGAGCCAGTCCGCCAGCACTGCATGCGAAGCGTCGTCGACCGCAAACTCGAGGAACTGAAACCCGACGTGCGCGGGCGCTGCCGGTGGCGAGAACAGAGCGACCTCGTTCCCGGCAGGCATGCGTGTGATGTCGAGCTGCGCACGCGCGCAGTCCTCGAGATAAAGGAGCGAGCGATAACCGTCTTTCGCGGTGCTCGCGGGCGCAGCGGCCCGAAAGCCGTCGTTGAAGATTTCGAGCGAAAGCGGTCCCGTATAGCCCGATTCGACCACGCGCGCGGTAAAGCCGGCAACATCGAAATCGCCCTGACCCGGGAAACACCGATAGTGCCGGCTCCATTCGAGTACATCCATCGCGAGCTTCGGCGCATCGGCAATCTGCACGAAGGCAATGCGGTGTCCGGGGATCGAGGCGATGCCGTCAATGGGATCGTCGAGCGACAACGTGTGAAAGCTGTCGAGCGCCAGACCGAGATTCGGGTGATCGACCGCATCGACCAGCCGCCAGGCGTGCCCGTAGGTCTTGACGTGGCGGCCCCACGCGAGCGCTTCGTATGCCACTACGATGCCGGCGTCTTGCGCGGCATGCGCGAGGGCTCCCAGTTGATCGACGATCAGCGCTTCGTCGCCCAAGGCGTCGGGTGAGACGTTGCTGCAAAGGAGCAGACGGTCGGCGCCAAGCTCATGCATCAGATCGAACTTGCGCCGCACACGCTCGAGATTGCGTGCCAAGCGCTCGCGATCGACACCCTCGAAATCGCGAAACGGCTGAAAGAGCACAATTTCCAGGCCCAGATCGTCGGCGGCGCGCCTGACATCGGCCGGCGTTCCATCGAAATAGAGCAGATCGTTCTCGAAGATTTCGACGCCCTCGAACCCTGCCTGCCGAATGGCTTGCAGCTTTTCGAGCAGCGTCCCGCTGACGGAGACAGTTGCAATGGAGTGCTTCATGAATGGCTCCCGAGGCGCCCCGTCGCGGGTCGTCCGCGCCGATCGCTCAAGGAAAATGTACGAGTTGATTACAGAGGCTCTGACCGGAGTGCCCCTGCATACCGGGACGAATGAATTGTATTCTAGGAACTAACTAGATGGTACAAATTCGTATAAACCCCAACCGACAGGCAGCGAAAAAAGCGCGACACTTGCGTCGAATGCGGTTCGGTGCGCAAAAAAGCGCGGGCGCCGCGGCCGGGCGGTACAGCGCCGGCCATCGAACGGTTTTGAAGAAACAAGGATCAGGAATCAGGAGCCAGTAGTGACCAGAACAATCGAACGCTCGTTTCTCGTCGGCTTGATCGGCTCGGGTATCGGCGGCTCGCTCTCGCCGGCCATGCATGAGGAGGAGGCGCGCCGCCTCGGGCTGAAGTATGTGTACCGGCGCATCGATCTCGAAGTGCTTCGGCGCGACGTGTCCGCCTTGCCGGATTTGCTCAAAGCGGCGGAATCAATGGGATTCGATGGCGTGAACGTGACGTATCCGTGCAAGCAGGCCGTCATCGAACTGCTCGACGAGCTGTCCGACGATGCGCGCTCGCTGGGCGCGGTCAACACCGTCCAGTTCAAGGAGGGGCGCCGTATCGGGCACAACACGGACTGGTCGGGATTTCGCCGTGCCTTCGAACGCGGCCTGCCAGGGGTGCCGAGGGAGCGCGTCGTTCAACTGGGGGCGGGTGGGGCGGGCGCCGCCGTGGCCCATGCCGCGATGACCATGGGCGCGCGCGAGCTCACGCTGGTCGACGTCGACCAGGCGCGTGCGCGCACGCTGGCGGCTGAGCTGCAGGCGCGTTTTCCCGACGCGCGCGTTCGTGCGATCGACGGCTCGCCGACGATGCTCGGCGATGCACTCGCGGCGGCCGACGGCCTGATTCATGCCACCCCTACAGGAATGGCCAAGCACCCTGGATTGCCGCTGCAGCCCGAATTGCTGCATCCGCGCCTGTGGGTGGCCGATGTCGTCTACTTTCCGATCAAGACCGAGCTGCTGAACGCGGCCGAAGCGCTTGGGTGCCGCACGCTGAGCGGCGGCGGCATGGCCGTCTATCAGGCTGTTGAGGCGTTCGAGATCTTTACGGGCATCGCCCCGAACGCCGAACGGATGTTCGAGCATTTTCAAACCTTGCTGCGCTGAGCGTCGAACGCTCGCGCCGCGCGGTTACGGCATTCTCACCGCACTTATTCGATCGATACAGACAGGAGGAGACACCACCATGGGCCAACACATTCCTACCGGCGTGCCAGCGGAGCCCTCCGCCGCGCAACGTATGGCCTCCGGCGCCATGCGGCGTTCGTCCGCGCGTTACGAGATTCTCGCGCTGCTTGCAATCGGCACGATGATCAACTACCTCGATCGCACGGTGCTGGGCATCGCGGCGCCGCAGCTCACCAAGGAGTTGGGCATCGGCGCGGCGGTGATGGGCATCATGTTCTCCGCTTTCTCTTGGACTTACGCGGCATCGCAAATCCCGGGCGGCATCTTCCTCGACCGGTTCGGCAGCAAGCTTACGTATTACCTCGCGATGACGTTCTGGTCGATCTGCACGCTTGCGCAAGGTCTCGTCCACGGCGTGGGATCGCTGCTGGCTTGCCGGCTCGGGCTCGGCGTATCGGAATCGCCTTGCTTTCCCACGAATAGCCGCGTGGTGGCAACCTGGTTTCCGCAGCGCGAGCGGGCATTGGCCACGGGTACCTACACGGTAGGCGAATACATCGGTCTGGCTTGCTTCAGCCCGTTACTGTTCGCGTTGATGGGCGCGTATGGGTGGCGCTCGTTGTTCTTCGTGGTAGGTGCGGCCGGTATTGTCTTCGGCGTCATCTGGTGGCTTTTTTATCGCGAGCCGCACGAGCATCCGCGCGCCAATGCGGCCGAGCTTGAATATATCGAGGCCGGCGGCGGTCTCACACGCGAGCAGCGCAGTGCCAGCAAGTCGAGCGGATTTTCGTGGAGCACGGTCGGCGAGCTGCTCAAGCATCGCCAGCTCACCGGCATTTGCCTTGGGCAATTTGCCGGCAATTCGACGCTCGTCTTCTTCCTGACCTGGTTCCCGACCTACCTCGCCACCGAACGGCATATGGGTTGGCTCAAGATCGGATTTTTCGCCATTTTGCCGTTCATCGCGGCCTCGGTCGGCGTCATGTTTGGCGGCTGGCTGTCGGACTCGCTGTTGCGGCGAGGCAAGTCGGCGAACGTTGCGCGCAAGCTGCCGATCATCACGGGGCTTTTGCTTGCCTCGACAATCGTACTGGCCAACTACGTCAAGAGCGATACGCTCGTCATCGCCATCATGTCGGTTGCCTTTTTCGCGCAGGGCATGGCTGCGCTCGGCTGGACGCTCGTTTCGGACATCGCGCCCGAGGGCTTGCTCGGTTTGACGGGGGGCATCTTCAACTTCGCGGCGAATCTGGCGGGCATCGTGACGCCGCTCGTGATCGGCTTCATCGTCGCGGCAACGGGCTCGTTTGTCGGCGCACTGGTCTTTATCGGCGTCGTCGCGCTGATCGGGGCGGCGTCCTATGTGTTCGTCGTCGGCGATATCAAGCGGATCACGCTGGCGTCGTAAAGGCGAGTTTTCGGCTTACAACTCATGGCTTACGGCGGCGCAATGCCGCCGTTGCCTATTGTGGCGTGCCCGCTCGCGCGGGTACCTTTGTCGCGTCAGGGTTGGCGAACGAAGCGCAGTACGGTGTCGACGATCATGTCGCGGTGCCGCGCGCGCAAACGCGGATGCGAGGGGTCGCGGCCGAACGCCGCGCCGAACGTATAGCGGTTCGCTACACGGTGAAAGCAAAACGAGCTGATCAGCAGGTGCAGGTCGATCGGGTCGATATCGGGGCGAAAGCGCCCCTGCGCGACACCGCGCGCGAGCAAATCTTCGATTGTGTTGACGATGCTGACGTTGCGGCTTTTGAACGCCTTCAGTTGCGTGATGTATTTCGCGCTATGGACGTTTTCGATCGAGATCAGCCGAACGAAATCGCGGTGCTTGTCGTGGTAGTCGAATGTGAATTCCACGAGGCGGCGCATACCTTCCTCGGGCTCCAGCTCTTCGACGTTGAGCGCCTGCTCCAGCATGCGAATATCGCCGTAGACTTTCTCGAGCACAGCTTCATATAGCCCCTCTTTGCTCTCGAAGTAGTAATAGAGCATGCGCTTCGTCGTATTCGTGCGTTCCGCAATCGCATCGACGCGCGCACCCGAGAGCCCCATGGCCGAAAACTCCTGGGTGGCGACTTCGAGGATGTTGCGCTTCGTTTCTTCGGGATCGTACTTGCGGCGGGCTTCGGAGGGTAGCTCGTCACCGTTGGACACGGTTGCCTTGAGGGGGGCTTTTTTCATTTTGCGCGGGTGCGGCTATGACGGCGCATTTTAGCATGCGTCCGGTCGCCGCCCGCGCTGACAGGGCCTAATTTGCCGCGCGAGCATGTTCGAGCGCTTGCAGATTGCCTTCGCCGAAACCATGGTGACCGCGGCGCTCGACAACCTCGAAGAAGATCTCGGCGGGCCCGCGCTTGATGAACGTTTGCAGAAAAAGCCGTGCTGCTCCGCTTTCGTCGATCGCGCCGTCCACGAGCACGTTGCGCTTGCGCAGCGCTTCGATATCGAGGCCGTGCCCCGGCAGTCGGGCATCGATTTCCGCGTAGTAGCGCGCTGGCGGTTCGAGGAACTCCAGGCCGTTCGCACGCAGCGTATCCACGCAGCGCAAGATGTCGTCCGTCGCGAGCGCGATATGTTGCACACCTTCGCCCGGATGATCGGGCAGATATTCGTGCAAAAGGCGCGTGCGCTGCGTGCCTTCTTCGTAAAGCGGGATCGTGATGCCGCCGCAAGGGGACTGCATGACGCGCGAATCGGACGACACATGCCAGTCCGCGTGCAGCTCGTGAATCTCGCGAAAATCGAGCATCTCGCGATAAAAGTCGAGCCATTCCGCGATCCGGCCAGCACCGACCATTTGCGTGAAGTGATCGACCTGTAAAAGACCGGCGCCGCTGTTACCCGATGCGCCGCCGGTTGCTGCGGCGATCGGACGAAAGTCGATATCGAAGATCGTCTGGTCGCCCGTTGCGCCGCCGCGGCCCTGCCATCGGTCCACGAAATAGATATGCGAATTGCCGATGCCCTGGATTGCCGGAATCACGAGCTCCGATTGACCGACGCTTTCGCCTTCGAAAGCCCATGCGCCGCGCTCGGTCGCGCGATCGAATGCGCGCTGTGCATCGCTCACCCGCACTCCGATCGCGCAAATGCCCACGCCGTATTCCTCGGCATAGCGCGCAGCGAATGAATCCGGTTCGGCATTGATCAGAAAATTCATTGCGCCCTGGCGGTAAAGCGTGACGGCCTTGCTGACATGGCGCGCGCGCGCCGCGAATCCGAGCTGCTCGAAACGCCTCGCAAGCGCATCGGGCTCGGGCGCCGCGAACTCCACGAACTCGAGCCCGGCGATGCCGAGCGGATTGGCCGGCTCGGCGTTACCGGCATTTGGCGTTGTGGACGAATCGGAAAAGTCGGTGCTCATTGGGGCTGCCTCCTCGGGCTCATGCAGCACGTGCCGCGATGCGTGATTTTAACCATTCGGTACATCTATCTGCGAGCCCGCTCGGCGAATGCGGTGTTTTGCGACCAGCCGGCCGGTCCGTGCAAACCCGAGGAGCGTGCGATTATCGCACGCAAAGAAACGATGATCGCACGTCCGTGGCCGGAAATCCGTTGTATCCGCCAGCGCGTCCGCTTATTCTCCGAGCAACTGTCGCACGGCGCATTGCTTTTTTGTACCGCTGCCGCGAACGCACAGACCAGGCGCGTGGCGCCCATTCGAACCACCCGGAGACACCGTCATGATTCCAGCAGCTCACGCACTCGACAAGGCCGCGACCGATCCGTCGCGAAGCCGGGCACGCAAAGCCGCGCTCGGCAGCTTCGTCGGCGCAGTCGTCGATTGGTACGATTTCCTTCTTTACGGCATTGTCGCAGCGCTCGTATTCAATTCGGCGTTTTTCCCGAGCGTGGGCCCTGCGATGGGCGTCATTGCCGCATTTGCCACATTCGGCGTGGGCTTTCTGTTCAGGCCGTTGGGAGGTGTCGTTTTCGGGCATTTCGGCGATCGTCTGGGCCGCAAGCGCATGCTCGTGTTGACGGTTATGCTGATGGGGCTCTCCACCGCGGCGATCGGCCTTTTGCCGACGTTCGCAAGCATCGGCTGGTGGGCGCCCGTGTTGCTCGTCACGCTGCGGGCCATTCAGGGCTTTGCTGTGGGGGGAGAGTGGGGCGGGGCCGCATTGATGGCCGTTGAAAGCGCGCCGGAAGGGAAAAAAGCGTTTTACAGCAGCGGCGTACAGGTCGGCTATGGCGTCGGGTTGATTCTCTCGACGGGCATCGTTTCTATCATCAGTCAATCGATCGATAACGCGGCGTTCAAATCCTGGGGATGGCGCCTGCCGTTTCTGTTCAGCGTCGTACTTGTCGGCGTGGCGCTCTGGATTCGGTCGAGCATGGAGGAGTCGCAGGAGTTCGTCAAAGAGGTCGAGGTCGGGCACCACAAGGCACGCCTGCCGGTGCTCGAAGCGCTGCGCAACCATCCGGGGGGCTTCGCGCTCATCATTGCGCTGCGGCTGGCCGAGCTCTTCACGATGTACATCGTGACGACGTTTGCGTTGAGTTATTCCACCGCGAATCTCGGTTTGTCGCGCGATCTTTTTCTGCACATCGGCTTGATCGTCGGCTCGGTCAGCTGCGTCACGATCCCGTGTTTCGCATGGTTGGCCGATCGTTTCGGCCGGCGGCGCGTTTATTTGACGGGCGCGCTGATCGGCGCGTTGGCGGCCGTACCGTTTTTCCTCGCCCTCGAAGCGCGTGCAACGCTGCCGATCGTGATCTTCGCTGTGTTGCTCGCCAATATCTCGCA
>CBJLAJ010000097.1:0-20367 GCA_966421005.1 uncultured Paraburkholderia sp.
CGTCATGCCTTGGCCAACTGTATCCGTAGTAGCCGAAATAACGATGATCCATACCTGTAACGCTTCAGCAATAGCCGCAGACGGCTTTATAACTCGAGGGCTGATGATAGGAATTCGCGCTTCCCTCGTTCATACCCGGCTTCAAACGCCGTATCGCGCCAAATCGACATTCGACGCGACCTTCTCCAACCATTGCGCAACCGGCTCGGCCACCTCCGACGATACGTCCTGATCCCAAAACTGCGAGGCAACGAGAATTTCGAGGTCGAGCCCCTCAAGCGACAATCTCGTCATCACCGCGCCGATCTGCAACTTCCTGGCTCGCTCGACGATGCTCCAGACATTGACTTGACCGGCATTGCAAAGCAGCTCGATTCGAAATGCTTCCTTTTCCACCGCATGGAGCGATTTTTCGGGCAACCAGTCGACCTGTGAAGCCAGCATTTCGTCCTGCAGCAACACGCACAGAAGCCGCTTCGCCTGTGCGCCCGTGAGCGGAACGACGACGAACCGCTCCGTTTCGAATTTCTTTGACTGCGCGGGGTTTTCGGCCCAACGATCTCTGCGGTCCTCGTTTGTATCCATCGATTTCATTGAAACGGGTTAGAACTCAAGAAGGTAGGAGACGACGCCGTGTCATCCTCAGAGCACCGGCTTCCATGCGGCATGAATCGCATCACGGATCTGTGCCATTGCTTGCCCTTGCGTCTCGCGGTCAAAGCCGTAGAAAGCCTGATCGAATGCCGTGCCAAACTGAGCCCGCAGTTCGCCGGCTTGCATACGTATCGCTTCGGCCTGCGACGGCGAAATGCGGCTGAATGTCGTGACGGGCAGATAATCCCTTGCCCAATTGCCGTCGTTGCCGGAACCCGGCGTCGGCTCGGGCGGCACGCTGCCGGTCGCGAGCAGCGCCGCGCCCACGAAACACTCGGCCAGCCGCTGCCGTTGTGCGCGGTTGCCGGACTTGATCGAGCGCCAGGCTGTGTTTGTCACATCTTTTGGCCAAATATTCACCGCCGCATACGTCACGGCTCGGATCGCATCGGCGTCGCCGCTGAAGTAGGCTCTTTGCAGCGTGTCGCGGCCGACGGCTTGCTCGAGTTCCGCGGCGGCGGCGGCCCACCGCTTCCCGTTGGACAGCCGCCTGAAATCGGGCGGACCAAGCTTGCCCACGGCGTGACCTGGGAGGCGATCCGCGAAATGCTCGGTCAGCGCCTCCTCGATCGACTCTGCATGAGGACTTCGTGACATCGCGGACGCAAACGCCTGATGCGTGAAGCAATGCAGGTATTCGTGATGCACGGCGTGGCGGCCGCCTGCATTCGTCGCGAAGCGATTCAATCGGAAATCCGTCGGACGCCAATCGCCAGCTCGCGCATTGCGGCGCTCCACGTTTCCCGCCTCCGCTAACGACATATCATCGACTATCCGCGGCGTGACGCCGTAGCAGGCGCTATCGGGCGGAATGAAGTTGCCGTGCTGTTCGATGACCTCTGCTCGGCCTTGTGCGACGGTGTGCTCGTTGACACGCTCGGCAAAGGACACGCCGCCGCTGAGCATGCCGATGGGGCGCTCGATGATGTCGCCCGGATTGCGAGCCGCTCGATAGGCGGTGGAAACCGCCGCCAGGCCGACGTAGACTTGCGTCGCCCGAGCCAGCCCGTTTGCCGTTGCGCGGGCCGCGCGACGCGCCAATTGCCCGACGCCGCGGGGGTCGGCCGCGTTCGCGTCGCCTGCTTCGCGCGCTTCATGCGATCCCGAGGTCGAAGCCTCTGCCTGCCGACGACGACGCTCGCCAGGGGCGCGGCGCCTGCGCATCGTCGTAGGTTCGAAGGGCGTGCCGGCAGATCCGCTCGCCTCCGATGAACGCGCACGCCCTGGGCCAAGCGCTTGCAAATATGCCCCCTGGTCGTGCGAAAAAGTCCGCTCCGTCCCAGCGTATTCGTCGTCGCCACTCTCGTAGGCGGCAGCCTCGTGGTGGTCGACATCGCCATACGCGGCGTGCCCGCTCGACGAGCTTACTCTCGGCATCAAGAACTCCATGCGGATCGTCGTAGCGAGCTCACCATCGCGAGGACCGTCGGCGCATAGTGCAAACGTCAGCGCCGGCAATGGCGGCCAACCCGTGAGCGGCGCTACGATAAATCGGAATCTTCGTTTTTCTCATACAAAAGCCCCGAGACCACGCGCTCACGGCGAAAGCAGCAGGCTCAAAGCGAAAGGCGCCCAAGATGGGCGCCTTCGAGGGAGCATCGAGGAGAGGCTCGAGGAGATAGCGGGACCTGTTGATCCACAGGCCCGTGACAACAGGGAATTGAAATGCGGCCTACGCCCTATACGCGAAAGAAGGCCACCGAGCTGCTCAACTGCTGCCCCTGAACTTCGAGCGATTTGGACGCCGCCGCCGCTTGCTCGACCAGCGCCGCGTTTTGCTGCGTGACCTCGTCCATCTGCGTGATGGCCAAATTGACTTGTTCGATGCCACGGCTCTGTTCGGCCGAGGCCGCGGCAATCTCGCCCATGATGTCGGTCACGCGCGCGATCGCCTGCGTGACCTCCGACATCGTCGTTCCCGCGTCGCCAGCCAGCGACGAACCGTCCTGGATCTTCTGCACCGAGGCGGCGATCAGCTCCTTGATCTCCTTGGCCGCGCTCGACGAACGCTGCGCCAACGAGCGCACCTCGCTGGCCACCACGGCGAACCCCCGGCCTTGCTCGCCCGCCCGCGCGGCTTCCACCGCCGCGTTGAGCGCCAGGATGTTCGTCTGGAACGCGATGCCTTCGATAATGCCGGTGATGTCCGCAATCTGCGACGAGCGCGCGCTGATATCGCTCATGGTTTCCACTACCTGCTCCACCACGACGCTGCCGCGCTGCGCCACGTCCGACGCGTTGCCCGCCAATACGCTCGCTTGCTGTGCGTTCTCCGCGTTGTGTTTGACCGTCGCTGTCAATTCCTCCATGCTCGAGGCCGTTTCCTGCAACGAGGATGCTTGCTGCTCGGTGCGCGAAGACAGATCCTGATTGCCCGAGGCGATCTCGCTCGATCCCGTCGCAATGCCATCGGCCGCGGAGCGGACCTGTCCGATCAACCGCACCAGGCTCGCCTGCATGTCCCCCATCGAGGCCAAGACGCTGCCGGCGGGGGCGCGGTCGGCTCCGGCTACCGGGCTCAGGTCGCCGTTTGCCACGCGTCGCGTGACTTCGCTCAGCTGCGCGGGCTCGGCCCCAAGCGCACGCGTCAAACTGCGCGTGATCAGCACGGCGGCCAGCAACGCCGCCGCAAGCGTCGCAACGGAAACGACGATCGCCAGCACTCGCTGCACCGCGTAGTGCTCCGCCGCTTCGGCCTCCATCGCTTGCGCACGCTCATGCGCGTGCGCGGCGAACGCATCGGTCGCTTCGATCAGCTTTGCCAATAGCGGCCTGCATTGCTCGACCAGCATCGTGACAGCCTTGTCGCGATCGCCGCTCACCGCAGCATTGTCGATCGCCAGCGCCACCGGTCCATACTGCGCCTCCACTTCGTCGATGCGCGCCACCAAGGCGCGCGCCTGATCGCTTACGTCGCCGGCCTTCACCGATTGACGCAATTCCGACAAGCGCGCTTGCACGTCCGCGTGTGCCTGACTGACGGCTGCCTTCTCCTGATCGATGTCCGCCTGTTTGGTGACCACGACCAGATTGCGAGCGGCAATCGCACGACGATCCACCGCGGTGCGCACCTGTTCGGCCAGTTGCGCCCGTGCGTTGATACCACTCACGAACGACGAAAACCGAGCGTTCGCATCCCCGAGCGCATGGAGCGCAAACATCGATACCGCCAACACCAATGCGCTCAGCACCCCGAAAGCCCATGCCAACTTCGTGCGAACCGTCAACCCTTTGACATCCATTCAAGACTCCAATTTTCTCAATTCCGTGCGATCGGCCGCCCAGGCAGGGGCGGATTGCCTCGCCACACCGCGCGACGGCATTCGTTATATCGGCAGCGGCAGCCCCAAATTTAAAAGTAATCTTTATGCAAACGCTTACATTCGGGTTGTCGATAAGGGGCCTTGCGACTGCATCGCCAAGGATTTCCTTAACACGATGTAATCGCACACCCTTATTGCGTGCCCACGGAAGAGGTGAAAATTGCTTCGATGGATAGGGAAAGACTCAATGCGCTGCCAGGAAATCCTTACACAAAAACAAAGAAATTCCTGGCTCCTATTGATGCTGCCCTTTATATAAATTGACACACCGCTTCAGCGAGTTTGCGATAGCTCATCGTCTTCCGAATCATCCTCGTGAAAAAACAATTTGACGATCGAATTGAAAATTACATTGCGCATAGCCCATCACGATCAATTCATCTGCGCTCGAAAACGAAAACTCTTATACCGCAGCGAAACCCTTCGCCGCTTGGCGCAGCCGCCTCGAACGTCGCATCCCGCCTCGGTCTCGACGAATGTATGCAACACCTATCACAAGACCAAATTTCAACGAAATATCAATAATCTCAAATAATCTCATAGGGCATTCAAATCCTTCTGACAATGGTAGTCTCACGCCTAGCGGACAGTGTGGATCACGCGTCTTCATTTGGGAGCAATCGAATACGCCGATATTCAGCTTACTCGGGTGTCTAGTGAAGATTTACAAGGCACGAACATACGCTGCCGCATTCCAAAATCAGATCGATTCGAAGAGGTGGGAACAATGAACAAGGAAAGTGATGCGAGCATCGCGCCCGAAGCGCGCTCGGCTACCGATTCCGGCAATAACAACGTCCGTGGCTTCACCCCTCGGTATGTTGCGGCAGCTCTGATTTCACTCGCGCTGTTCGGCTGCGGCGGCAGTGGCGATGGCGCCTCGGGCACCAGCAGCAAGGCGGCTGCGGCCGCGGCCGCATCGGGCGCAAGCCAGACGGCGGTCAGCCACGACCAGGTCAGCAATCCCGCGACGGCGATTCTACAGAAGATGGGCGTCGTGCCGCGCCTGCAGATCGGCCTCGGTGCCGGCCAATCGATCGATGATATGAAAGCCCAGAGCATTCACCCGGATATCATCGACTCCTACCTCGTCGGCGTGGGCTCGGGCTCCTGGCCTTACTGGAATACCGACGGCGCGTACATCACGTACACCGCCCAAAACGACCGTGCCATGGGGGCGACGCCGATGTTTACGCTTTATCAGATGGCCGCCAAAGGCGATGGCAATCTGAGCGGCATCAACGACCAGAACTTCATGAACGCCTACTGGTCGCAGGTGCGTACGATGTACGACCGCATCAACGGTCTCAATATGCCGGTGCTGGTCAATCTGGAGCCCGACTTCTGGGGCTACATCTATGCGCAGGCGCCCAATCACGATGTGACGCAAATGCCTGCGGTCGTGAACAACCAGCCCGAATGCAGCTGGATGGCCAATAACGCTGCCAGCATCGGCACATGCCTCGTGTCGATGGCCCGGTGGCACGCGCCCAAAGCGCTGATTGGCTTTCCGCCCGCCTTCTGGAACGGCCCGCCGGACGTGATCGCCAAGGAAATGCAGGCGGTCGGCGCCGATCGTGCCGATTTCATCGTGGCCCAAACCAGCGACCGCGATGCCGGGTGCCTGGAACTGGCGACGATCGCGGAGTGCATGGGCCGCATCGGTCCGTTCTATCGCGATGAAAACAACATCAACACGCCCAACTTCCATCAGGAGCAGAGCCAATACTCGACTTACCGCGCGGCTTTGGGCAACGGGCTGCCGATGCTGTGGTGGCAAACGCCGTTGGGCGTTCCGTCCGACACGCCGGGCGGCACACCGGGACACTACCGCGACAATCATGCCGACTACATGCTGAAGTCCGCATGGGAGTATGGCGCCATCAGTACGTTCGCGATCGTCTTTAGCGGTGGCGGCACGTATTCAACGTCGATCAATACCGACGGCGGGCAGTTTGCGCGGCTGTTAGGCCATTACCTCTCGTCCGGCGGCGTGGGCGTGAAGTAAGCGCATGCCAGCAGGCTACGCGGCGGCAGCGCGCGCGAAGTATGCGCCGCTGCTGCCGGGAAAACCGATCGCACGCCCCAATCGATTGGAGCTGTCACGCAGCCCAAACCGCCCGATCTGCCTGCATATCAACCGCCCGCCACGCCCTGCGTGTTGACATAGACCGAGTACACGGATTGACACGACGCCATAAAAAGGCGATTGCGCTTCAACCCGCCGAAGCATAGGTTCGCGCACCGCTCAGGCAGCGCAATACGCCCGATCAGCTTGCCGCGCGGTGAAATCACCATCACGCCGTCGAGCTCCTCGCTGCCCATGCCCCACCCGCACCAGAGATTGCCGTGGATATCGCAGCGCATGCCGTCGATGGTGCCCTCTCCTGCATCGAGAAACACCCGGCCGTTCTTGATCGTCCTGCCGTCGTCGGCCACGTCATATACCCAGATCTTGCGATTCGGCTTGCCGCGCGATTCGATGAGGTAAAACAACCGCTCGTCGGGAGAGAAACAGAGCCCGTTTGGGCCGGCCACATCCGGAGCCACGATCGTCGCCTCGCCCGTCCCCGCATCGACCCTATACACATGCTGCGGTAGCTGGGGCTCCGCCTGATAACCCTCGTAATAACCGAGAATGCCGAAAGTCGGATCGGTGAACCAGATCGAGCCATCGGACTTCACCACGACATCGTTCGGCGAATTCAACGGCTTGCCGTCATGCGAGTCGAGGATGACAGTCAACGAGCCGTCGTATTCCGTCCGCGTAACACGCCTGCCGCCATGCTCGCAGCTGATGAGACGTCCCTGGCGATCGCGCGTGTGACCGTTGGCAAAATTCGACGGCTTCCTGAAAACACTCACCGCTCCGGTCTCTTCTTCCCACTTCATGATCCGGTTATTCGGAATGTCGCTCCAAAGTAGATAGCGACCATCGCCGAACCAAACGGGGCCTTCGCACCAGCGAAACCCGGTCGCAATGCGCTCGACGGCCGCCAGCGGCAGGCAAAATGCTTCGAACTCCGGATCGATTATCTGGACGCGCGGATCGGGGTATCGCTCGCTTTGCTGCCACATGGAAAAACGCTCCTCCGTTCGAATTCGTTCAGCTCGGAAATAGTCGACCCTGCAAAATCGATTGGCTCAATTCGCACGCAACGCCGTCGCAATCGGCAAGCGCGCCGCGCGAATGGCCGGCAGCAAGCCGCCGAGCATCCCCACCGTACAAGCCACGACAACGCCCGAAACAAGCAGCGATGCGGTCACGGTCAAATGGAACACCACCTGAGTAAAACTCGCACCGAGCGTATTGACCGTGTTGCCATCGAAGAAAATCCAGGCAGCAACCGAGCCAATCGCACTACCGATCAACGCGAGCAGCAAAGACTCTACCAAAACTGAAATAACGATCGGCAACCCGCTAAAACCGATAGCGCGCAGTGTGGCAATCTCGCGCGTGCGCGTGGAAACAGCCGTATACATGGTATTGAGCGCGCCAAAACATGCCCCCAACGCCATGATGCCGCCGACGAAATACGCAAGCAGATTCAGCAGCTTCGAAAGACGGCTCGATTGAGCGGCATAGTAGTCCGTCTCACGCTCTACACTGACCTTGAGCGTCGGGTCCGTCGTCAATGCGGCTTTGAAGCGATCGAACGCACCGGCCGACTCGAGCATCACAGAAACCGATTGAAAAAGATTGCGTCGATAAGCGGACAAAACGGTTTCCACATCGCCCTGCAATTCCGATTCGTGCGCGTCCCCGCCTGTTTCGAACACACCCACGACCGTCCACTCGGAATCGCGAAATGCAATCCGGCTGCCCAGTTCGAGGCCCTTGAACTGAGCCAACGCCGACTTCCCGACGATGATCTCGCGCACAGCCGGTTTGAACATACGCCCCGCGATCAGATGCATTTCGGGCCGCAACGCCTGCGCGTTGGCCCCGATTCCGCGCAGCGTCACGTTGGCGTCCACGCCATCCTTCTTCTGCGGCAATGCCACGATGACGACGGCTTCAGCCGATGCGATGGGCCGTCCCGCCGCATCCTTGCGAACGCCCGGCGCATCCATGATCGTCTGGGTGTTTTCGCGCGACATGGTGCTTGCGAGTTCGCCCTCCGAACCCGAACGCAATACGATCGCGCGATCCGTCCGGGCGGTACCCTTGAGCGTCCTCGTGAATCCCTCGGCCATCGCAAGCACCGACACCATGACGGCAACGGTGACCGCAATCCCGATCACGATGACCCACGCGGTGCCGACGCGTTGCGGCAAACTGCGCAGATTCATCGCGGTAACGGCAACGATTTGCTTGATCATCATGAGCGCAGCGCCTCCACGATCACGAGCCGCTTGGCGCGCCACGCGGGCACGATGCCCGTCGCAGCGGCCAGGATAGCGGCCATCAACACGCCTTCGACAATGACGCTCGCCGGCATCTTCACGACGCCGAACGTGTCACGCAGCATCGGAAACAGCAAGCTCGCGATACCGAGCCCCACAAGTGCCGCAACAACGCACAGCGTCAACGCCTGGATCAGCACCAGCATGAGCACCTGCATATCGCTGAACCCGAGTGTCTTCAGCACGGCAAGCTCCGGCACCTGCTCGCGCACGGCTTGCATCGCAGTGCTGCCGACAGCAAAGAGCAATGCGAAGAACACCGCAAAAAGAATGTAAGTCACGATCAGGCTGATATCCGCAATCTGCTTCATGAAGGACTGCTGGAACTCTTTTTCGGTCTGCGTCTTGGTTTCGTTCGGCGAATTGGCAAAGCGCTTGTCGATGGCGGCCGCCACCTGAGCCGATTGCCGCGGATCGCTCAATTGAACGACATACCAGCCCACCGTGCCCTTGCCGAAACTGCGCGCTTCATCGAAATACTTGTAGTTGAAGAACATGGCGTCTTCGCGCGCGCGATTGGAAGGCTCTTCGTAGATACCGACGATATCGAACTCCCAATCCGAAGTCCCGTCGGATGCCTTTACCCAGATCGTCGAATGCAGCGGGATGCGCTGGCCAATCTTCCATCCGTACTTCGCGGCAAGGCCTCTTCCGATGATGGCGCCCGTACGCGTGCGCTTCAACGCTTCGATCTGATCCTTCGGAACGACAACCTCGGGGTGCGCGGCGAACTCGAGATCGGGCTCGACGGGAAACGCGGCGAGAAAGTTCTTCGGGTCCTGATAGTACGGACCGAACCACGATTCGTGCGAGACCTTGGCCACCCCAGGGATCGAGTCGAGCTGCGACAGATAGGCGTACGGCAGGCTTTCGGTCAGCGAAATGCGGTTCGTCACGATCAGGCGGTCGACATTCGATCGTTCGATGGTCTCCTGAAACGCGGCATTGATACCCTGCAGCATGCCGAACAGCAAAAACGCAATGACGATCGACAAGAGCGTCAGCGACGTACGCATCTTCTTGCGCCAAAGCATGGCCCATATCAGCGGGATATATTTCATTCCAGTACTCCCGCTTACGCTTCGGTCCCGACACGCTCGTCGACGAGCCTGCCCTTGTCGAGGTGCAGCGTGTGCGTCGCGTAATCGGCCGCCTTTTGATCGTGCGTGACCATGATGATCGTCTTGCCGTACTCGCGGTTGAGCACCTGTAGCAGATGCAGGATCTCGTCGGCCGTGGCACGGTCGAGGTCGCCCGTCGGCTCGTCGCATACGAGCAGCTTCGGATCGGAGACGAGCGCGCGCGCAATGGCAACACGCTGCGCCTGTCCGCCGGACAGTTCGGAAGGTTTGTGCTTTGTCCGCTCTTCCAACCCGACCACCGATAGCGCGGTCTGCACATTGCGCCGCCGCTCTTCCTTGCTGAGCGATGTCAGCAAAAGCGGCAACTCGACATTGCGCTCGGCGCTCAGCATCGGCATCAGGTTATAGAACTGAAACACGAAGCCCACATTGTCGGCACGCCAACGTGCGAGACGGCTGCCCTTGAGCCGGTCGATATGTTCGCCGGCCACGACGATCTCGCCGCTCGTCGGATGATCGATGCCGCCGATCAGATTGAGCACCGTGGTCTTGCCCGAGCCCGAAGGGCCCATCAGCGCCACGAAGTCGCCCTCAGTCACCGAGAGATTCAGGCGGTGCAGCACTTCGACTGTCTGCTTGCCGCGCGTGTAGGTCTTGACGACGTCGCGCAGAGAAACGATTGCACTCATTGCGTTACTCCTCGTTGAGGTGTCGACTGAATGTTCAGCGCCCATCATCGTTCGGCGACCTTGACGCGCGCCCCATCGGTCAGCTTCGAAAGATCGCCAAGCGCGACGCGCTCGCCCGGGGAAAGGCCTGACAACACGATCTGTCCATCGGCGGAGCGGGCACCAAGCCGCACGACGCGCCGCTCGACCGTATCGCCATGGACCACGAATACCGCGCCGGTGTCCGCGCCCGATTGCCCACCCGCTTGCGCGCCCGACGCCACCGCTTCGGCCGGAATCACGACACCGCCCGCGGCCGGCGCCGCGCCAGACTTGTCCTGGCGGCTCAGAAACGAGACCCGTGCGCCCATCTCAGGCAGGATGCGCGGATCGCGCGACTTGAAGCCGACGCGCACCTTCACCGTTGCCTTGCTGCGATCGGCCGTGGGGATGACGGCGATGACATAGGCCGGAATTTGCCAGTCGGGATATGCGTTGAGCTTGAGGATCGCGGGCTCGTTGGCCTGCACACGGCTGATGAAATTCTCGCTTACGTCGACCTCGACTTCGAGAGAATCCATATCGACAAGCGTGCAAATCCCGCTGCGCGTGAATCCACCGCCTGCCGAAAGCGGCGAGACGATTTCACCCGGCTGCGCGTTCTTCGTCGTCACGACGCCGGTGAACGGCGCGCGCACGATCGTATCGTCCTCCTCGCGCTGCGCGACGAGCAGCGCCGCGCGGCGCACGGCTAGATTGCCTTGGGCGACAGCGAAATCCGTCTGCTTCGCATCGAAATTCGCCTTGCTGGTATCGAGCACTTCGGCGCTGATAACGCCGGCGGCCGCAAGTTTGCGATCGCGACGGTAGATCGGCGCGATGTCGTCGGCAGCCGCCTTTGCCTGGGCAAGCGTCGCCTCGGCCTGTGTGACGCCGGCTTTCGCCTGCAAGAGCGCGGCGGCGGCGTTGGTATCGTCGAGTTTTGCGACGACGTCGTTTTCCTTGATATGTTGCCCTTCTTCGATGAAGAGCTCGGACAGCTTGCCTGTGATCTTGGCGGATACGGTCGCTTGGCGGCGCGCAACGACATAGCCTGACGCATCGAGAATCGACGCGCCGGAAGGCTCGGACGCCCCGGCACCCGTCGATACGGCGCGCGCGGCAGCGGCTTTGACTTCCGGCACGGACGACCGGGCCCAGATGAGCGCACCCACACCGAGCAGGATCAACAACGCCGCAATCGCGACAGCCACCCATCGCCAGCGCGGACCGCCCTCGTCACCGCCTCGTTTGTCACGATCGATGCGCAATTGGCTCAGAAGCTCGGATTTGTCCGTCTTGTCCGTCATATCTGGGATTTTAAAAGTGTCGAATAATGACCGATCTCGCGGGAATCATTGCTGTAGTGCTTGCCCATGCTGCGCACCGTCCGCTGCGTGCCCCGCTGGCTCGTCGTACCCCTCATGCCAATCGCCGCCGAGCGCCAGGAAAAGCGCCGCGGTGTCCTGATAACGGGCGGCCAGCGCTTGGACGTAGGCAATGCGCGAACGCTCGTATTGCTGCTGCGCGACGAGCAGTTCGACATGATTCGCGCCACCGAGCCCGAAGCGCTGCTCGATCAGCTGCAAACTGTCCGCGGCCGCCTGCTGCGCGCGATATTGCGCGTTGAGCGTCCGCGCGTCGGTGTCCAGCGCGCGCAGCGAATCGGACACGTTCTTGAACGCGAGCAGGACCGTCTGTCGATATTGCGCGAGCGATTGATCGTAAAGTGCGATCGCCGCGCGCCGCTTGGCATTGAGCGTACCCCCTTGAAAAAGCGGCTGCGTGACATTGCCGGCCAGCGAGAAGACGCCGCCCGAAAAAATCGAGCCCAGCTTTTGTGCCGAATCCCCCGTGCTTGCACTCAGGCCGAACTGCGGCAGCATGTTCGCCGTCGCGACGCCGATATTGGCGCTCGCCTGATGCAGTTGCGCCTCGGCACGGCGAATGTCGGGCCGCTGGCGCACGACGTCGGACGGCAGCATGACAGGAATCTCGCGCGGCAAACTCAGCGACGCAAGCTCGAAGCCCGCCTCGGTGTAGTCGGCGGGCGGGCGGCCCAGATAGACGGCCAATTGCGAGCGCGCAGCGGCAAGCTGCTGCTCGAGCGGCGGCAACAGCGCCTGCATGGACGCGAGATTCGATTCGGCCGACAGCACATCGGAACGCGACGCGCCGCCAAGCTCGAATTGCTGGCGGCTCAAGTCCGCCTGATGCTGTGCCGATGCCACGAGACTTTGTGTCGCATCGATTTGCGCGCGCAGCGACGCCTCGAGCAACGCCGTCGTGACGACGTTTGCCGCCAGCGTCTGATACGTCGCCTCCATTTCCTCCTGCTGAGCGTCGCGCGCCGCCTCCTGCGCCTCGATGCCGCGCCGCACACCGCCGAATACGTCGAAGTTGTACGACAGGCTGACGGATGCGTTGTACAGCGTGAACAGAAAACTGCCTGCCTGCGGAAAGCCTTGGGCCGCGCCGTTGATCTTCTGCCGCGAGGCGGTGAAGCTACCGTTCACCGACGGAAAGAGCCCGCCACGCTGCGCGGCGACCTGTTGCTGCGCAGCGCGCAGCGCAGCCTGCGCCGACGCTACGGTCGGGCTCGCGCGCAGCGCTTCGTCGACGAGCCGCGCAAGCGTCGGCGAGCCGTAGGCGCGCCACCAGTGCGAATCGAGCGCCGTGGCGGCGGTGAATGTCTGCGATTCTCCGCCCGGGACAGGGGTGGCCTGCGTTTGCGGCGGTAGCGGCGTCTCTGTCACCGATGATGTGGCTGGCGGGGGTGGCGCTTTGAAGTCCGGGCCAACTGCACACGCACCAAGCAGCGTTGTCGCAATCAATGCCGAAGCCACCCGGTACGACTTCGCCGGAGATGGGCACGCAATCGGATACCGTCGCGATTTGCGACGCTCTTTGTTATCCATGCTTGAAATCGAGGGGCTATTCGGCGTAATTCCTCCGTTATTTTCCCGGAGGCGCCCAAATACCGAGATGGGCGTATGCGGTTTGCAAAGCGGCAACGAGTATAGCGCCGCGCATCGTTTATCGATAGTGACAGCGCACGTCACCCAATGCGAATACAGAATGGTCAAACCACGGATTTTCGCAGTCCTTGACGACGAAAAGGCAGCCCTCGCATTTTCGTCGTCTCTCGTTCGGAATCGCGACAAAAATAGCGACGAAAGGCCGCCTGCATTCGCTCGCGCACCGTTTTCAGCGAATGCCCCATTCAATCGGTTGAAGACGTGACCCAAACCGTGCGATGGTGCGAACGTGTTCAACGGGACGCGCTTCATGCGGCGCGCGCTCGAACCCGAATCTTCGTTCCCTATGAAAACGCTGACCGATCAGCTCGCGCAATATGCGGCCTATCACCGTGACCGACGCAATATCGCCACCCATTTCGTCGGCATTCCCATGATCGTTGTCGCGCTCGCGGTGTTGCTGAGCCGACCCGCATCGACGTTCGGCGTGCTGCCCCTCGCCGTCTCGCCGGCATGGTTCGTCTTCGGCGCCGCAACCTTCTACTATCTCGCCCTCGATTTGCCGCTGGGCGCGGCGATGGCATTGATCAGCGCGGCGTGCCTCGCGCTTGGCAGATCGATCGCTTTGTCGTCGACGGCGATATGGGCGGGCACGGGGGTCGGCCTTTTCGTCGTCGGCTGGGTATTTCAATTCGTCGGGCATGCTGCCTACGAGCACAGAAAGCCCGCTTTTGCCGACGATCTGATCGGCCTCGTCATCGGGCCGCTCTTCGTGCTGGCCGAGGCGTTGTTCGGCCTCGGCTGGCGGCCGGGCTTGCGCGAGGCTATCGAGAACGCAGCAACAGCACGGCATGCGCGGCCGTGAGTGCGACCGCGAACCAGATCGGCACATAAGTGGCCAGTTGCTCGGCGCGCAGCGTTTCGCCGAGCAGCAATACCGACACCAAAACGATCAACACGGGCTCCACGTAACCCAGAATGCCGAACAGTGCCATCGGCATCATATGACTGGCCTTCAGGTAGCAGGCAAGCGCGATCGTGCTGAGCACGCCAAGCCCAGGCAACAACAGCGCGCCCAGGATCGGAAGATGAAACGCGGCGTGGGCCCCCGCGCTCCCGACAATAAGCCAGACAGCGGCCGGCAGCAGAAGGACCACTTCCATTGCGAATGTGACGAGCGAATCGAAAGGAATCGTGCGACGTATGACGAAATAGGGGGGATAGCCCAGCGCGACAACGAGCGTGGGCCACGAAAACGCATGGGTCGCCTGCAGTTCGTGGGCGACGCCGAGCGCTGCGCAGGCTACTGCGAGCCACTGCAAGGGCACGAGCTGTTCGCGGTAGTAGAACCGCCCGACGAGCACCATCGAAAGCGGCAACAAAAAATAGCCGAGCGACACCTCGAGCATGTGTGCATGAAGCGGCGCCCACATGAAAAGCAGCAGCTGCGAGCCCATCAACGCGGCGCACACGACGAGCTTCAATGCCAACTTCGGCGCACGGCAGGCTTGCAAGACGAGATCGCGCAACTGTGGCAAGCGCGAGCGCCACGCTACGAGAACCAGCGCCCCGGGCACCGTCCAAACGATGCGCCACGCGAAGATGTCCACGCCGCCGAGTGGCGAGAGCAACCGTGTATAGGCTGCAAACAGCGCAAACAGCGATGATGCCGCCACCGAGAGCGCAATGCCGCGGCCCGCTACAGACGAATTCATTGATGAGGATAAGGAGGCGTTCTTGTCATTTTGCCGATCGTCGGCTTCGGCCGATGAACGCTCGTCGTTCGATGACGACGCAACCAACAGGCGATATCGGTGGAATCAATGCTGTTCGAAACGCGCAAAACGCTTCTCGAGTGCCCGTTCTTCGCTGATGAAATCCGTGACGCGCGCCGACGGCGGGCCGCGCCGCATCCATTCAAGCATTCTGTCGATCTGCTCTGCTGGCCCCTGCACAAGCGCTTCGACGGAGCCGTCCGTCAGGTTCGCCACCCAGCCTGTGATGCCGAGCTCGTGCGCGCGCCGAACGGTCGCGTGGCGGAACCCGACGCCTTGCACGGCGCCGCGCACATGCACGTAATACGTTTCGATCCTCGTGTTCAGATCGGGCCCTGTCATACCCGCTTCTCCCAGTGCTCAGATGCTCCAAGCCGGCATTGTAGTCGTCTTGCGCGCACCGCATCGGGGCATGCCGCGGCTGGGCGCGAAGCTGGTCTAAAGAATGCCGGCGAAACAGCCGTTAATCGCACTATTGAGTTCCTGCTTGCTTACATTGGCGTGACCGCCGTGGCGCTGGACCAAGCGCTGAAGCGCCGACTCCAGCTAGCCACGCCATGGGAGACTTTACGGTGGGTCAACGACACCACGCGACACGAGTCGATCGCCACGGAATTGCCAAGATCCGGTCCGCCGAAATGGTGAGGACCGCTGCGGCCCTCGCGCTCGGCGCGGCGGCCGCGTACGCCGCCTGGTTCGCGGCAGGCCGACTCGCCGCGGGCCATCGGTTGGATGCAGCGGCCTGTGCGGCCGCTTTTGTCGTTTTCGCTTACGGCGTGCAAGCGCATTGGCGCGTACGCATCGACCGCGCTCGCGCGCAAAGAGACGCAATCGAGAAGGAACTGGCGAAAGCGGCCTTGCACGAATCCAAGCAGATGCTCGAGGCGGTCATCGACAGCGTACCGCAACGAATCTTCTGGAAGGACGTCAATTCCTGCTATTTGGGCTGCAACCGCGCATTCGCTCAGGACGCGGCGATCGAAAACCGCGCCGCGATCGCGGGGCTGACCGATGACGACATGCCGTGGTACAGCACGGCCGCGGACGCGCGCCGCCGCGATCGAGAACTCGTCGAAAGCGGCAAACCCCTGGATTACGAGGAATTCGCGCCGACCGCGCGCGGCGAGCTGCGCTGGCTGCGAACCTCGAAAGTACCGATCAGAAGCGCGGACGGTACGGTGATTGGCGTGCTCGGAAGCTACGAAGACATCACGGAACTCGTGCATTCGCGCGAGTTGCTCAATCGGCAAGCCAACGTCGATTCGCTGACGATGCTGCCGAACCGCAACCGGTTCAATGAAAGGCTCGAACAGGCCATTCGCGACGCGCAGGCATGCGGCACACGCGTTGCCCTCGTCTTCATGGACATCGATCATTTCAAGGATGTCAACGATAGCCTCGGTCACGGCGTCGGCGACCGGTTGCTGCAGGAGATCGGCGCACGGCTGTCCGCCTCGACGGAACCCACAGATACGGTCGCGCGCTACGGTGGCGACGAGTTCGTGATCATCGTGCTGGAAAGCGGCGCTGACGACAGGCTCAGCGAAGTGCTGGCGCGCGTGTCGCAGGCTTTCTCTCAGCCGGTCGTCGTCGACGATACCGAGTTCTATCTGGAAACGAGCATCGGCATCGCATGTTTTCCGAGCGATGGCACCGACGCCGAGACATTACTGCGCCGTGCCGATCTGGCGATGAACCGCGCGAAATCGAACGGCCGCAACGGCTTGCAGCGCTTCACCGCGGAGCTGGGCCGGCAGGCCGATCAACGGCTCGCGATGTCGCGGCGCATGCGCGTGGCGCTGGCCAACGGCGAATTCCGGCTTGCCTATCAGCCGCAGGTCGACTTGCAGACGAATCGCGTGACGGGCGTCGAGGCGCTGTTGCGCTGGGACGATGCCGAGCTCGGGCCCGTAAGCCCCGCGGCGTTCATCCCGATCGCGGAGGAAAACGGCCTCATCGTGCCCATCGGCGAATGGGTCATGCAGCAGGCTTGCTTTCAGGCGCAGACGTGGCAGGCAAGCCTGCCGGGCCTGCGCATGTCGGTCAATCTTTCGCCGCGTCAATTCGCGCGCGGCGATATCGTGCGGGTCGTTCAGCGCGCGCTGTCGCGGGCCCAGCTCTCGCCGCAGCTGCTCGAGGTCGAAATCACCGAAGGCGCGTTGCTCAATCTCGGCTCGCTCGATGTATTGCGCGCCTTGCGCGCCATGGATATCGACATCGCCATCGACGACTTTGGCACCGGCTATTCCAGCCTGTCGTATCTGCGGCGTTTCCGCGCCGAACGCCTCAAGCTCGACATGTCGTTCGTGCGCGGAATCGGCGTGCACCAGGAGGACGAAATCATTGCGCGCGCCATCTTGTCGCTCGGGCGCGCGCTCGGCTTTAGCGTCGTCGCGGAAGGTGTCGAAACGGACCTGCAGCTCAGCTTCTTGCGGCGCCATGGCTGCAGCGTCGTGCAAGGGTACCGCTTCGCCCGCCCGATGCCGGCCCCCGAGGCGCATACATTCATTCGACACTTCAATCAAGGCGTCCTCGCGTTCGAATGAGCGCAAAGCATTCGACTGGCGCTCGGGCCAACGTCTGCGATTACAATCGCACGATTCGGCGTGGCTGACAGGCCACGTCGCGAATCATGAAACGAGGAATCCAGTCAGATGAGGGCCACTACGGGCGATCTCGTGCTCGTCACCGGGGCATCGGGCTTTGTCGGCTCGGCCGTCGCGCGCGCGGCAATCGAGCGCGGCTTCAACGTGCGCGTGCTCGTGCGCGCAACCAGTCCGCGCAGGAACCTTGAAACCCTCGATGCCGAGATCGTCATAGGCGATATGCGCGACGAGGCATCGATGCGCGAGGCGCTCAAAGGCGTCCGGTATCTCTTTCACGTGGCAGCCGATTATCGCCTCTGGGCACCGGAGCCTGGCGAAATCGAACGCGCGAACCTGGAAGGCACCGAAGCGACGATGCGTGCGGCGCTTGCCGCCGGTGTCGAGCGCATCGTCTATACGAGCAGCGTCGCCACGTTGAAAGTGACACGCGAAGGACGCATCGCCGACGAAACGGCGCCGCTTCGCGCCGACGAAGCGATCGGCGTCTACAAACGCAGCAAGGTCCTCGCGGAACGCGCCGTCGAGCGGATGATCGCGGCTGAACGCTTGCCCGCCGTCATCGTCAATCCATCCACACCGATAGGCCCGCGCGACGTACGGCCGACGCCGACGGGACGCATCATCGTGGAAGCGGCTCTCGGCAAAATTCCCGCATTCGTGGATACGGGGCTCAACCTCGTGCATGTGGACGATGTCGCCGAGGGTCATCTGCTCGCGCTCGAACACGGACGCATTGGAGAGCGGTACATCCTCGGCGGCGAGAACCTGCCGCTTCAGCAAATGCTCGCCGATATCGCCACGCGTACGGGGCGCAAGCCCCCCACGATCAGCTTGCCGCGTTGGCCGCTCTATCCCCTCGCGTTTGGTGCCGAATGTGTCGCAAAGCTCACGCGTCGGGAGCCGTTCGTGACCATCGACGGCCTGAAAATGGCCAAGAACAAGATGTATTTCACGTCGGCCAAGGCCGAACGGGAGCTCGGGTATCGTGCCCGCCCGTATCGCGAAGGTCTCTATGACGCGCTCGATTGGTTCCGCGCGGCAGGCTATCTCGGGGCGTAGCTGTCCCCTCCCCTGCTTGTCGCGTGCATTTTGTTACAACGTCGACATCCCCCGGTGCGGAGATGCGCGTAGCGAGCCGGTAAAATCGCGAGTTCTTTCCGGACACTGCCGCGCATGAACCTTCACGAACAGATCGGCGCACTCGAAGTGCGCGTCGATCAGATCAACGAGCTCAACCGGCTCGCACAAGCCGCGCTCGCCGCTGCCACTGCCGCTGCGCCCGAAGCCGCGACCGCGCCTGCTTCGGATATCGAGGCCGACAAAAAGCCGGCGCTGCGGGTGAGCCGCCCGTCGCAAAACGCGCTCACGCTCAACATCGGCGCTCAATCCGTGACGTTGCAGCCCGAGCAAATCGGGCAGCTTATCGAGGAGCTTGCAAACGCCCGCGCCTCGATGTCGCCCGAGCCGCCAACGGCAATCGCGCCCGGCTGGCGTTTCGCCTCGACGAAAAATCCCGTCATGGCCGTGCAAAAACAGCCAAACGGCGATCGCCTGCTCGTCGCGCGCCATACGGGCCATGGCTGGGTGCCGTTCACGTTTTCGCCGGATGTCGTCGTTCAGCTCTATATGATGTTGTCGCAGTAAGCTGAGCGTCCGCGCGCCGCGCGGACAGCGGCCAAGAGCCGCTCAGCGGTCTTGCGCCGGGGCCTGCACGCGCGCCTTCCACTGCCCGCCCTTGCCGCGCCAATAGCGCACGGCGGAAGCAAGCGTCGCACCGACGTAAAACAGCGCCACGAGCGGCAAGGCCGGCGCCCAATAGGGCGAGCGCCCGTAGTAACGCAGCATCGGCGCATACGCGCAGCACATCGCGGCCCACGCGAGCCAGGCCGGCCAACCGGGCGCACCGAGCACGAGCGCAATCACGGGCGGCGCAAGATAGATCAGCGTCATCCCGACCAGCGTCCCCGCCAGCAGCCACGACGAATAACGCAATTGCGTGAACGCGGTGCGCGCGATCATGTTCCAGATCTCGCGCGGACTATCGTAAGGCCGAAGCGACACGCTGCGCGCCGCCACGTCGAGCCGGATTGGATGCCGGCCGCTGCCGCGGTGCTTGATCCGGGCGGCAAGGCTGCAATCGTCGATGAGTTCCCCGCGGATCGATTCGATGCCGCCCGCCTCTTCGAGCGCGCCGCGGCTGACGAGCATGCAGCCCCCGGCCGCCGCGGCCGTCTTGTTGCGCGGATCGTTGACCCACGCGAAGGGATAGAGCTTCGCAAAAAAGAAGACGAATGCGGGAATCAACGCCTTTTCCCAGAACGAATCGCACCGCAGGCGAACCATCAGCGAGACGAGATCGCGCCCTTCGATCGTTGCGCGCGCAACGAGCTGGGCCACGGCGTCCGGGGGATGACCGATGTCGGCATCGGTCAACAGCAGATATTGCGCGGGCAGGCCCAGCGATTTGACGGCCGCGATACCTTGCGACTGCGCCCATACCTTGCCCGACCATCCGGCCGGCAGCGGCTGCGCCTCGATGACGTTGAGCCGCTCGGGCCGGCCGAGCGCGAGCGCGGCGGCGCGCGCCGCATCGGCGGTGCCATCGGTGCTGTGATCGTCGACGACGATGACGTGAAACGCCCCCGCATACTCCTGCGCGAGCAGCGTCCCGACAGCTTGCCCGATCACATCGGCCTCGTTGCGGGCGGGTACCACCGCCACGACGGCGGGCCACTCGGCTTGAGCGTCGAGCTGCCCGGCGGAGATGGGCGCCGCGGGGCGCGTGCGCCAGAAGCCGCCGCGAGCGAACAGGAGGACACACCAGATGACGAGCGA
>CBJLAJ010000098.1:0-20327 GCA_966421005.1 uncultured Paraburkholderia sp.
TGCCGGCCACCTTGAAGTCCATGTCGCCGAGGTGGTCCTCGTCGCCGAGGATGTCCGTCAGCACGGCGAACTTGTTGCCTTCGAGAATGAGACCCATCGCGATGCCGGCGACGTGCGCCTTCATCGGCACGCCGGCATCCATCAGGGCGAGGCAGCCACCGCAGACCGACGCCATCGACGACGAACCGTTCGATTCCGTGATTTCGGAAACGACGCGAATCGAATAGCCGAACTCTTCGGCCGTGGGCAGACAGGCCACGAGCGCGCGCTTGGCAAGACGGCCGTGACCGATCTCGCGCCGCTTCGGCGAGCCGACGCGCCCCGTTTCGCCTGTCGCGAACGGAGGCATGTTGTAGTGGAGCATGAAACGCTCGCGGTATTCGCCTTCAAGCGCGTCGATAATCTGCTCATCGCCCTTCGTGCCGAGCGTGGCGACGACGAGCGCCTGCGTTTCCCCGCGCGTGAAGAGCGCCGAGCCATGCGTGCGCGGCAAGACGCCGGTACGGATTTCGATCGGGCGAACGGTACGCGTATCGCGACCGTCGATGCGCGGCTCGCCGTTGAGGATCTGGCTGCGGACGATCTTCGCCTCGAGGTCGAACAGGATGTTGCCGACGGCCGTCTTGTCGGTCGGCATCTTGCCCGCCGCGAGCGCTTCCTCGTCGAGCTTCACACCGGTCTGGGCATAGACTTCCTTCAGCTTGGCCGAGCGCGCCTGCTTGTTGCGCAGCTGATAGGCAGCGACGAGTTCGCTGTTCGCGAGCTCCGTCACGCGGCCGATCAGTGCCTCGTCCTTGGCGGCCGGCTGCCAGTCCCATTCGGGCTTGCCACCCTCGCGCACGAGTTCGTGAATGGCATCGATGGCCGTTTGCATCTGCTCGTGGCCGAACACGACGGCGCCCAGCATGACGTCTTCGGGCAGTTGATCCGCCTCCGACTCGACCATCAGCACGGCACGTTCGGTGCCGGCCACGACGAGGTCCAGACGCGACTCCTTCGTCTGCGCGCGCGTCGGGTTCAGCACGTACTGGTTATCGATGTAGGCCACGCGCGCAGCGCCGACCGGCCCGTTGAACGGCAGGCCCGAGACGGCGAGCGCGGCGGATGCCCCGATCAAGGCAGGGATGTCAGCCGGGATTTCGGGGTTCACCGACAGGACGTGGATGACGACCTGGACTTCGTTGTAAAAGCCTTCGGGAAAGAGCGGGCGCAGCGGCCGGTCGATCAGGCGCGAAGTCAGCGTCTCGTGCTCGGAAGGGCGACCTTCGCGGCGAAAGAACCCGCCCGGAATCTTGCCGGCGGAATAGGTCTTTTCGAGGTAATCGACCGTCAGCGGGAAAAAGTCTTGACCGGGCTTGGCCGTCTTCGCACCGACGACGGTGGCGAGAACGACGGTATCTTCGACGTCGACGATGACTGCGCCGGTGGCCTGACGAGCAACTTCACCGGTTTCGAGGCGCACGTTGTGCTGCCCCCACTTGAATTCCTTGACGACCTTATTGAACATGGACATGGTCACTCCTTCTCACTTTTGTGTTCATCTTCAGCGCGCACGCCGCAATCCGCTCGTTCGAGCGGCGGCAAGCGCGCCGGCGCGCCGACACACCCGCGGGAAGAGAAGTGTTATGCCATTCCAGCGCCATGCTCGCGAACCACGCGTGCGTCGTACTGGAATGACACAAAGCTCCGCCCGCTTGGGACGACTTGCCGCGCGGCCGGCCCGCGCCCTCGCCCTCGCGGCACAAAAAACAAAATGCCTGCATCAGCAACCTGACACAGGCATCTTGCATAAAACGACGTTTCGCCGGTTACTTACGCAGACCCAGCTGCTCGATCAGCGCACGGTAGCGGTCGGCGTCTTTGTTCTTCAGATAGTCGAGCAGCTTGCGACGGCGGCTCACCATGCGCAGCAGGCCGCGCCGGCTGTGGTGATCTTTCGAGTGCGACTTGAAATGGCCGGTCAACTCGTTGATGCGCGAGGTCAGCAACGCTACCTGCACTTCGGGCGAGCCCGTGTCGTTTGCGGCGCGAGCGAATTTCGCGACGACTTCGGACTTGTTGATATCAGCAACAGACATGTGATTTCCTTTGTTACGAACAAGCGGTCACGGAAGAAAAGGCCGTGCCGTGGGGTGATGACAAACTACTGCCAAAAAACGGTACTACAAAAACGAAGCGCGTATTCTAGCACAGACCGTTTCCCCGGCTACCCCCGCGTCCTGCAAGGGGGCCCTCCGGGCTGCTTCAGGGCCGCTTCATCTTGCAAACTGTGGGCGGCGCAGTCTGCGCACGCGCCAGCGCGAGAACCGTGCGAAAGCCGTAACCGGACCCTTCGTTGTCGAACCGAACGCCCGGCGTACCGGCTTTATCCATCGCCATCACGTAAAGGGGCTGGATGAGCTGATGGTCGTCGGCGCGCATCATGACGTGCTGAAAGCCGCTCTCGTACTCCATGCCCTCGAGCGCCCGGGCGACGGCGTCGGCTCCCGTCGTGCGCGCACGCGAAACCGCCGCGGCGAGCATTTCGACCAGAATTTCCATGCGCAAGACGGGGTAATCGTCGCGCGCGGCCGGAAACCGAGCTCGAAAAGCCGCGTAGTAAGCGTCGGAGGCGGCCGGATTCGCCCCGGCCGCCCGATCGGGGAAAAGGGCCGAAGCACCGGCGTTCGGATGCCAGTCCGCCACCGCGAGGACGCGGTTGACGCCAGCCTCGCCGAGCGCGGCCGGCGCGCCGAGGCTGTTGCCGTAGAACGTATAGAACTTGCCCGCAAAGCCTTGCTCCCGGGCCGCCTTCACGAGCAACGTGAGATCGTTGCCCCAGTTGCCCGTGATGACGGCGTCGGCACCGCTCTCGCGAATCTTGGCGATATAGGGTGTGAAATCCTTGATTCGGCCGATCGGGTGGAATTCGTCGCCCACGATGGCGATATCGGGACGCTTCTCGCGCAGCGCGGCGCGCGCGAGCGTGCTGACGTCGTGGCCGAAGCTGTAGTCCTGGTTGAACAGATAGACCTTCTTGATTGCGCGGTCTCCGGCGATGACCGTCGCGAGCGCGTTCATGCGCATGCCGGCGTGCGCATCGAAACGAAAGTGCCAGAAGCTGCAGCCTGCTTCGGTCAATGCGGGATCGTCGGCCGAATAGTTGAGAAACAGTTGCCGGTTGTCCGGCTCGCGCGCGTTTTGTTTGTCGACAGCCGCGACGAGTGCCGCGGCTACCGTCGAGCTGTTGCCTTGCAGGATGAACGGAATGTGCCGATCGGCCGCAATCCGCTCTCCGATGAGCGCTTGTTCGACACTGCCGCGGCTGTCCAGCACGACGAGCTCGAGCGGGTGAGCGCCGTCGGCCAGTATGACGCCGCCGCGCTGATTCACGCGCTCGACGCCGAAGCGCAGATTGCGCTCGACCGCCGCGCCCGCATCGGCGAACGGCCCCGACATACCCTCGATCAACGCCAGCTTCACCGGCTCGCCTGCCGGGCCCGCCGCCGTGGCCGCGAGCGCCCACACCCCAGCCACGGTTGCCACTGCCACGCGGGCCATCCATTGGATCATGGGTTCCTTTTCCTCTTGCTCGAAATCGATCGAAGCGCGGATCATAGGGCTAGCGGCGTCGCGCTGCAAGCATAGGGCGCTCGCCTGTGCACGCTGGCCAAACCCGTGATAAAACGCCGCTGGAACGCGCGAAGGCGCGATGCCATGAACTGCTGGCGAAATACGGGGCAAACGGAGGATCCTCATGTCGATGCGAAAGCGTCTTTACGCCGCGCTGGCGGCCGCGGCGCTCTTGGCCGGATGCGTGCCGCCGTGGGAGCACTTTCAGCCCGGCCAGGACCAATCGGCAGTTGTCGCGCGGTTCGGGCCGCCGCGCGAAATCTACGATCTGCCCGGCGGTGGCAAACGTCTGATGTGGCCCACTCAGCCGATGGGCGAAATCACGATGGCCGCCGACGTCGACCCGACGGGCAAAGTCCAGAGCCTGCGGCAGGTGCTCCAGGAGAACGAGTTCTACAAGGCACAGATCGGTCAATGGACCCGGCGCGATGTGCTCGTCAACTTCGGCCGGCCGGTCGAGACCTCCTACTTTCCGCTTATGAAGCGCGAGGTCTGGACCTATCGTTATCTGGAGGCAAACGTCTGGTACATGATGTACAGCTTTTATTTCGACGATGCCGGCATCTTGCGGCTGACCCAGAAGACACCAGATCCGCTACACGAGCCCGACCGTCATCGCTTCGGACTCTGAGGTCGGCGCGCGTGGCATGCTCCATGCGCGCTCGTTTCTTTCGCGGTGGGCATGCGGATTGCTCCCTAAAAGGCACGCGCAGCCCTTCAGGAGGTCGCGATGGAGCCGTATCGAACTCTGCTCACCGCAACGGTGCTTCTGGTCATTACGGCGCTAGGCGGATTGGTCATGGCCGGCATGCGTTTCGCCGGTAAGGACTACCCGCCTACCGCACTGGCCATGCTGCACGGCGTCTTGGCAGCTGCGGCCGTTACGTTGCTCATTTATGCCGCGGCGACGGTCGGCGTGCCTGGCCTCGCGATAGGCGCCATTATCTTGTTCGTCCTGGCCGCCGCGGGCGGCGTCTTCATGAACCTCAGTTACCACTGGAAGCGTCTGGCGCTGCCCAAGGGTATTGTGGTCATTCACGCGGCCGTTGCGGTAGTCGGCTTCATTCTGCTGATCCTTGCCACCATAGCCGCGCATCGATGACGCTTTCGCGGCGTGCCGCGGAAAAAACGAGGCCCTCTGCGAAGAGGGCCTGCGGTTACCGCTTCAAGCCGCGCTCGAGAGCGCCGCGCACATCCATCACAGCTGCGGGTTCATCTTCTCCGTTCCGGAGTAGAGCTTGTTGAGTGCGGAGATATAGGCTTTCGCCGAGGCCGCGACGATGTCGGGATCGGTACCGACACCGTTCACGATGCGCCCGCTCTTCGACAGCCGTACCGTCACTTCGCCTTGCGCCTGCGTGCCCGTCGTGATCGCATTCACCGAGTACAGCAAGAGTTCGGAGCCGCTCGCGGCCTGCGCTTCGATCGCATTGAGCGTCGCGTCGACAGGACCATTGCCGTCGGCCTCGCCCACGACTTCCTTGCCGCCCACGGACACCACGATGCGCGCATGCGGCCGCTCGCCTGTCTCCGAGCGCTGCGAAAGCGACACGAACTTGTAGTGCTCGCGCTCCTGCGCCTCGGCGGATTCCTCCGAAACGATCGCGATGATGTCCTCGTCGAAGATCTCCGCCTTGCGGTCCGCGAGTTCCTTGAAGCGCGCAAACGCCGCATTGAGCTCCGTTTCGCTGTCGAGCGTCACATGCAGTTCCTGCAAGCGCTGCTTGAATGCGTTGCGGCCCGACAGTTTGCCCAGCACGATCTTGTTGGCGGACCAGCCCACATCTTCCGCGCGCATGATCTCGTACGTATCGCGCGCCTTGAGCACACCGTCCTGGTGGATCCCGGACGCGTGAGCGAACGCGTTGGCGCCCACCACGGCCTTGTTCGGCTGCACGACGAAGCCCGTGATCTGCGAGACGAGCTTCGAAGCGGGCACGATCTGCGTCGCATCGACGCCAAGCTCGAGACCGAAGTAGTCCTTGCGCGTCCTGACCGACATCACGATTTCCTCGAGTGCGGTATTACCCGCGCGCTCGCCCAGGCCGTTGATCGTGCATTCGACCTGACGCGCGCCGCCGATCTTCACCCCCGCGAGCGAATTCGCGACCGCCATGCCGAGGTCGTTATGGCAATGGACCGAGAACACGGCCTTGTCCGAATTCGGAATGCGTTCGCGCAGGGTCTTGACGAGGTTGCCGTAGAGTTCCGGCACGCCGTAGCCGACGGTATCGGCAATATTGATCGTGGTTGCGCCTTCGTCGATCACCGCTTCGAGCACGCGACAGAGGAAGTCCATGTCGGAGCGGCTGCCGTCCTCGGGCGAGAACTCGACATCGTTCGTGAATTTGCGCGCGAATCGCACCGCAAGGCGGGCTTGTTCGTAGACCTGCTCGGGCGTCATGCGCAGCTTCTTCTCCATGTGCAACGGAGAAGTCGCGATAAACGTATGGATACGGAAATGCTCGGCCGGACGCAATGCGTCGGCGGCACGCTGGATATCCTTGTCGTTCGCGCGTGCCAGCGAGCACACGGTACTTTCCTTGACGATCGAGGCGATCGCGTTGATGGCGTCGAAATCGCCGTTCGAGCTCGCCGCGAAGCCGGCCTCGATCACGTCGACTTTCATCCGCTCCAGCTGCCTTGCGATGCGGATCTTCTCGTCTTTCGTCATCGACGCCCCCGGCGACTGCTCGCCATCGCGCAACGTCGTGTCGAAAATAATCAGCTTGTCTGCCATCTCAGTCTCCAGGGGCGATATCTATAGGTGCGTTCGAAAAGGGGCGTTCGAAATAGGGAATTCGGGCGTGGTCACCACCGCTGGCGACGCCGAACAACGAACGAGGCAGACGGGGGCGAAAACGGTCAGCGCGGTAGGCGCGCGAGCGCCGGCGCTAGGCCGCATAGCGGCGCACCGGCTAGAAACGACAGGAGGGGAAATGCGAATTTCGGCATGTCGCCGAATATAGCGGCATTCGCGAAAAGGTGCAATCGCCCGCGCAGCGCCCCGGGCCAAGCGCGCCCGGGACCTTTGTGCAGATCAGTCGTGCGGGGCCGAACGCGCGGGATTGGCGCGGCGACGCAGTGCCAGATAGGACCAGAACGCGTACCCGGAAAGACCGTAGAGCACGAAAAGGCCGAACAGCATCAACGGCGGATCGGACGAAACCAGCACGAACGCCATGACGACAAGCAAGATGGCCGCGAACGGCACGCGGTGCCGCACATCCAGCGCCTTGCCGCTGTAAAACGGCGCATTCGAGACCATCGTCACACCGGCATAGACCGTGAGACCGAACGCCACCCACGGCAGCCAAACCAGTTTGAGCGGCACGCGATTGTCGGTCGCAAGCCAGACGAAGCCCGCAATCAACGCGGCCGCGGCTGGACTCGGCAAGCCCTGGAAGAAGCGCTTGTCGACGACGCCGATATTCGTGTTGAAGCGCGCGAGCCGCAGCGCCGCGCCCGAGCAGTAGACGAACGCTGCCAGCCACCCCCACCGGCCCAGATCTTTCAAAATCCACTCGTACATGACGAGCGCCGGCGCCACGCCGAACGAGACCATATCCGACAGACTGTCGAACTGCTCGCCGAATGCGCTTTGGGTATGCGTCATGCGGGCAACGCGCCCATCCATGCCGTCGAGCACCATCGCCACGAAAATGGCGATGGCCGCGATTTCGAAGCGCACGTTCATCGCCTGCACGACAGCGAAGAACCCGCAAAAAAGCGCAGCTGTCGTAAATGCGTTCGGCAGCAAATAGATGCCGCGCTTGCGCAGGAATTGCTGGCGCGCCGCGCGGCGCCTTTCGGCCGGCGCGGGGGCGCCCGACCCGGCGTCTCCCAACGAGCCGTCCTTGTGGGCCTGAGCGGCGAACAACTTATGCTGGCGAAACGGCCGCGGCAGCGCCGATTTGCCGGCGCGCGGGCGACGCGGTTTGAATGCGGCCATCGAACTCTCCTCGGGCCAGGTTCACAGCTCGGCGAGAATCGTCGAGGAGGCATACACCTTCTCGCCGATCGAAACACGGGCGCGGCTGCCGAGCGGCAAATAGACGTCGACGCGCGAACCGAAGCGGATGAACCCGTAGCGCTGTCCGCGCGCAAGCGGCTCGCCTGCATGGACGTAGCAGAGAATGCGCCGCGCGATGAGACCCGCGATCTGCACGGCAGTGACCGTATGGCCGCTCGCCGTCTGGATGACCACCGCGTTGCGCTCGTTTTCGAGCGAGGCTTTATCGACAGCGGCGTTCAAATAGGCGCCCGGAAAATACTCGACCTTGGAGATAGCGCCGTCCACAGGCGAGCGTTGCGAATGCACGTTGAAGACGTTCATGAACACGCTGATCTTGAGCGCTTCGCGACCGACGTAGGGATCGAGCGTCGTCTCGACCGCGACGATACGGCCATCCGCGGGACAGAGCACGGCATTGGGCTCGCTCGGAATCGGCCGCGGCGGATCGCGGAAAAATTGCACGACGAAGACGAGCAGCAGCCAGAAGAGCCACGCCACGCCGAACCCTGCGACCGCATGGATCACGAGCGCAATGACAGCGGCAATCGCGATGAATGGCCAGCCTTCGCGCGCGATGATCGGATGAGGGTAATTCATGGATCGTTTCAGTCTTTTTGTAAAACCGTAGGATAGCAAAAGCCGTCCGGCGCACGACGCGCGGGACGGCTTCAGATGTTGCGCATTGCTTTCGCGCGCGGACCTTTTTCAGCGATGCGCCGAAGAAGGTCCGCCATTGCCGCGGGACTCGGTACTCAGTTCTTCGACTGGTCGACGAGCTTGTTCTTCGCGATCCAGGGCATCATCGCGCGCAGCTTCTCGCCGACCTGCTCGATCTGGTGCTCGGCCATGAGGCGGCGGCGCGACTGCAGCGTCGGCGCGCCGGCACGATTTTCGAGGATGAAGCTCTTCGCATACTCGCCCGTCTGGATGTCCTTGAGCACATCCTTCATGACCTTCTTCGTCTCTTCCGTGACGACGCGCGGCCCCGTCACGTACTCGCCGTACTCGGCGTTGTTCGAGATCGAGTAGTTCATGTTCGCGATGCCGCCCTCGTAGATCAGGTCGACGATGAGCTTGAGCTCGTGCAGGCACTCGAAGTAAGCCATCTCCGGCGCGTAACCGGCCTCCACGAGCGTTTCGAAACCGGCCTTGATCAGTTCGACGGTACCGCCGCACAGCACGGCCTGCTCGCCGAAGAGATCCGTCTCGGTTTCTTCGCGGAAATTCGTTTCGATGATGCCGGCACGGCCGCCGCCGTTGGCCGCCGCGTACGAGAGCGCGATATCGCGCGCCGCGCCCGACTTGTCCTGTGCCACAGCGATCAGGTGCGGCACGCCGCCACCTTGCGAGTACGTGCCACGCACGGTGTGGCCCGGAGCCTTCGGCGCGATCATGATCACGTCGAGATCGGCGCGCGGAATCACCTGGCCGTAATGCACGTTGAAGCCGTGCGCGAAGGCGAGCGCCGAGCCTTCCTTGATGTTCGCGTGCACTTCGTTCTTGTAGACCTCGGCGATCTGCTCGTCGGGCAGCAGCATCATGACGACGTCCGCGCCCTTCACGGCTTCAGCCACTTCCTTGACCGTGAGGCCAGCGCCTTCGGCCTTCTTCCACGATGCACCGCCGCGGCGCAGGCCGACCGTCACGCGCACGCCACTGTCCTTGAGGTTCAGCGCGTGGGCATGGCCTTGCGAGCCGTAGCCGATGATCGTGACATCCTTGCCTTTGATGAGGGAGAGGTCGGCGTCTTTATCGTAGAAAACTTTCATGTTCGTTCCTTCGCTTGATCGATTCTATTCAATGAACTGCTGGGCGGTGCCCCGCCTTCGCGCGCAAGGCACCGGTCGTACTGTCCTCAGACCTTCAATATCCGCTCGCCGCGGCCGATGCCCGAGCTGCCCGTTCGGACCGTCTCGAGGATGACCGTCGTATCGAGCGCCTCGATGAAGGCGTCGAGCTTGTCGCTCGCGCCTGTCAGCTCGATCGTGTAGGTCTTCTCGGTTACATCGATGATGCGGCCGCGGAAAATGTCCGCCATCCGCTTCATTTCTTCACGCTCCTTGCCCACCGCGCGCACCTTGATCAGCATCAGCTCGCGCTCGATGTGGGCGCCTTCGGTCAAGTCGACCACCTTCACCACCTCGATCAGGCGGTTCAAGTGCTTCGTGATCTGTTCGATCACGTCGTCCGAGCCAATGGAGACGATGGTCAGGCGCGAGAGCGAGCGATCCTCGGTCGGCGCCACCGTCAAGGTTTCGATGTTGTAGCCGCGAGCCGAAAAAAGACCGACGACGCGCGAAAGCGCACCCGGTTCGTTTTCCAGCAGGACGGAGATGATGTGTCTCATTGTCGTGTTTCCCGTTTTATCCAGATGTCGATGCGAAGCCGTGCCGCCGCTTTCGCGCCCCCGCTTCTCGCCTTTCGTGAAGGCGTGCGGATGAACGCGAGCCGCGCGCGGCGCGAGCCGTCGTTAGAGGTCCTCGGCGCCGAGCAGCATCTCCGAGATGCCTTTCCCGGCTTGAACCATCGGCCAGACGTTTTCTGTTGGATCGGTCTGGAAATCTAGAAACACGGTGCGATCCTTGAGACGCAGCGCCTCCTTCAAAGCGGGTTCCACATCCGCCGTCTTTTCGACGCGAATGCCGACATGGCCATACGCTTCGGCGAGCTTCACGAAATCGGGCAGCGCATCCATATACGAATGCGAATAGCGCTTGCTGTATTCGATCTGCTGCCACTGGCGAACCATGCCCAGATAACGGTTGTTCAGCGAAATGATCTTGACGGGCGTGTCGTACTGCTTGCAGGTCGACAGTTCCTGGATGCACATCTGGATGGAGCCTTCGCCCGTGATGCAGACGACCTCGGACTCGGGGTGCGCCATCTTGACGCCCATCGCGGCCGGCAGCCCGAAGCCCATCGTGCCGAGACCGCCCGAGTTGATCCAGCGGCGCGGCTTGTCGAAGCGATAGAACTGCGCGGCCCACATCTGGTGCTGGCCGACGTCCGAGCAGACGAATGCGTTGCCGTCCGTCAGCTCCCACAGCTTTTCGACGACGTATTGCGGCTTGATGATCGTGCTCGCGCGGTCATACTTGAGGCAGTCCTTCTCGCGCCAGGCCTCGATTTCTTTCCACCATTGGGCGAGCGCCTGCGTATCGGGCCCATGCTCCGCGTGCTGGAGCTGCTCGATGAGTTCCTTGAGCACCTCTTTCACATCGCCAACGATCGGGATGTCGACCTTCACGCGTTTGCTGATCGACGAAGGGTCGATATCGACGTGAATGATCTTGCGCGGACGCGACGAGAAATGCTGGGGATCGCCGATCACGCGGTCATCGAACCGCGCGCCGATCGCGATCAGCACGTCGCAGTTCTGCATCGCCATATTGGCTTCGTACGTGCCATGCATGCCGAGCATGCCGAGGAATTTCTTGTCGCTCGCGCGATACGCACCGAGGCCCATCAGCGTGTTCGTCACCGGATAGCCGAGCAGATCGGCGAACTGGTTGAGCTCGCGCGCCGCATCGGCCAGCACGATACCGCCGCCCGTGTAGATATAAGGGCGCTTGGCCGACAACAGCAGCGAGACGGCCTTGCGAATCTGCCCCGAATGGCCTTTCGTCACCGGGTTGTACGAGCGCAATGCGACGCTCTTCACGGGCTCGTACTCGCACGGTGTTTTCGAGATGTCTTTCGGAATATCGATCAGCACCGGCCCGGGGCGGCCCGTGCGCGCGATGAAAAACGCCTTCTTGACCGTGGCCGCGAGCTCGCGCACGTCCTTCACGAGGAAGTTGTGCTTCACGCAAGGACGCGTGATGCCGACCGTGTCGCATTCCTGGAACGCATCCTGGCCGATCGCGGCGGTGGGCACCTGACCGCTGATGATGACGAGCGGAATCGAATCCATGTAGGCCGTGGCGATGCCGGTGACGGCATTGGTCACGCCCGGGCCCGAGGTCACGAGGCATACGCCAACCTTGCCGGTCGAACGCGCATAGCCGTCCGCCGCGTGGACCGCGGCCTGCTCGTGACGCACGAGCACGTGTTGAACCTTGTCCTGCTTATACAGTTCGTCGTAGATGTAGAGCACTGCGCCGCCGGGATAACCCCAGAGCACTTCGACGCCTTCGTCGGCCAGCGCGCGCATGAGCACGGTGGCGCCTATCGACGAGGCTTCATGGGAAGGAGTGGTATCCGACGTGGAGAATTCCGCGCTGGGCATATTCATCATTCACCTTTCGAATTTTCGGCAAAAAATTGATCGGGTGCTCTCTGCCGGGCTTGTGGCTCGGGTTCAAGCGGCGCGTCCAGTTTGACTGGCGGACTTCATGGGCCCGCCTCAAAAAGACAAGTCACTTATGTTGCGAACCGGAAACGTTAGCGGTTGTGGGCCGCGCGGTCAAGCGAAAATTGCGCTCCAGGCACGGCCCATGCAGGGAGCAGGCAGTCCTGACGCATTGTTACGGCCCCGTTGCGGCCATGCCGGGCGGCCATAAGTGCCCCATGGCCCCGAAAAGTTTGCTAGCATCCGCGGGTTTTGCGACATTTTTTCAATCGATTACACGGCGTGCGCGCGTAGAGCGCCGCTTCCCCAGGGATGGCATCAGAAAAGGAACTCGCTGATTTCCTGACGAGCATCGAAAGACGCGCGTTCAAGCAGACCGTCTACGCCGTGCGCGACGACGATGCCGCCCTCGACATCGTGCAGGACGCGATGATCAAGCTCGCCGAAAAATATGGCGACAGACCGATCGCCGAGCTTGCGTTGCTGTTTCAGCGTATTCTCCAAAACGTAACGCACGACCATTTTCGTCGACAGAAAGTCCGGAATACCTGGGTGAGCCTTTTTTCGTCGTTCGGCAATGCCGAGGACGAGGATTTCGACCCGCTGGAGACCATCGAGGGCCAGGAGCACACGAGCGGCTCGGAAAGCAGCCAGGAAAGGCTCGAGCGCGATCAAGTGCTTGCGCTCATCGACGCGGAAATCCAAAAATTACCGGCGCGTCAACGGGAAGCGTTTCTCATGCGTTACTGGGAAGATATGGATGTCGCCGAGACTGCCGCCGCCATGGGTTGTTCCGAAGGCAGTGTGAAGACGCACTGTTCGAGGGCCACGCATGCACTGGCGGCCGCGCTCAAGGCCAAAGGAATCACGCTATGAGCTCCGCTCCCGAAACCAACGAGTTCGAGTTTGCGCACAAGATCTGTCACGCGCTCGACGAAAATGCGGCCAGCTTGCCCGCCACGACAGTCAACAAACTCGCCGCCGCGCGGCGTGTCGCGCTCGCGCGCAAGAAACCCGAAGCGGCCGTCGCGCGCGCCTTCGCGCCGGTGCTCGCCCCCGCGGGCGCGGCCTTCGGGCTGCAGCGCGCCACCCTGCCCGAGCGGCGCGTGCCGCCGCTGCGCCGTTTCATGCGCATTTTGCCGATCCTCGCACTGGTTGGAGGCGTGGCCGTCATCGCTTACTGGGAAAACTTGCAGCGCGCCGCCGAGCTCGCCGATATCGATGCAGCCATGCTGAACGACGAGCTTCCGCTCAACGCGTACCTCGACCACGGCTTCAACGCCTATCTCTCGCGAGCTCGTTGACGGCATGTGCAGGAGGAGACCGGCGTGAGCTACAAGCGCGGCCTGGCCGTCGTGTTCGCCTGTGCGATCGCGTCGGCCGTGGTGTTCGGAGCAACCTATCCCCGCTTCTTCGGCCAGCCGCCCGCTGTCCGACCGGCGGGCGCGCCGGCGAGCGCGCCGCCCACGGCGACGCTCGCCATCGAACTGGCGCCGCTCGTCGACAACAACCCGCTTTCATGGTCGCACTTGAGCGCCGAGCAACATGAGGCGCTCGCGCCGTTCGCGGCGGAATGGGACAGGTTCAGCGACGAGCGCAAGCGCAAATGGATCAAGATCGCGTCGCGTTTCGCGAAGATGTCGCCCGAAGCGCAAAAAAGGCTCCATGAACGGATGGAACAGTGGGTCGGCATGACGCCCGAGCAGCGCCGCGTCGCACGCGAGAACTACCAGGTCTCGAAGGCGCTACCGCCGCAAGCGCGCCAAAAAGCCTGGAAGGCCTATCAGGAGCTCTCGCCCGAACAGAAAGCACGGCTTGCCGCGCTGGAGCGCAAGCGGCGGCCGACCGTCGTCAGCGCGCCGCCCTCGGGTCTCAAGAGCGAGATCCACGGCATCAACAGGCTCGCGGAGGCCTCGGTGCCGACGAGCGGCGCCGCAGCCGCCAGTGCTGCCGCCGCGTCGGGCGCCGCTTCCACGCCGCCCGCACCGGCAAGCGGCGTACCGGCCACGCCCACGCCGCTTTCGCCCTCCGAGGCGCCTTCGATCTTCCGCGGCGCCTGACGCGCCGGCCGAAGCGCTCGCACACCGCATGCATCCGCTGCCCTCGCCGCCCAGTATTCGCCGCCGCCTTGCATCGCTTGTCTACGAGGCGTTGCTGCTCTTCGGCATCGTGTTCTTCGCGGGCTATCTGTTCGGCACGCTGACGCAGCAACGCAGCGGCCTCACGCATCGCCATCTGCTCTTCGTCTGGCTCGCGCTCGTCGTCGGCGTGTATTTCGTCTGGTGTTGGACGCACGGCGGTCAAACGCTGCCGATGAAAACGTGGCGCCTGCGCCTCGTCGGGCCGCGCGGCGAGCCGGTCGGCCCGGCCCGGGCCCTGGCCCGCTACGGCCTGGGCTGGCTTTGGTTCCTGCCCCCGCTTGCGCTGCACCCGGTCTTCTCGTTGCCGCTGCCGGCCACGCTCGGCGCAACGGCCGTCTGGTTCCTGCTCTGGGCCGCCGCGGCGCGGCTCGACTCCGGCCGGCAGTTCCCCCATGACCGCATGGCGGGTACGCGCATCGTCGAAATCGCGCGCGAAGAGGCGCCCGGCTCCGCGCCGGCCGCCGCCGAAACGTCCGGCCCGCCGAACCCGTAATAAGAACTTCCCGTGACTGTCATGTTGCAGTCACGCTCGCGTGGCGCAATGGGCGAATGTCCAACTCGACGCGAGAAGCCATGGACCGTACGACGGCCGCGACTTCCCTCCTTCGGCAGCTCGGCGCGAGCGTCGATGCCGTTCCCTTCCATCCCTCGGCGCCCGGCGGCGTATCGGCGGGAACGCACGAGGCGGCGCGCGAAACGGACGCCAGCGGGCAGGACGACGATGTCGACAAACCCCATCGTTACCGGACGATCTGGCTCTCGGACATCCACCTGGGCTCGAGCGGCTGTCAAGCGAACTATCTGCTCGATTTCCTGCGTCACAACGACTCCGAATACCTCTATCTCGTCGGCGACATCATCGACGGCTGGCAGCTCAAAAAGGGGTGGTACTGGCCGCAGGCGCATAACGACGTTGTCCAAAAAATTCTGCGCAAGGCGCGCAAAGGCACCCAGGTCGTCTACATCCCGGGCAACCACGATGAAGGCGCGCGACAGTTCTGCGATCTCGCATTTGGCGACATTCAGGTGCGCGGCGAGGCATTTCATACGACGCTTGCCGGCAAGCGCCTGTGGATCGTGCACGGCGATCTTTTCGACGGCGTCATTCAGCATGCGAAGTGGCTCGCTTATCTGGGCGATACCGCCTATACGGCAATCCTCGTGCTCAATCGGTGGTTCAACCGCATTCGCAGCCGCTTCGGCTTCCAGTACTGGTCGCTCTCGCAGTATCTGAAGCATCAGGTCAAGAACGCGGTCAACTTCATTTCGTCGTTCGAGCACGTGATGGTCGACGAAGCGCGGCGGCGCGGCTGCGACGGCGTCGTCTGCGGCCACATCCACAAGGCCGAGATTCGCGATGTCGATGGCCTCGTCTACTGCAACGACGGCGATTGGGTCGAAAGCCTTTCGGCGCTCGTCGAAACCCTCGAAGGCGAGTTGCGCGTGGTCTATTGGACCGTCATGCGCTCGCCCCACGTTCATTCGCGCAAGGCCAAGGCAACGGCCTGACGCGTCTCGATCCCCGCACTGTCCGAGATCCGGACCGGAGACTCTTCGCATGAAAATCATGATCGTGACCGATGCTTGGGAGCCGCAGGTCAACGGCGTCGTTCGCACGTTGAAGAACACGACGCGCGAGCTGACCGAACTCGGCCACCGCGTCGAACTCGTCACGCCACTCGAATTCCGCACGGTGCCCTGCCCGACCTATCCGGAGATCCGCCTCTCGCTCTTTCCGCGCCGGCGCCTTCACGCCCGCATCGACGAGTTCGCGCCCGACGCGCTGCACATCGCGACCGAAGGTCCGCTCGGGCTCGCCGCGCGACGTTATGCCATCAAGCACGGACTGCCGTTCACCACGGCCTATCACACGCGCTTTCCCGAATACGTGGAAGCGCGCTTTGCGTTGCCCGCGGCATTCACCTATCGTTTCCTCCACTGGTTCCACCGGCCCTCGCTCGCCGTGATGGCGCCGACGCCCGTCGTGAAATCCGACCTCGAACGTTATGGCTTCACGAACGTCGTGCTCTGGACGCGCGGCGTCGATCTCGATATCTTCCATCCGATGGAATCCAAGGTCCTCAATACCGCGCGGCCGATCTTTCTCTATGTGGGCCGCGTCGCCATCGAAAAAAACGTCGAAGCGTTTCTGAAGCTCGATTTGCCCGGCTCGAAATGGGTCGCGGGCGAAGGACCGGCGCTTGCCGAACTGAAATCGCGCTATCCCGAGGTGAACTACCTCGGCGTGCTGACGCAGGCCGAGCTCGCCAAGGTCTATGCCGCGGCCGATGTCTTCGTCTTCCCGAGCCGCACCGATACGTTCGGGCTCGTGCTGCTCGAATCGCTCGCCTGCGGCACGCCCGTGGCCGCCTATCCGGTGACGGGACCGATCGATGTCCTCGGCGACGGCGGCGCCGGTGCAATGAACGAGGACTTGCGCGAAGCGTGTCTCGATGCGCTGAAGATCGATCGCGCCGACGCGCGCGCGTGGGCCGAGCGCTTTTCGTGGCGCGCCGCTTCCGAGCAGTTCGCGGCGCATCTGAAGCCGCTTTCGCATGCGCCCTGGCGCGAGCAAAGCGCAGCCGCATGAAACGCGACGAGCCGCTTCGGCCTGGCGATCCGCCCGAGGCGCACGAGCCGCTCGGGCCCGACGACCCGCTCGCGCCGCTGCCGTTCAACCCCTATAAGGGCAATCGCGGGCTCACCCGGGCCTGGCACGCGCTTAAAAACTCGCTGAACGGGTTTCAGGTCGCCATCCGCGAGGAAAGCGCGTTCAGGCAGGAACTCACGCTCGCGGCGCTGCTCGTGCCGATCGGTATCGCCATGCCGGTGGACGCGGTCTCCCACGTTTTGCTGATCGGCTCAGTGCTGCTCGTGCTCATCGTCGAGCTCCTCAATTCGAGCGTCGAAGCAGCCATCGATCGCATCTCGCTCGAACGGCACGAGTTGTCGCGACGGGCCAAGGACCTCGGCAGCGCCGCGGTGACCGTCGCGCTCGTCGTCTGCGTGCTTACCTGGGGCCTTCTTGTCGGTCCGCTCATCGCTCAGTGGGTGCGGCGGCTTTTCCTCGCCTGAGCGGCATATCCACTCGGTCGCCAGTGAGCGAACAGTTCATCGTTGAACCGCTTATCTCATAAAAACGAACGATCGTGCTCCATGAAAACCCGAAGGCCGGTCGAAGACGAGAACGAGCAGTTTATAATCGGCCCACTACATCCGATACATACAACCAAAGCCGGGCAAGACGACATACGGGTCCCGCGTGGGGCCGCGTATTGCCTGGCGCCACTGGGCCGGACGACATGGAAGCCAAAACTCCCCGCCGCACCCGCGAACGGATCCTCGAGTTATCGCTGAAGCTCTTCAACGAGATTGGCGAGCCGAACGTCACGACGACGACGATCGCGGAAGAGATGGAAATCAGCCCAGGCAATCTCTACTATCACTTCCGCAACAAGGACGACATCATCAACAGCATCTTCGCGCAGTTCGAGCAAGCGATCGAAAAGCGTTTGCGGCTGCCCGACGATCATCGTCCGACCATCGACGAAACCTGGTCGTATCTGCAGTACATGGCCGATTTCATGTGGCAGTACCGTTTCCTGTACCGGGATCTCAACGATCTGCTCGCGCGCAATCGCACGCTCGAAACGCATTTCAAGCAGATCATCAGCCACAAGGTCCGCTTCGCGCGCGAGATGTGCGAGCTGCTCGTGGCCGACGACGAAATGGTCGCCACCCCCGAAGAAATTCAGGTCATCGCGACGAACATGGGTGTCATCGCCACTTATTGGTTGTCCTATCAGTTCGTCATGCACCCGCGCAAATACAACGATCAAGAGGCGATTCGCGTCGAGCTGTATCAGGTCAGCGTGCATGTCATTTCGATCATGGCGCCGTATCTGCGGGGCCGCTCGCGGCAGCTCTTCGACGATCTCGTCTCGGGCACGCTGCCGAGACGTGAATTCCACGACTACCTGCCGCCGCGCGATGCGCTGCCCAAAACCGTCGGCAAGGAAGCCTGAGCATGAGTTTGAAGTCGATTTGCGTCTATTGCGGCTCGTCGCTCGGTACGCGTCCCGTCTATGTCGAAGCAGCGCAGGCGTTCGGCCGGGCGCTCGTCGAAGCCGGCTGCTCGCTCGTCTTCGGCGGCGGCCGCGTGGGGCTGATGGGCACCATTGCCGACGCGGTGCTCGAGGCCGGAGGACGGGCGGTAGGCGTCATTCCGCAGTTGCTGCTCGAGAAGGAAGTCGGACACACGGGTTTGAGCGAGCTGCATGTCGTCGCGGACATGCACGAGCGCAAGAAGATGATGGCCGACCTGTCCGATGCGTTCGTCGCACTGCCGGGCGGCGCGGGCACGCTCGAGGAGCTGTTCGAGGTCTTCACCTGGGCTCAGCTCGGCTATCACGCGAAAGGAATCGGGCTGCTCGATATCGATGGATATTATCGACCGCTCGTTTCCATGCTGGAGCACACGGTGAACGAAGGGTTCATGCAGCGCGCGTATCTGGATATTTTGCAGATCGATGCGCAACCCGATGCGCTCATCTCGAAACTGCGGTCTTATCACCCGCCTCGGCGCGATAAGTGGGCGTCCGAGCGTGAAGCGGTGTAAGTAAGGGGCAGTCGGTGCCCAAAAAGTCGGCCCATACACCGATGGGCCCGCTTTCCGATCTACAATCCGCGCCTTTCAATTTCGGTACGTTGAATTGCGCAGATGCACGCCGCAAAGAATCGATCCTCCCGCCGCTGGCGCTATGTCGCCGTCGTCCTTGTCCTCGCTGTCGTTGCTGCGCTCGGGTGGCGTGCGTCGGGGTCCGCCAAACGTCCGGCGTACCTCACCGCGAAAGTCGAACGCTCGGACATCGAGCACGCGGTATTGGCGACGGGCGTGCTGCATGCGTTCAGACAAGTCGACGTCGGCGCACAGGTATCCGGCCAGCTCAAATCGCTGAAGGTGAAACTGGGCGACAAGGTCGAGAAGGGACAATGGCTCGCCGAAATCGACCCCGTACTATCCCGGAATGCGCTGCGCCAAGCGCAAACCAACGAGCAAAATCTCGCCGCGCAAAGGCGCTCGACGGCCGCGTCGCTCGAACAGGCCGAACGCGCGTTTCGCCGTCAGCAGCAATTGCTGCCCAATGATTCGACTTCCCGCCAGGAATATGACACCGCGAAGGCGGCGCGCGACGTCCAGCGCGCGAATCTCGCGTCGCTCGACGCTCAGATTCGCGCGGCCCGCATCGAGACGGAAACCGCGCAAGCGAATCTGGGCTATACGCGAATCGTTGCGCCCATCGATGGCGAAGTCGTCGCGATCGTGACGCAGGAAGGTCAGACTGTGATCGCGCAACAGCAGGCGCCGGTCATCCTGAAACTTGCCGATCTCGACACGATGACCGTCAAAGCGCAGATATCGGAAGCGGACGTCATTCTCGTGCATCCGAACCAGACGGCGTATTTCACGATCCTCGGGGAACCCGACAAGCGCTACTACGGCAAGCTGCGCGCCATCGAGCCCGCGCCGCAAAACTTCCTCGATACGCAAAGCGCGACTGGCGGCACGGGAGGCTCGACCAAGCCGAACACCGCGGTGTTCTATAACGCGCTGTTCGAGGTGCCGAACCCCGACCATCGGCTACGTATCTCGATGACGGCTCAAGTCGGCGTGCTGCTGGGTACGGCGCGCGAGGCATTGATCATCCCCGCCGCCGCGCTTGGCGCGAAGGCACCGGACGGGCGCTATGCGGTGCGTGTGCTCGGCGCCGACGACAAGGTCGTCACGCGCCAGGTGAGTATCGGACTCAACAACAACGTGAAGGTCGAGGTGCGCGAGGGATTGAAGGCCGGCGAACTCGTCGTCATCGGGGATGCGACGCAAGTGGCGGACTCCGCTGCTGGCGCAGGGCACTGACGATGACCGCGCCGCTGCTCCAACTCGTCGACGTCGCTCGACATTTTCCCGCCGGCGAGACCGGAGTCGTCGTGCTGAAAAACATCGATTTGTCGATCGACGCGGGCGAGTTCGTTGCCATCGTCGGTACGTCCGGCTCCGGCAAATCGACACTGATGAACATCCTCGGCGGCCTGGATCAGCCGAGTGCCGGTATCTATCGGATCGGGGGCATCGACACGCGCGAGCTCGACGCCGATGCACTCGCGCAGTTGCGGCGCGAGCGCTTCGGCTTCATCGTTCAGCGCTATCACCTGCTGCCGCACCTGAGCGCGGTAGCCCACGTCGAAATGCCAGCCGTCTATGCGGGCA
>CBJLAJ010000099.1:0-20324 GCA_966421005.1 uncultured Paraburkholderia sp.
ACGCCCTCCCCCCCCCCCCTCCCTCCCCCCTCACCACACCCACCCCCCCCCCCCTCCCCCCCTCCAAGGCACATTCCCCTGATTGAAGAAGGCCTTCGTGGGGCTGGCCACCAGAAGGGCCGATCGCCACGTCATGCTCCTTGTGAATACGTCGAGTATTCCCTTCGTCGCATTCCTCGCGCTCGGCCCTTCTGGTGGCCAGCGCAAGCCTGTAATTAGCGTGAACAGGCCCCGCGTTCGCAGTTTTATCTTGTAGCAACCCGGCATGCCGTAAAGTGTGGCGGTGTCGACATGCGGGTTGATCAGACGCGCGGCCAAGCGCTGTTTGAACTGTTCCTTGGTGGTGGCATCGAGGCGCCGCCACTCTTTGAGCGCGGATGGCAAGAACTGTAGTTCATAGGTCTTCGAGTTTGACATTCACCGGGGTCTCGTCGCTGCGCTTTCTGACGATCTCGGCGAGTTGCAGATCTCCCAGTCGCTCGCAGACTGCTTCCCATGCCTGAGCGGGAATCAAATAAGCAATCGGCTTGTTGCGGTTCAGTACCGCAACCGGACCATTCGCCCGCTCGATGACGGCGGTGGGATTGATCTTCAACTCGCTGATGCCGATAGAGGTGCGCGCAAGAATGTTTTCCATAATCGATCGTTCGGAGTCCGGCGCTTTTGCGTTCGGACGTCCACTCCAGGAAATAAGTATGGGAGAGGGGCACTGTTTCGCCTATAGACCGGATGGCCAAAGCGAATCGACCTCAATAAAGACCATATAATAGGTCATTAAAGAGGTCATGTCAACGATGCCCGGCCCTTGGCGTCTACTTCCCTGCAACGACTACGGGAATGCCTCGCAGCGACCGCGCGCCGCGGGTTTCGTCGAGCGCCTCCTGTACGGCCGGGCTCGTCGCAGCTTCGATTGCCAGCGAGGCCGCGATGTCGCGTTCGGTGCGCTTCGTTGCTGCGAGATTCGCGAGCTTCACATGGCCGTAGCCGCGCACGCGCGCATGCAGGCCCGCGAGCTTCGCAACGTCCGCCGCCGTCGACGCGCTGACGATCGCCAATGCGCGCCGCATCGTTTGCTCGTAGTCGTCGGCGAGCGCACGCTCCATGCGCCGTTCGAGCGTCCGGCCGAACGGATCGAACGCGGTGCCGCGCAAACGGCGGCACCGGGCGATCGCACCGAGCACCGGCCATAGCCATTGCCCGAAGGCGATCTTGCGCGGCACGCCGCCATGCCTCGCCTTCGAGAGTGCGGGCGGCGCCAGATTGAAGCGGATCTTGAAGTCCTTGCCCGCGGTGCCTTCGAATTGCGCTTCCAGAGCGCCACGAAACTCGGCATCGCGATAAAGCCGCGCGACTTCGTATTCGTCCTTGATTGCCAGCAGCCGGTAGAACGTTGCCGCTACCGCCTCGGCAATCCCCGCGCCGGGCGCCCGCGCGTCGGCTTCGCGCGCCAGCGCGACGAGGGCGCGGTAGCGTTCGACGTAGCGGGCACCGCCGTATGCGGCGAGTCGTGCTTCGCGATCGGCAACGAGCACGTCGAGTTCGGTTGCCTGACCGGCGGCGTAAGCGCCCGCGCTCAGGCCGAGCGAAGCGTGTCGCTCAGCCCAGAGCGCGTCGAGACCCGGAGGGTCGCCGGCGGCTAGTCGGCCGATCGAGAACGCCAGTTTGTTCATCGGCACGGCCACGTTGTTGAGTTCGATCGCACGCATGAGTGCCGCCAGCGAGACCGGCACGAGGCCGAGCTGCCACGCAAAACCAAGCATCAGGATGTTGGCGCCGATGGTGTCGCCCAGGAACTTCGAGGCGACGCTTTGTGCGTCACACGTCGACATGAACTCGCCGCCCGCGGCATGCCGCATCTTGGCGAGGAGGGCCTCGCGCTCGAGGCTCGCGTCGGGGTTGCGCACGAACGCGGCGTTCGGAATGGCGTGCGTATTGACGACGACGCGCGTGCGCGAGTGCCGCACTGTTTGCAATGCCTCCGGGCTCGCGCCCACGACCATATCGCAGGCAAGCAGCACATCGGCTTGCTGGGTATCGATGCGCACCTGATTGAGCAAGGCATCGCGCGCGGCAAAGCGCACGAACGAGAGCACGGCGCCGCCTTTTTGCGCGAAGCCCATGAAGTCGAGGACCGACGCGCTTTTTCCTTCCAGATGCGCGGCCATGCTGATGAGCGCGCCGACCGTCACGACACCGGTGCCGCCCACGCCGGTCACGAGAATGTCGTAAGGCGCGTCGTCGAGCGTGGCGCCCGGCTCCGGTAACGCGTCGACACGCCGGGCAAGCGCGCGTTCGTCGAACGCGATGCCGGCCGTCTTCTTGAGCGTCGCGCCGAGCACGGTGACGAAGCTCGGGCAAAATCCGTTGACGCACGAAAAGTCCTTGTTGCACGACGACTGATCGATGCGACGCTTGCGGCCAAGCGGTGTCTCGACGGGCTCCACCGACAGGCAGTTCGACTGCACGCCGCAGTCGCCGCAGCCTTCACAGACGGCCTCGTTGATGAAAAGGCGTCGGTCAGGATCGGGGTACTCGCCCTTTTTGCGGCGGCGACGTTTTTCGGCGGCACACGTCTGGTCGTAGATGAGCACGCTCACGCCTTCGATCTCTCGCAACATCCGCTGCACCGCATCGAGCTCGCTGCGATCGTGAAACGTCGTGCCCTTCGGAAACAGCGCATGATGCCCGTCGTACTTGCGCGGCTCGTCCGAGACCACGACGAAGCGCGAAACGCCCTCCGCCTCGACCTGCCTCGCGATCTGCGGCACGGAAATGCTGCCGTCCACGGGCTGACCGCCTGTCATCGCGACGGCATCGTTGTAGAGAATCTTGTAGGTGATGTTCGTTTTCGCGGCGACTGCTTGCCGGATAGCCAGAATGCCGGAGTGAAAATACGTGCCGTCGCCAAGATTCTGGAAGACGTGGCGCGTTTTCGTGAACATCGAATGCGAGGCCCAGTCGACGCCTTCGCCGCCCATCTGAATCAGCCCGGTCGTATCGCGCTCCATCCAGGAGGCCATGAAGTGGCAGCCGATTCCGGCTTGCGCGACCGAGCCTTCCGGCACCCGCGTCGACGTATTGTGCGGGCAGCCCGAGCAGAAGTAGGGCGTGCGCTTCACGGCATCGGCCGCGTTCGAGAGAATTTGCGGCGCGACGAGATCGACCACGCGCTCGCGTCTGTCGAGCGCCGGCTTCACGCGCGCGAGCCATTGCGCGAAATGCGGCAGCACGCGCGAGGGCCGCAATTCGCCCATTGCGGGCAACAGTGCGGCACCGTACGCGTCACGTTTGCCGACGATGAGCGGACGCTCGCCGGCCGTTCGGTTGAAGAGGTGTTCCTTGATCTGCTGTTCGACGACGGGTCCTTTTTCTTCGATGACGAGGACTTCGGAGAGCCCTTGGACGAATGTATCGAGCCGGGTCGTTTCGAGCGGAAACGACAGGCCAACCTGATAAATGCGCACGCCGGCGGCATCGAGCTGCGCAACGGTCAGATCGAGCCGTCTTAGCGCCTCCATCAAGTCGAGATGCGCTTTGCCGCATGTCACGATGCCGACGCTGGCATGCGGGCTCGGCGCGATCCATCTGTCGATGCTATTGACGCGCGCGAACGCCCGCACCGCGTCGAGCTTCGCTGCAAGCCGGGCCTCGATGGCGAGACTCGGCAGATCGGGCCAGCGGTTGTGCAGGCCGTCGGCGGGTGGCGTGAAATCGACGGGCGCATCCCATTGCGTCGCAAGCGCATCGAGGTCGACGGTCGAGCCGGATTCGACGGTCTCCGAAATCGCCTTGAAGCCGACCCAGGCACCCGAGAAGCGCGACAGCGCGAAGCCATAGAGGCCGAATTCGAGCATGTCCGAAACGTTGGCCGGGTTCACGATCGGCATGTGCCACGACATCATCGTGAAGTCGCTTTGATGGGGCATCGAGGACGACACACAGCCGTGATCGTCGCCGGCCACGACGAGCACACCGCCATGGGGCGACGCGCCGTACGCGTTGCCGTGCTTCAAGGCGTCGCCGGCGCGGTCGACACCCGGTCCCTTGCCGTACCACATCGCGAAGACGCCATCGACCGTGCGCGCCTCGTCGGCTTCGACCCGCTGCGTGCCCAGCACGGCCGTGCCGCCCAGCTCCTCGTTGATGGCGGGCAGAAAGTGCACGTCATGCGCGTCGAGCAGTTTTTTCGCTTTCCATAGCTGCTGATCGACCATACCGAGCGGCGAGCCGCGATAGCCGCTGACGAAGCCGGCCGTATTGAGCGAGCGCGCGCGGTCGAGCCGGCGCTGCATCAGCATCAGCCGCACGAGGGCTTGTGTGCCGGTCAGGAAGATGCGGCCCCGCAAGGCGCTCAAGTTATCGGTGAGCCGATACTCGGATAGGGCGGGGGTGCCCTCGAGGGCCTGGCGCGCGGTCATGATGAGTGTCTCCATTGATATCGCCGCGCGGTACGCGGCGTGCCGCGCGAGACGCATGGCGTGCGCGGGCGGGTAGCCCGCTACGCGGCATCGCGCCGGCTGTCAGGACTCTATTCTTTCGCGGCAATAGTGGAGAGTTTTTGCTTTATCGCCCGTGGGTGGCGATCTTTGTGCGGGTTTCTTCGCGAATCGATGGCGATAGGAGTAAATTCATCCTATGACCTGACGTCGAGCACAAGCGGCCGATCTCGAGCGGGTTCAAGCGCGCGGCGTGTCGTCGCCGTCTTCGATCGGGACGACATGGTGAAAATGCGTGTAGTCGATGTGGCGGATGCCGTTTTCGTCGTCATGAAGCAGGTCGACGAATCGATGCCGCCAGAGGATGTGCTCGTGCGTCCACGAGTAGCGCGCTTCCATCAGCTGCGTGGTGGTTTCGTCCGATCCTTCGATGTGAATCAGCAGCGAAGCGCGTGACTCGGCGAGGCTCTCGGGGGTTGCGCCGTAAAGCGGGCTGGACTCGTCGATTACATGCATGAGAACCCAGCCGAGCAGGAAGATCGGATGGCGATCGCGCACGAGCGCCAGATCCGAAATCCGCCAGAGCGAGTAGCCCTCGGGCGTCGACTCGTAGCGCATGAGCCGCAGCTTGGCGCCCGCCTCGACGATGACGTTCTGCCTCGCATTCGCCGCGCGAACCATCAGCGTCAGCCGGCCGTCGAGCTGGCGCACGACCGCGTAGCGCGCGAACATGATGCGCGCGCGCGGGCGCGAAAAGCGAACGAAGATCAGGCCGGTTGCCAACGCGATGCTCGACATGCCGATGAATATTTCCAGTGTCGCGATCAGGTGGGCATAGGTCGTCTGAGGGTGCATATCGCCGTAGCCGACTGTGGCAAGCGTCTCAACGCTGAAAAAGAACGCGCCGAGAAATCCAGGCGGAGCCTGATTGGCGATGGACTCATGGCCGAGCAGATAAAGGCCCGCGAAGACGGTGTTCAGGATCACGAAGAAAGCGGCGAGGCTCATGAAAAACATGGGCCAGCTCGCGATCAATGCGCGGTGATAGATGTCGTGCAGATCGTGTTCGGGAAGACCGTGCGATACCACGGTGTTGCCGGTTTGCATCCGCAGGACGCGGCCGCGGCGCGCGCGTGGTTTGGCGCGCGCGGGTGCGCCGTCGGGCGCCGTGCGCACGTGGCCTGACGGCGCTTCGTGCGAAGCGGTTGTTCCAGTTGCTCCGTTTTGTGCTGACGTATCGGCTGGCATTCGTCGCTCTGGCCTCGGGAGTGGATGCGGCCCGAGCGTAACACGGCGCCAAATGCTTGCCCGTTCAGGGGAACGCTTTTGGCTTCGGTACGCCCGCACCGTGCTCGATGTCGGTTACGGCACGCTGATGCGCGGCATCGATCGCTTCGTCTTCGGACGCATAGCCATCGTCTCCACCGACAGTCGTCCATTTGCACACCGGCTTGTCCTGGTGGCGAATTTCGTACTCGGCGTCCCAGCGTGCGCCCTGGAGCTCGATCGCACGGACGTGAATCGAATAGACGCCATAAAGGTAGAGTTGTTCGACCATGTTCGCCTCCTGCCGCCTTGCCACAGGCGAGAGTTCGGGAAAGGGGGGCGCGAAGCGGAAAGACGTTTCGCGAAGCGCGCCTCTCTGGCGCAACGGCGCAGGCCCGCCCGTGCGGCTCGCTAGAGTTCGAGCTCGCCGAGGATGCGATGCGCGAGCGCTTTCGCTTCCTCCAGGGCTTCCTTTGCACTCGGACTCGGTGCTTGCACCTCATAGGTGGTTGTCTCGGGGGACATTGCATCGTCGCGGGCGAGCGATACCACGCCTTGGAACTGCCCCTTGTCGAGCGGTCGCACCGCCACGGTCGCCGTGTAGATGCCCTTGGTGTAGGTGACGTCGTCCATGATGCCGCTCCTTGCGTGTGGAGTGGATGCTTGCATCCTAGCACGCGTTGCGCAATACGATCGGCGGCGGGTGCTATTGGGCGCCCGGGAACCGACCCTGGCGGAACGGCGTGCCCGCGTTTCTTTCTATTGCGCTGACATGAGCGCTACCACCTCGTCGAGCGTCGGCGAATGCGCGCCCGCGTGCCCGCAGGCGGCCGCACCGGCGGCCAGCGCGAACGACAGGTGTTCTCGCCACCCGCGCTGTGGCCAGCGCATCGTGCTGAAGAGAAAGCCCCCGATTGACGCGTCCCCGGCGCCAACCGTGTCTACGACTTCGACACGCGGCGGCGCGGCTTCGATCGTCTCGTGTCCTGCCAGGAACGTGGCGGCGAGCGGCCCCCGCGTGACGAGAATCGCGGCTCCGGGGTTCATGGCGCGCAGGCTTGCGAGTGCCGTGTCTTCGTCGGTGCCGAAGAGGCACCGCAAATCCTCGTCCGACACTTTGACGAGATCGGCCAGTGCGACCATCGTCTCGAGCGTAGGACGATAGCCGTGCTCCATGAGGTTGCGATAGTTCGGATCGAAGCTGATCTTGACGCCGCGCTTGCGCAAGTCCGCGGCGAGCGCGATGAGCGTGGCCGCGAGCGGCTGGCGCGCGAGGCTGATGCCGCCGAAATGTGCCCACTGCGCGGCCTGGCGCCAGCCTTCGGGCAACCGTTCGGGATCGAACGCCAGATCGGCGCTGGCTTCGCCGATGAAAAAATACGCGGGTGGATGCGCCTGGTGGACGATCGCCAAGAGCGGCGGGCGTTGCGTGCGCTGGAGAAAGCGCGTGTCGAGGCCGGCAGCGAGACTCGCCTGCCAGAGCTCGTCCGAAAAGCAATCGGAACCGATCGCACCGGCGAACGCGCTCGGCACGCCAAGTCGCGCTACCGCGCGTGCTACGTTCCAGCCCGCCCCGCCCGGATGCGAAAGCCATCGCGAATCCCGTTCGCGCACGAGATCGGTAAGGATGTCGCCGGCGCTCACGAAAAGCGGGAAGCCGGCAGCCTGGGGGATGCTCATGAATGTTCTTCCGGTTGCGGGGGCGTTTGCGCGTCGCCAAGCGCGTTCAGCACTTCGTAGCAGGCGCCCATCGTGTGATAGTCGGTTTTGCCGGCCGGACTCTTTTCGTCGCCGTACTTGCGGTTGTCGCAGGTCAGGATGCGGTACCAGGCGCCGTAACGATGATCCACGAAATGCGTCCAGCTATAGCGCCAGAGCTCGTCGTACCAGTCCCAGAAGCGTTCGCTTCCCGTGCGCTGGGCGAGCAGCGCAGCCGCCGCAAGCGTTTCAGCCTGCACCCAGAAATACTTGTCGTGATCGCACACGGTACCGTCGGGCGCGAAGCCGTAGCAAAGACCGCCATGCTCGTCGTCCCAGGCGTGAGTCATCGCGGCATCGAAGAGCTCCACGGCGCGCGGCAGCAGCCAGGGCAGCGGGCGGTGCCGCTCGAGGATGAGCAGCAGCTTCGCCCATTCGGTCTGATGCCCCGGTTGGAAGCCCCACGGACGGAAGATGTTCGAGCTGTCGTCCTCGTTGTAGTGCCAGTCGACGGACCAGTCGGCGTGGAAATGCTCCCAGACGAGGCCATGCGAAAGCTTCGCCTGGCGCTGGGTGATGTTGGTCGCGATGCGCTCGGCGCGATCGAGGTAGACGAGGTGGCCCGTCGCCTCGTAGGCCGCGAGCAGCGCTTCTGTCGCATGCATGTTCGCGTTCTGGCCGCGGTAGGTCGACACGTGCCAGTCGGGCGTCGCTTCGTCGGCATAAAGGCCCGCGGCCGGGTCCCAAAAGCGTCGTTCCATCAGCTCGAACGTTTCCGCGATTTGACGGCGCGCCTCCTCGATGCCGGCCGCGGCGGCATGCGACTGCGCGAGCAGCACGAACGCGAGGCCGTAGCAGTGCCGCGTGCCGTCGAGCGTGCGCTTCTCACGGTGGCGCCACTCGATCTCCCAGTCGTACCCCGCATGCTCGGCATCCCAGTGCGCGTCGCGCAGGAACGCGAGCGCGTGGCGCGCGTAGTCGAGGTATTGAGGATCGCCGAAGTGGCGATAGGCCATCGCATAGTTGAAGACGAAGCGGCAACTGCTGACGAGGTGGCGTCTCGTGCGGTCGTAGACGGTGCCGTCGTCCTTGAAATAGTGATAAAAGCCGCCCGACGGATCGTGTGCCGAAGGCGCATAGAACGCCAGCGTATCGGCAACGTGTCCAAGCAGAAATTCGCGATCGCGAAAATCGTCGACGGGCGGCACCGTCGCGTTCGTATGGACGGGGCCGAAGAGCATGTTCGCGGGTTTGGTCGTTTTACCGGCGTTGGGTAGCTTCGTCATGGTGTCGTTTCCGTTGGAGCCACGGCGGTTCGGGTGAGGCGCGAATCAGAAAAGGCGTGCGCGCCCGCGCTGCTGGCCCGCACGACGAGCTCCACAGGCAGGCGTACATCGATTTCGGGGGGGGCATCGTCGAGCAGCAGTTCGACGCCGCGCACGCCGAGCGCTTCCTTGTCGGCGGCGATCGTCGTCAATGGCGGGGCGGCATGAGCCGACGCGGGAATATCGTCGAATCCGACGAACGCAATGTCGTCCGGCACGCGCAAGCCGTGAGCCAGGCACACGCGCATGGCGGCCAGCGCCGCCACATCGTTGTACGCAAAGACGGCGTTCGGCATCTTCGCGCCGCGGTGCGTCTCGAGCAGGCGCTGCATGGCGTTGGCCGCCGCCACGTCGGGTGCGAGGCCCGCATCGATCGTGGTTTCGAGCGATGGATCGAAGAGCAGCCCCGCTTCGAAGAAGGCCCGGCGATAACCGAGCGCACGCTGGGCAATGCTGTAATGGGCGAGCGAGCCGCCGATGAAGGCGACGCGCGTTCGGTTCATGGCGAACAAATGCTGCATCGCCAGCGCGGCACCGGCACCGTTATCGAGATTGACCGAGCGCAGATTCGGTGCCCAAAGATCGATCAGCACGAGCGGCCTGTCCATCGCGACGAGCGCCGCGAGCGTTTCAGGTTCGACGAAGCCCGCTACCGCAATGGCGTCCGGCGCGTGCAGGCGCAATTGTTCGGCGATGTCTTCCGTCGGCCCTGCCGTGAGCAGGGACGGCACGATGCCGCGCGCGCGACAGGCGCTCTCGAGGCCGTGCAGGACATGCGAGAAGAACGGGCTCGCGGCGAAATTGTTGTGCTGCCGATGCAGCAGGAACGTGAGGCGCCGGATCCTTGGGCGCAGCTGCGCGGCGTCATAGCCCAGGCGCCGTGCCGTCTCGACGATCCGGGCCCGCGTGGCCTCCGACAAGCCCGGCTGGTTCTTGAGAGCCCGCGACACCGTGCCGATCGACACGTTTGCCGCGCGGGCGATATCGCGAATGGTCGTGCTCATCGTGCTGGCTTTCGATTCCTGCGGTTCCGGGTTCGACGATTGTATAGTAAAAATCGTCCAGAACGTCGCTTCTGATGTTGTGGAAATCCATCAAAGGCTAGATATATAGGGGTATCCAGAACATTCTGTAGTTTAGTAAAAACAACTAAACGGCACGATTTGCGGCGTGCGATGCGCGGCGGGCTCGAACGGCTCGGCGGACCGCGGTTCAGGCGTTCGCGACTGCTACGCGCGCTGTGCCGCTGGCATGCTCGTGCAGGTGCAGCGTCGCCGCGCCCTCGTCGACATCGATCAGGAAAAAACCGCTCGGCTCCTGTTTGGCCCGATGCTTTGCGAGTGCGGCCACAGACGCGATTTCTTCGCTCCCATAACGCACCGGCTCGGGCGCGGCGGGCCATACGCGCACGCATCCGATCGCCATGGTCACGAAGCTGAAAAACGTTGGATTGCCGCGCCGGTCTTCGCCGTGAATGCCACCGGCCGTGCGGTCGTCATCCGCATAAAAGCCGAGGGCGCCCTCGTTGAAGTCGGCGATCGCCGCACGGGCGCGCTCGTGCCAATCCTCGCTCTGAAAGAGGATCAGAAAATCGTCGCCGCCCACGTGTCCGAGGAAATCTCGCGTCGGGTCGCAGGCCTTGGCGAGAACCGCCGCCGCGAACTTGAGTACTTCGTCGCCATGCCAGTAGCCATATCGGTCGTTGAATGGTTTGAAGTGGTTCAGATCGACGTAGCAGGCGTGGAACTCGACCTGATGATCGATGAGACGCGCGATGTGCGAGCTGATCGGGATGTTGCCAGGCAAGAAGGTGAGCGGATTCGCGTAGCGCGCCGCTTCGATGCGGACCTCCGTCACGGCGCGCACGAGGCTTTCGCCGGTGCCGAGACCCAGATACTTGCCTTGGTCCGTGATGACGAAACCGTCTGCAAGATAACGTTGATCGTCGCTCGCAAGAAGCTTCGCCATCTGCTCGACGGTCATCGATTTTTCGATGACGACGGGCGAGGCGTTGGCGAACAGCAGGCAAGGGCGTTTGCCGAAGAGCTCGCGGTGGTACGGCAGGGCATAGCGGTCCATGAAGCTGCGGCGGTTGACGAGCGCGATCGGTTCGTCGTGTTCGACGACGGCGAGCGCATGCAGCGCGGGCAACCGGTTGAAGAGTTCGAGCACATCGTTGTTCGTCGCGCTGCGTGGCAAAGCTGGCGCGGGCACGAGCATCTTGGCCGCCGCGACGCCGCCCGAGGGCGAACCCGGCAACTGGCTGCGTGTCGCGCGGGGAAAGACCGCGATATGCCCGGCCGCGAGCGCTTCGCGTGCCGGTTGGGCGACGTGCTTTCGCGCGTGCGCCGCGGGCCGGCCAAAGAAATAGCCCTGGCCGAATGCGATGCCCATGTCGCGCACGACGATGAGGTCCGCCTCGTTTTCGATGCCCTCGGCCACGAGGCGCGCGCCGCTCGCGCTGGCGAAATGCTGCATGGCGCGGACCGCTTCGAACTTGAGGGGATCGTTGGCGATGTCGTCGATGAAAAAGCGATCTATCTTGACGACATCGGGCTGCAGGCGCACCCAGAGATTCATGCTCGCATTGGCCGTGCCGTAGTCGTCGAGCGCGAACTGCGCACCCGTCTCGCGCAGCGCGGCGACGATGGGCTCGAACCCCGCGACGTTGTCGATCGCGCATTGCTCGGTCAACTCGAGCACGAGCCGGTCGATCGGCACCCCGTACCGGCCGAGCAGCTCGGCCGCACGCTCGCGCGTCTGGCCGAGCGAGACGATCGCATCGGCGCTGAAATTCAAAAACAGCTTGCCTTCGCAGCCAAGCGCGGCGAAGGCGGCCACGCAGGTTTCGGCCGCGGCATGCTCGAGCCCGACCGAGAGTCCCTCGTGCGCGGCTTGCGCGAAGAGCGCGCCCGGTGACTCGAGCGGCGTGCCGGCCGGGCCACGGATGAGTCCCTCATAGCCCAGGATGGCACCGCCGTCGAAATCGACGATGGGTTGAAAGACGGCGGCGAGCGCGCGCGCCTCGATGAGTTCAGCGACCTTCAGAGCGCTCGATGACGGCGAAAGACGGGATGACATGGCAGTGCGACGGGCCGTAGTGATGGGACCATCGACTTAACGACGCGCGCACTTGATAGTTGAGTGAATCTTTCGTGAAGCGATGCACTGAGTTGGTGCTTCGCGCGGGCCTGCGCAGCGGCATCGCCTGAAATGGTCGATGCCGCAGGCGATATGGATTCACTCGGTGGCTAATTCCTGCCGCTGGATTGCCGCGGCAGCCTCGCGTGGCGAGCCCGAGGCGCGGCTGATGTCTTTCGATGACGCTGCCGCTTCGGCCTCCGGCGGATGCGGCGCAATGACGACACGATTGCGCCCGCTGCCCTTCGCATCGAGCAGCGCCGCATCCGCGCGGCGGATCACGCGGTCGATCTGCTCGCCTTGCAAATGTTGCGCGACGCCGACGCTGATCGTCAGCGCGACTTCGAACTGTCGCATCTCCTCGACGCGCTTGCGCAGCCGCTCCGCGATGCGCGCCGCATCGTCCCGGTCGGTATTCGGCAGCAGCGCGACGAACTCCTCGCCGCCGAAGCGGCCGCATACGTCGTTCGGCCGCAGGCCGTCCTGAATGGCGCGCGAGACGAGGCGCAGCGCGCGATCGCCCGCTTCGTGGCCGAAACGGTCGTTGACCGACTTGAAGTGATCCGCGTCGATATAGAGCACCGAGAACGGCTGGTGATGGCGTTCCGCGCGCTGCAATATGCGCCGACCCAATTCGAAGACACGGCGTCTGCGCGGCAGTTGAGTCAGCTCGTCCATGTCCGCGAACGCTCGCAGTTGCTGTTCGAGCCGGAAGCTTTTCTTCTGGGAGCGCAGCGCGAACAGGTTCGCGACGAGGCTCGTGCAGATGGCGACGAACATGGACAGAATCAGTCCGAACCGCTCGCCCGGAGAAGGCGCACCCCACTGCACGAGCACGAGCGGGCCGGCAATGGCGAGCGCGGTCGCGGCCGCGAAGTCCCATCCGCGCAGCAGCACCGGGCTGAACGTCAGCGGAATGAGCACGAACGCCGGCAAGAGCAATTGTGCGTGCGGGCCCCATTGCAGGACGTGCCACGCGAGACCGGCTTCGAGCGCCGCAATGGCGACGAGCGCGGCGATGCTACCGCGCAAGGCGCCGCGCCGGCTCCATGCAACGACGAGCGCGGCGGCAATCGGCATGGCGGGCAGGGCGCCCAGCTCGCTCAGTACGCCGGGCATTCCTGACGCGGCATGAGCGCCGTGGCGACGCAGCCATATATCGCCCACGACGAACGCGACATAGCCGAAAAGCGCCGTTCCCAGCTGCGCACAGAGAAACGACCACAGACGCTCGGCGGCGTAGTCGTCGAATGATGGGTTGTCGTCGGGCGTGTCGATCGTCGTGGCGCGCCATCCCCGCCAGCGTCTTTTGCGACGAGGCCAATGAGCCGTGCCCTGACGGTCGTCGTGAGACTGGTCCTCGCTGCTCATTTATTTTCTCTCTTGAAAGTGCAATCGCGACTTTTACAAACGGACCCCGCTAGGAGACGCCATTCTAATATCCTCAAATATGCTCGCGCGATGATTTTTACGATATTTGGTAATGGCAGGCGAAATTGCTGCGGCGCACCCCGTGCACGGCATGCGCCGAATGGGTGAGCGGGGCGTGCAGCAGGGAATCTTTTGCCGCCCGAGCAGTTTGCGGGAGTCAGCGGTTTTCGAGTGCCGATAATCGCCGTCAATTCCAAACAATTGCAAACGTTTGCGTTTTTGAATTCGGCTTGGTTACCGTGATTTAATCATACAAATAGGGCCGCGACCGCGCTCATGCACACGGCGGTTGCCACGCCTGCCATGCTTCAGGGCGAATCCGCGGGCCGCTCGCCATGCCCCCAGCGTTGAGCCAGCGCCGCGCAAACCATGAGCTGCATTTGATGAAACAGCATTAACGGAAGCACGATTGCGCCCACCGCCTGTGCCGAAAAGATAACCTTCGCCATTGGAATACCGGAGGCGAGACTCTTTTTCGAGCCGCAGAAAATGAGCGTGATGCGATCGGCGCGGCTGAAACGCAAAGCCTTGCCAATCCACGCGGTAATGACGAGTGCCGCACCGAGTAGCGCGCCGTTCGCGAGCAATAGCGCGGCAAGCGTGGCCGGAGAAAGGTGATGCCAAAGACCCTCGATAACCGCCTCGCTGAACGCCATATAGACGACGAGCAAAATCGATCCCTGATCGACGAATCGCAGTACGCGCCGGTTGCGGTCAAGCCATCGCCCAATGAGCGGACGTAACAGCTGGCCGGCGACGAAGGGCACGAGCAGTTGCAGCACGATGTCGCCAACCGTATGCCATGCCGAGCGGGTGGCACTCGTCTGATGCGTGAGGATGAGGCCGACGAGTGCCGGCGTGACAAAAATGCCAATGAGGCTCGAGGCCGATGCCGCGCAAACGGCAGCCGGCACGTTGCCTTTTGCGATCGATGTGAAGGCGATCGACGATTGGACGGTGGAAGGCAACGTGCAGAGAAACAGCACACCCATGTACAGCGCCGGTGTGACGAAGCTCGACATGAGCGGCTTCAACGCGAGGCCGAGCAGCGGGAAGAGCACGAAGGTACTGGTCAGCACGAGGACATGCAGCTGCCAATGCGTGGCGCCAGCGATCACGGCTTCGCGCGAGAGCTTGGCGCCGTGCAGGAAAAAGAGCAACCCGACGGCCACATTGGTCACGATGTTGACGGCGGCGGCGAATTCGCCGCGGCAGGGCAGCACGCTCGCCAGCGCGACGGTGCCGATGAGCGCGAGGGTGAAGTTATCGGGAATCACGAAGGGCAGGCGGGGCATGACGACCTTTCGAATGGGGCAGCCACGAGGCATACGGCAGGCGACGAACGCATGCTGCGCTCGTCGGGGCGGCCCGCCGCGCCACGTTTGAGGAAAAAGACGCCACAGTACCACCACCCGTAACAACGCGTTACAACGGCGTCGCCCACCTAACACTTTTTGCCTCGACACCTTTCCGGGCGACCCATAAATTACAGCAGGACGCGGCCCCCGAAAGCCAATCTTCCGACGACCTTCCGGTAAAGATGGCGTGCGGCACCGCCCGGTGCCGGGCGGGGGCGATTGAATCGATCATGGCGGATTGGAGATTTTTTACCCTCTTACGTTGGACGGCAGCTGCGCTTTGCGCGGCCGCGATCCCGCTCGCGTCCGCGCAGCCGCATGCGGCCAACATCAGCTTCCAGCCGCGTGCAGGCTCGTTCGCGCTCGAATCGTTCCCCCGTTCGGCTGCGCACGCGCAACCCGGACCAGGCTTCTATCAAACCGCACATACCGGCGAGGGCGAGCGGCGCGGCCAGCGGAGCCCCGTCGTATGCGGCGCTCGCCGCGGCGCTCGTCTGGGCGGCGTACCGAGCGCGCCGCCCTCCGGCTTCCCCTATCGCGCCATCAGCCAGGACGCACGCAACGTGCCCCGGCCGGCAGGCAACGCCACCTACTTGCGCGCCGGTTCGATCCGCGACGCGGTGACCCGCTACAACGAAGAGCGCGATACTTCGCGCCCTGTGGCCCGCCCCCCGGCGCCGAGCTCGCGACCGCCCGATCCGTCGATCTATCGCAATTGAACGAGCGAACCGCGCGTCCGCCCAACGCGCAGGTGTCCCGTTCTTCCCTCAGTCAGCCCTCCTTCTCGCGCGAGTGATGCAAACGCGCCACACTTTTCCGTCTTGCCCGGCTGCTGGCCTGTCTTGTCGTAGTCGTACGACAAAAGCGTTTTGTCATCGCATCGCGGTGCGCCAACATTGCGTTCATGCGCCAAACCGGCGCCGCTTTCATCGCGATTATGCGAATCGCTATACCGGCAATAAGCAAACTTATTTTTGTTCTGAAAATTGGTCCGCAACCATGGCAACGCGCTCAAGCGATGAGCCCGTCAATAGGAGAATTCATGAAAAGCACCGTCAGCCGTGCGCTGAAGATCAGTTTGCGACTGGCCGCCGCCGCGAGCGTGGCCGCCGCCGGTTCCGCGGCGTATGCCCAATCGAGCGTGCAGCTCTACGGCCAGGTCGATACCTGGGTCGGCATGCAGCAGTTTCCCGGCACCCAGAAGGCATGGACTGTCGGCGGCGGCGGGATGTCTACGTCTTACTGGGGGTTGAAGGGTGCTGAGGATCTCGGGGGCGGCTACAAGGCGATCTTCACGCTGGAAGACTTCTTTCTGCCGCAAAACGGCAACTACGGCCGCTTCACGGGCGACTCGTTTTTCTCGCGCAACGCTTACGTCGGCATTCAGTCGCCTTACGGCACGGTCACGGCGGGCCGTCTGACCACCCACCTCTTCGTCTCGACCATTCTCTTCAACCCGTTCATCGATTCGTATACCTTCTCGCCGATGGTCTACCACGTGTTCCTCGGCAATACGGCGATTCCGAGCGGTGCGACCTACGCGACCGATATCGGTGTGGTCGGCGATTCGGGATGGAACAATGCGGTGCAGTATTCGACGCCCGATTACAACGGGTTGTCGGGTAGCGTGATGTACGGGCTCGGCAATCAGGCCGGCAAGAACGGCGCGAAGAAGTGGAGCGCGCAGTTTCTTTATTTCCATGGGCCGTTTGCCGCGACGGGCGTATTCCAATACGTCAATTTCAATAACAGCCCCGGCGACCTCGCGGTGCCGCCGGCGTTCGGCAGCGTCGTGCCGTTCAAGAGCCAGAGCGTGGGCGAGCTGGGCGCGAGCTACGACCTGAAGTTCGCCAAGTTCTATGCGCAATACATGTATACGAAAAACGATCAGCTCGCCGGCGGCAGCTGGCACGTCAATACGGGCCAAGGCGGCGTGACGGTGCCGGCCGGCCCGGGCTCCATCATGGCTTCGTTCGCGTATTCGCGTGACGGCGGGGGCCTCGATCAGACTCGCCGCACCTTCGCCGTCGGATACGATTACCCGCTTTCGAAGCGTACCGACGTCTATGCGGCATACCTCTACGACAAGCTGAGCGGCTTGTCGACGGGGCAAACCGTCGGCGCCGGCATCCGCGCGAAGTTCTGACGCGCGCGTCGCCTCCTTCCGCGCGGTCTGTTTCGCATAAACGCCCGGGGGGCGAGCCCCCTCGCGGCAGTTGCCTATACTGCGAACAGCACCCGTCAGGATGGGGGAGACATGACCGATCTATCGACGCCGCAGCCTGTCGGCGCTTTGAAGCCGGCAGTGCCTGTGCGCCTGCGTTTCGTGACCGCCGCCGCGCTCTTCGACGGCCACGACGCCGCGATCAACATCGTGCGCCGCGTCTTGCAAACGAGCGGAGTCGAGGTAATCCATCTTGGCCACAACCGCTCAGTCGACGAAGTCGCACGCGCCGCACTCGACGAGGACGCGGACGGCATCGCGATATCGAGCTATCAGGGCGGCCACATCGAGTATTTCCGCTACCTGATCGATTGCCTGCGCGCACGCGGGGGCGAGCGCATTCGCGTATTCGGCGGGGGTGGCGGCGTGATCGTCGCCGAAGAAATCGAGGCGCTCGAACGCTACGGGGTGGCGCGCATCTATTCGCCGCAAGAAGGCCAGCGGCTTGGCTTGCAGGGGATGATCGACGACATGGTCGCCCGCTGCCGCGAGGGCCTGCCCACATCGGCGGGCGAGCACGGCGTGCCAGGAAATCTCGAAGACCTTCAATGTGCCGACGGCGCTCGCGCGTGGCGAACGCTTGCCCGGTTCATCACAGCGCTCGAAAACGGCCATGTCGACGCGGGCATGCGCGCCGCGCTCGCCGCGCGCGCCGCCGCGACGCCCGTGCCGGTGCTCGGTGTCACCGGCACGGGCGGTGCCGGCAAGTCCTCGCTGACCGACGAACTCGTGCGACGGTTTCGCCTGGATTACGGCGATGCGCTTTCGATAGCGGTACTTGCCGTCGATCCCTCGCGCCGCAAATCGGGCGGCGCGCTGCTTGGCGATCGGATACGGATGAATGCGATCGGCGATTGGGGGCGCGGGCCGCGTATTTTCATGCGCTCGCTTGCAACGCGCGAGGCCGTGAATGAAGTTCCGGACGTGCTGCCCGATGCGATTGCCGCATGCAAAATCGCGGGTTTTCAGCTGATCGTCGTCGAAACCTCGGGGATTGGACAGGGCGATGCGGCCATCGTGCGGCACGCCGATCGCTCGCTTTATGTGATGACGCCCGAGTTCGGCGCGGCGAGTCAGCTCGAAAAAATCGACATGCTCGATTTTGCCGACTTCGTGGCCATCAACAAGTTCGATCGCAGCGGCGGGGCCGATGCGCTGCGCGACGTTGCCAAGCAGGTTCAGCGCAACCGCGAGGCGTGGAGCGAGCTGCCCGATGCCATGCCGGTCTTCGGCACGATCGCGGCCCATTTCAACGACGACGGGGTGACCGCGCTCTACCAGCGTATGGCGGCGTCGCTATACGAGCTTGGGCTGCCGCGGCCCGAGGGTGAAGGTCGACTGCCGCATGTGAACGTTCGGCATTCGAGCGCACGCGGTGCCATCGTGCCGAGTGCGCGCGTGCGTTATCTGTCCGATGTCGCGGAGGCGATCCGTCGCTACCGCGAGCGTGTCGAGGCGCAGGCGATGCTGGCGCGAGAGCGTTGGCAATTGCAGGAGGCGCGACGCATGCTCGTCGAGTCGGACCCATCGGCGCGTGGCTCTGCGGGCGATGCGAGGAGCGAAGCGGCGGCTCGGCCCACGGCGCTCACAGAGGGCGGCCCGCAGTCGCCCGCAGTGGCGGGCCTTGCCCGACTCGATGCGCTGATCGCCGCGCGCGAAACCGAGCTTGGCGCGCGCGAAAAAGCGCTGCTCGAAGCGTGGCCAAGGACGGTGGCGGCTTATTCGGGCGACGAGCACACGGTAACGGTGCGCGGTCGCGAGATGCGCAATGCGCTGACAGTGACGACGCTTTCGGGTACGACGATGCGCAAGGTGTCGTTGCCGAAATTCGTCGACCCGGGAGAAACGTTGCGCTGGCTGGCGCTCGAGAATCTGCCTGGCCACTTTCCGTTCACGGCCGGCGTGTTCCCCTTCAAGCGCGAGAACGAGGACCCGACACGCATGTTCGCCGGCGAGGGCGACCCGATGCGCACCAACCGCCGCTTCAAGCTGCTTTCGCAGGGCATGCCAGCGGTGCGGCTATCGACCGCATTCGATTCAGTCACGCTATACGGCGAGGACCCGGACGAGCGCCCCGACATCTTCGGAAAAGTCGGCAACTCGGGCGTATCGGTCGCAACGCTCGATGACATGAAGGCGCTTTACGACGGTTTCGATCTGTGCGCGCCGGACACATCGGTCTCGATGACGATCAACGGCCCCGCGCCGACGATTCTTGCGATGTTCTTCAATGTCGCGATCGATCAGGCGCTCGAACGTCTTGCCGCGCGCGCCATGGAGGCAGGCACCGCGCCGAGCGCCGACGAATGCGCCGCGGCGCGCGCCGAGGCGCTGCGCAATGTGCGGGGCACCGTTCAGGCGGACATTCTGAAGGAGGACCAGGGGCAGAATACCTGCATCTTTTCGACGGAATTCAGCCTCAAGATGATGGGCGACATCCAGGCGTACTTCATCGAGCACGAGGTGCGCAACTTCTACTCCGTATCGATTTCCGGCTATCACATTGCCGAGGCCGGCGCCAACCCGATCACTCAGCTCGCCTATACGCTCGCGAACGGCTTCACCTACGTGGAGGCCTATTTGGCACGCGGCATGTCGATCGATGCCTTCGCGCCCAATCTATCGTTTTTCTTTTCGAACGGCATGGAGCCCGAATATACGGTGCTCGGGCGTGTGGCGCGGCGCATCTGGGCCGTTGCATTGCGCGAGCGGTACGGCGCCGGCGAGCGAAGCCAGAAGCTCAAGTATCACGTGCAGACTTCCGGGCGCAGCCTCCATGCGCAGGAGATCGATTTCAACGATATCCGCACGACGTTGCAGGCGCTGATCGCCGTCTACGACAACTGCAATTCGCTGCACACCAACGCATACGACGAAGCCATCACGACACCGACCGATGAATCGGTGCGGCGCGCGCTCGCGATCCAACTCATCATCAATCGCGAGTGGGGGCTCGCGAAGAGCCAAAATCCGAACCAAGGCAGCTTCATCATCGAGGAGCTGACCGATCTTGTCGAAGCGGCGGTGCTGGCCGAGTTCGATCGCCTGACGGAACGCGGCGGCGTGCTCGGCGCGATGGAGACCGGTTACCAGCGCGGCCGGATTCAGGATGAATCGATGCAGTACGAGCATCGCAAGCACGACGGCTCTTACCCGATCGTGGGCGTCAATACGTTTGTCGGAGCGCATGGGCATGAAGCACCGCCGCCGCTCGAACTCGCGCGTTCGACGCAATCGGAAAAGGAAAGTCAGCTGGCACGCCTCGCCGCGTTTCAGGCGCGCCACCGCGACGAGGCACCGGCCATGCTGGCCCGGTTGCAGCAGGCCGTGATCGACGACGAGAACGTGTTCGCGGTGTTGATGGATGCCGTGCGTGTCTGCTCGCTCGGGCAGATCACGCACGCGCTGTTCGAGGTGGGTGGGCAGTATCGGCGAACGATGTGAT
>CBJLAJ010000100.1:0-20054 GCA_966421005.1 uncultured Paraburkholderia sp.
TCGACGAACTGCACGATCCGCTCATGCGCGGGCGACTTGTCGCAGACGGGATCGGCGTTGGCCGCATCGCCCGTAAGCAGATAGGCCTGGCAGCGGCACCCGCCCAGGTCGTTCGTTTTCTCGTCGCAGCTGCGGCAAGGCTCCTTCATCCATTCGAAGCCGCGAAACCGGTTGAATGCGTCGCTTCGATACCAGATATCGGCCAACGCGGTATCGGTCACGTTCGGAAACGACAAGCCCGGCAGCGAACGCGCCGCATGGCACGGCAACGCGGTGCCGTCCGGGGCGATGCCGAGAAACACCGAACCCCAGCCGTTCATGCAGCGCTTCGGACGGCGCTCGAAATAATCGGGCACCACGAAAAAGATGCGGCAGCGATCGCCATGCGATTGACGGTAGCGTTCGACGACGGCTTCCGCCGCCTCGAGCTGCTCCTGCGTAGGCAGCAGCTGCGCGCGGTTCTGGTACGCCCAGCCGTAGTACTGCGTATTGGCGAGTTCGAGGTATTCCGCGCCCATTGCGAGGGCCATTTCGATGATCTTGTCGACGTGCGGCAGGTTGTAACGATGCAGCACGCAGTTCAACACCATCGGGAAGCCATGGCGCTTGATGCCCTCGGCCACGCGGCGCTTCAGATCGAACGTGCGCGTGCTGCTCAAAAAATCGTTCAGCTCCTGCGTCGAGTCCTGAAACGAGAGCTGGATATGATCGAGCCCGGCATCCTTCAGTGCGCCAAGGCGTGCGTCGGTCAGACCGATACCCGATGTGATGAGGTTGGTATAGAAACCCAGCTCGCGTGCAACGGCCACGAGTTCCTCGAGATCGTCGCGCATCAGCGGTTCGCCGCCCGAAAAACCGAGCTGCGCGGCCCCGAGCGCGCGCGCTTCGCGCAGCACCTCGATCCACTGCGCGGTATCGAGCTCGCGCCGGTTCGCCGCGTAGTCGACCGGGTTATAGCAAAACACGCAATGCAGCGGGCAGCGATAGGTCAGCTCGGCAAGCAGCCACAGCGGCGGGGCCACGCCCGCGGACTGGGTGTCCCCAGCAATAGCTGCAGTGACGGGGGAAGCAAGATCGGTCATGACACGGCTCCGTCGAAAAGCGGCTTCGCGTTTCGGCTAGGCGATCCATCCGCGCGTGCGCGCTTCGGCGAGGAACGCACGCACCTCGGCGTCGATTCCCGTCGTTTCGAATGCGCGCTCGAGCTCGGCGATGAGTGCCTGCACGTCGCGCGTGCCATCGCAGCGCTTCAGAATTTCCGCGGCGCTTTGATTGAGCTTGACCATACCCTCGGGGTAGAGCAGCACGTGGGCGTTTTGCGCCGGCTCCCATTGCAGCCGGAAAATCGGTTTGAGCGAGGGACGCTCAGCGCTCGCCCCCGTGCTCGATTCATGCGAGGTTGCGTTCATGCCGGGAATGCCTTTTCGATGGAGTCGAGCATCGACCAGAGAATGTCGAGCTTGAATTGCAGGATCGTGAGCGCGCGTTCTTGCTGGTCGCGGCGCGTGAAATGCGCGAGCGTGACTTTCAAGCCGTGCTCGACATCGCGTTGCGCGAGCGGAATGCGCGATCGGAAATAGGCGAGACCCTCGGCGTCGATCCACGGATAGTGCTGCGGCCAGGTCGCGAGCCGGTCCTTGTGGATTTGCGGAGCGAACATTTCGGTCAGCGAGGAACAGACGGCCTCTTGCCAAGGCGCGCGGCGCGCGAAGTTGACATAGGCGTCGACGGCAAAGCGTACGCCCGGCGTCACGTGTTCGAGCGACCAGAGTTCGTCGCGTGTCAGCCCGACGGCCACGCCGAGGCGGGACCACGCTTCGATGCCGCCGGCATTGTCGCCGTAGCCATCGTGATCGAGAATGCGCACGACCCATTGGCGGCGCGTCTCGCGGTCAGGGCAATTCGAGAGGATCGCCGCGTCCTTGATCGGGATCTTGATCTGGTAGTAGAAGCGATTGGCCACCCAGCCGCGGATCTGCTCGCGCGAACAGTGTCCGCTCGTCATCCGTACGTTGAAAGGATGATGGATGTGATAGCCGGCGCCCTTCGCCCGTAGTTGCGCTTCGAATTCCTCCCGGCTCCACGCCGGCAGCGCGGGGTCGACCGCGGGCACAGGCGCCGTGCCGAATGTTTCGTTCACGTTCATCGGTTTTCGTCTCCTGTTGCGCTCATGCTCGGCTTGCAGCCATTCGTGCATCGGCGCTTTACTTTTTGCTCGGCCGCTCGGCTTGTTAGAGCTCGAATGTCATGCCGTCTTCCGCGACCTCGATGCCGTGCTCGGCGAGCGTACGACGCTCGGGGCCATCTTCGACCAGGATCGGATTGGTGTTGTTGATGTGAATCAGCACTTTGCGCACCGGCCGCGCAGCCGATGCCCCGATCGAGTCGAGCACCTCGATCATGCCGCCGGCACCCGATTGCGGCAAATGGCCCATATCCGCCGCGGTCTTTTTCGAAAAACCGAGACGGATCATTTCGTCGTTCGTCCAGGTCGTGCCGTCGACGAGCAGCAGATCCATCTCCCGCATGGCAGCCATCACGTGCGGTTCTAGCGCGCCGAGCCCCGGCGCGTAGAACGCACGCTTGCCCGTATCGAGATTCGTGATGACGAGGCCGATGTTGTCGCCGCGCTCGGGCGCGTTGCGGTGCGGCGAATAGGGGGGCGCCTTGCTCGTGAGCGGCAGGGGATCGATGCGCACGCGCGGCAGTGCGGCGAGCGTGATCGGCGCGCCGTCGAGCGCGATCGAATGGTGTTCGACGCCGCAATAGTGCGAGAGTATCGGCTCGATCGGAAACCCGGTGGCGAGGTCTTGCCAGACGGCTGGCGTCGCATAGAGCGGCAACGGTGCGCCGCGCTCGCGCAGCATCAGCAGGCCGGTCACATGATCGATCTGAGCGTCCATGACGAGCACGGCCGCGATGCCGGTATCGCGCGGCTGCCGCGCCGGCTGCAGCTCGGGATTGGCGGCGATTTGCGCGAGCAGGTCGGGCGATGCGTTGACGAGCAGCCAGTCCTCGCCGTTCGCGCTGACGGCAATCGACGATTGGGTGCGGCGCTTCGCCTTGACAGTGCCGCGCCGCACGCCGTCGCAGTTGTGGCAATTGCAGTTCCACTGAGGAAATCCGCCGCCCGCGGCCGAACCGAGTACTTTGATCTTCATCCGGTATGCGAGCGCCGGGCGCCCCCTTTGTGCGGTGTGGCCCGCCGCGGCAGCATGGTGAGGAGCAGACCGTCGCGATCGATCCATTGGTGCTTGAGTACGCCGGCGATATGCAGCACGACGAGCCCGATCATCACATAAGCGAGAACATTGTGCGCGCCGAAGAAAATCGCGCGCAAGCCGGGGTCGTCCCAGCCCCACTTCGGCAGCGTCAGTCCCCAGAAGCGCGTGCCATAAGTGTTGAACGACGAGCCGAGATAGCCGGTGACCGGCAGCGCGACCATTCCTGCGAATAAAAAAACCTGCGTCGTGCGCGCGGCGGCGCGTTGCCACGGTCGCATCGGCGGCAGCGGCGGCCGTCCGACGGCCACGCGCACCAGGATGCGTAACAGCACAAGCAGGAAAACCGTCAGCCCGAGCGACTTGTGAAGATTGATCAGTGTCGCTTTGACGGGCAACCCTTTGGGTAGACCGACCATGTAAAGCCCGAGCGCAAGCAGCGCAACGATGCCGAACGCGATCAGCCAATGCAGCATGATGAGCGACGGCGCGAAGCGGTACGCGTCGGGCAGCGCGCCGGGATGGCTATGCAGATCGTAGTGCGGTTCGGTGCGGGTCCTCATGGTCGTGTCCCGAATGAATAGATGGGCTCTGTCTCCATTGAGCGCCACGGCGCTCGCGAGTTCGATCGCGCGCATCATGCGGCGATCAGTATTTCCCCTCGGCCGTCCACCGCGACATCGCCGGCATAACGCTGCGGCAGCCGATCGGGAGCCAGACGCGAGAACGGCGCTACCTCGTTTGCGAGGCTTTTCACGAGGAGCGCCCAAAAGACGTCGAAGCCGCGGCCGCCGGCGACGAAGGTCGCGGGCAGCGTCGCTGGCGCGGTCGCGAGCACGAGCGTGCCGCGGCGCATGCCGTAGCCATAGTGCTCGCCGACCTGTCCGGCCACGCAGATCGTGCCTGCGACAAGCCGCGACGCGGCAAAGGCACCCGCGTTGCCGGCCACGGTCACGAGTCCGCGCCGCATGCGGTCCGCGAGGCGCTCCCCGGCGTTGCCACCGATCGCGAGCGTGCCGCCCGTCATGCCTTCCATCTCGCCAGCCCGCGGCGCGGCGGCGAAGTCGCCGCAATGTCCCGCGATATTCAGGCGTCCGCCGCGCATCTCGCAGGCCGCGAAGTGGCCGGCATCGCCCTCGATCGCAAGCGTGCCACCGCGCATTTGCGCACCCGCGTAGTCGCCCGCCGAGCCGAGCACGCGCAGCACCCCGCCCTCCATGCCCGCGCCGATGCGGATGAGCCATCGGCTGTCGCCCTCGATGACGAGCGTGGGTTCTCGATCGTCCGCGTTGCGCGAAACGTCGAATAGCTCTGCGATGGCCACGGTATCGCTGCCCGCGCGCAGGGCAAGCCGTTCGAGCGTTGCAACGGGCATCGCGGCGAGCGTGGCAGGCGCGAGCGGCGAGGCGTCGACGTCGAAGCCGGGCGGCATCTTCACGCGCAAAGTGATCGTGCTCATGAGGTCCGTTCCCCTTCGATGCCTTCGGACAGGCGATGCAATGGAAAGTGATAGGGCCCCAGCTTGCCGCCATAATTGCCCGCGGAAATTCGTACGACGCCCGCGGGCCGCCCGAGCGCGGTGGCCGCGGCGATACCGGCGGTCATGGACGCGCCGACGTCGGCCTCGGTCAAGCCGTCGATGACGATCTCGAGTACGCAGCCGACATCGGCCGTCAGCTCGCTTTTCGCTGACAAGCCGATCAGCGTCGGGCAGAACGCGTCGTTTGTCGAAGCTGTTGCGCCGGCGTATTTCGAGCCGACTTTCGAGCCCGAGCGCACGATGCCTCCCGGGAACGGCAGGATCACGTTGCGCAGGGCGCGCATCGCGGCGACGGCGGCCTCGGTCGCGGCAAGCGTCGCATCGAGGTGCTCGCCGAGCAGCAGCAGATTGCCGCCGCCGACGGCCTTCACTGTCGGCACCGTGTCCGCGCAGAGAAACTCGCCGTCCATAACCGGTACGCGCCAGTAGCGCTTGCCGTCGATCATCTTCGCGATCTGCCAGCCGTCGCCGAAAAAGCGCAGCCGGCTGCCGATGCCGGCATCGTCCGACAACGACGCCGTGCTCGTCGCGGCATCGATGCCCGCATAGACGGCGGTGGTGGGGCACGTCAGCACGCATTGGCCAACCCGGCGTTCGAGCTGCTTGGCGAGTTCTTTCGTCGATACCGCGAACAGCAGCACCGACACGCCGGGACGTCCGTCGGGCGTCTCGTCGGGCGTGCAATCGCGTTCGATGCCAGCCTCGCAGCCGCAGCCGATGACCGACGTGGCGAATCCGGCGAGCGTATTCGCCGCATGGCGCGCCCACGTCGGCGTATGCGCCGTGATGACGAGGCGCGTCGCCTTCATCGGAAAGGCTTCGGCGAATGTGTCGTCGATGACGGTGCCGTTGATTACGCGCGGTGTGCTCATCGTCCTTGGCCCGTCAGTGTCCGCTTTGCGGCGCGCGTGGGTGCGCCAGGCATTCGACGGGTAAGAGCCGCCCGCCGCGGCAGCAGCTGCAGACCTCATCGGCGCTGATCGCCGCGTGCGCGAAGTTCGTGGTCAGATGTCGTTCGCTGTAGGCGCGCACCGCTTTTTCGACGCCCCGATCGTATTCGGGCGTCACGTAATGGATGCCGCCGGTGGGGGCGGCCAGCAGCGTGCCGTCGCGGGCGATCAGCTTGCCGTCCTTGAACACGTACGCTGGGCGCGAGAACATGTGCTCGCGGTCCGCTTCGTCGCGATAGACGGCGATATCGGCGGCCGCGCCCTCGCCGAGATGTCCGCGGTCCGTGAGGCCGAGCAGTTTTGCCGGGCCCGCGCGCGTGACGATCGCGATCTCATAGAGCGAGAATTCGCGCTGCAGCTCGGGCAGCGCGCTTGCCACCTGCGCCTCGGAATGCAGCTTCGCGAGCTGCTCAGCGCGAAATGTCCTGTCCATCAACAATCGGATCAGATGAGGGTAGCTCGTGAACGGTCCGCCGTTCGGATGGTCGGTCGTCATCGAGACTCGCCAGGGGTCGTCGACGAGCAGGAAGATCTCCAGGCCGATGATCCACTGCAGCGCGTTCACATAGCTTTGCTCGCGGTAGCGGAACGGCACGACACCGCAGCCCGCGTCGCATTCGATGTCGCCGAGCACCCATTTGCGCGGCTGCGCGAACGGCGCATTGCGGAACTGCATCATCGTGTCGCCCGAGGCGGTGACGGTCTGGCCGAAGATGACCTGGCCGACATCGATCGTGACGTTGGGCCGTGCGTTGACCGCCTCGGCGATGGCGCGCGCGCCCGAGGAGAATTTTCGCGGGCCCTCGACGCCGTAGCTGTGGAACTGGATATGCGTCAGATGGATGGGCAGGCCTTCGGCGGCGTCCATCGTCGCGATCGTCGAGGCGACGTTGCCGGGCACACCGAGATTGCTCGTATGAACATGTAGCGGGTGCGGCACGCGCAGCTCGGTGAGTGCGCGGGTGAGGGTACGCACGACATCGCGCGGCGTGACACCGTAATGGGCATGCGCTTCGTCGATATCGAGCGCGCGCTGATTGAACTTGAATGCCGAAATGCCGCCCGGGTTGACGACCTTGACGCCGAGTGCCTTGCTGGCGTCGATGGTCCAGCCGACATAGTCGCGGATGCGCTCGTCATGTTCGCGTGCCGAGAGCAACTGCATGAAAAGGTCGTCGTTGCCGAGCATGACGTAGGCGCCGTGATCGATGATCGGCGTGTCGCCCATCTCCAGGTGCGTATGGCGCGCATTGCTCGGCATCATCGCGGGCTCGAATGCCGCGGTGTAACCCATTTCGGCATAGCGGTAGCCCGTTGCCAGCGTGCCGGGCGTACAGGTACCGCATGACGGCAAGTGCAAATAGCGGCCTGCCGAATCCCCTGCGGCGGCGCTATGGGCCGCTCCCTCACTGTCGATGTCAGGATGAACGGCGTCGGTTGCGATCTCGCGGCGGCGATGGTCCTCCGGCAACAGCAGCCGCGAGAGATTGGTCTTGCCGCCGCCGATATGCGAATGCAGATCGATGCCGCCCGCCATCACGACCATGCCCGTTGCGTCGTGCTCTTCGTCGACGGGTGCGCCTGCCTCGTGCGCGACGATACGGCCATCGCGAAACACGACATCGCGGCGTTCGCCGTTCACGCCGTGCGTCGGGTCGTAGAGCGTGCCGCCCTTTAAGCGAATCGTCGTCATGGCTGCGTTGTCCCGGAGGCCGCCGCGGCGTTTTGGGCCAGTCGATCAGCGATGCCCGCGGCGATTGCGGCCACGGACGGCAACGCGAACCCGCGCGCGGGAGTGAGCGGCGCGACGACGGAGCCGTCGAGCCGGAAGAGGTGCCCTGGCGCATCGATGGCGGGCGTGGCCGCGGGAATGAAGACCGTCGAAGCGCCACGCGCACGCGTGGCCTCGGCCAGCGCGGGATGGCCGATCACGATCGCCGGCATCCCCGCGGGCAGCGCATCGGGCCAGTGCGTCGGCGCGAAAGAGCTGATCCAGACCAGTGTGTCCGCACCGCCTTGCCCAAGCAGGCGGCTCGTTTGCAAGCGGTGCGCGTCGTGTTCGAGTTCGGCCTGATCGTTCTGGTTTGCGCAGTCCGCTTGGTCTGCTCGGTCCGCGTTGCCTCCCGCTCGCGCGATACGCGGCACGCGCAGCGGCAGCGGCAATCCGGCGAGCCACGTGACGGCCTGGTTCGCCGTGATTGCGCCGTCGTCGCCGGCCAGGGCGAGTGCGCCCGCGCGCGTCGTGCGATTGACCGCCTTGACGATGCGCTGCAACCCTTCGATCAGCAGCGCCGGCTGTGTGCCCGGCAGCGCGGCGGGGTCGTAGACGAGTACCGTGTAGCGCACAGCCGCGATGCGGGCGGCCAGTGCCGTCAGTACGTCGACCGCCGCGCGTCCGTCGGGACGCAAGGTGTTGAGTGCGGCCGCCGGGCGTCCTTCGGTCAGCGCGGACCAGAGCGCGACAAGATCGAACGGATCGAGATGCGGCAGCATGGTCTCCGTCAGCACCTTCGGCAAACCCTTGGCTGCGGGGTCCGCTTCGCCACCGACAAAAACCAGCTCGCGAGCAAACGCGGCGTCGCCGAGCGCGCGCGCGTAAAAGCGTGGATAGCGCTCGGAGGGCCGGCAGCGGAAGAAGATCAGCAAGTCGGCGCGCGAGCGGATTTCGGAAAGCGTTGTGAAGAACGCCCCGCGGTCCTGCATCACGCGCGTCGCGGTGCTCATCGCGACGCCGTGCAGATGATCGAGCGTCGCGCCGCACGCGGCGGTCAGCGCATAGAGCTCGCGCATCCCGGCGACATCGGTGGCGAGACCGCCGAACAGCGGGCGGCGCGCGGTAGCGAGCATCTGCGCTGCGCGTGCGAACGCTTCATCGTGCGATGCCGGTTGCCCGTCGATCGACGCAGGGCATTGCGCGTCGTCGGCGCAATAGCGGGCGAGCGATTCGGCAAGGCGTGCGCAACTGCCAGCGGGGGCCGCGAGCGTGCCGTCGGCCTTGACGTCGAGCGTCAGGTCGTCGCACAGCAGCGGACAGAACGGGCAGGTCCAGTCGTGCACAGTCGTCGGCGCGATGGGCCCGGCGGCGCCGGGCGATCCGGCGTTCGAAGGATCGGTAGACGAATAAGGCATGCGGGGCCATGGAGCAAGGTCTATGCCGAGCTGAATCGCCGGGCGCCGCGCGCCGAATCGGGCAGACGGTCTCGATATGAGCTTTCGCCCGGTGCGGACCGGAAGTGCTATCGACCCCGTTCGGCGCGATGCGCGCCGCATAAGCGTTGCGCACACAGGTTGTTTGCCGTTTGGGGCAGAGTGTCACAGGGCAAGCGCGGCGCGCCAGCAATGGGTTTTCGACGCGCCGTAGCCGGTGCCGATGGCATGGAACTTGTGTATCGCACTACCGTTGGGGTGGTCGGCGTGCTCAGGCTGCAGCGTCGAGCCGCCCGTCGTGCAATGCGGAAGCGATGAGCCACGCATGCGCGCCGGATTGCGCGGCTGCGGCCAGATCGCTGCGATCGCGGATGCCGCCCGCGCCGATGACGGTGGTCGTGCCAGGTGCCGCGGCGCGCACGCGTTCGAAGGTATCCAGGTCGGGGCCGATGTAGCTGCCGACTTGATCGAGCGTCATGGCGATCACGCGCGCGGGCCAGGAATCCACGTCGCGTTCGAGGTCGCGCGTACGCGCGGTAGCGGCGACGAGATCGCCCGCGCGGTAGTCGAGCGAGAGAATCGGCGCGAGGCCGTCGGCACGCGCGGCCGCGAGCGCGGTGGGTTCGCGCAGCGTCTCGGTCCCGAAGACAGGAATGAGTTGCGCGCGCGGGGCGGTTCCTGATGAGGTGGCGTCAGCCTCGTCGATGCGGGCGAACATCGCGTGCATCGAGGCGTAGTCGGCGAAGCCCGCATCGAGCCAGATCTCGACGCCGGGCAGCGCGGCGCGCAAGGCCGCGAGTGTGGGGACGTGATCGCCGCGCGAGAGAATCGCGTCGAGATCGGCGATGTAGAGCGTGTGGGCCGCGCTCGCGGCGACGAGCGCCGGTGCGAGGGCGAGTGGCTCGCTCGTGGCGGCGAGCTGCGATCGAATCGGGCGGTAGTCGTCCCGACGGCCGCGCACGGCGCGTACGGCCTGGCCGTCGAGCAAGTCGAGAACCGGTATGACCAGCATGGGGTGGGTCCTTTGAGCAAGATTTTCGTGTACGAGTATCTCACCGGCGGAGGGATCGATCCCGCGCTGGCGCGCGAGGGCGGTCTTGCCGACCTGAGCGCGTTGATCGGCGAAGGCCGGACGATGCGCGATGCGCTCGTTGGCGAGCTGCGCGCGCTCGACGGCGTAACGGTGAGTTGCGCGAGTTCCCGCTTCGAAGCGCCGAACCGCGGGGCGGGTTACCGCTTGCCCGACGACGGCGAATCGATTCCCGCCTTCGTTGCGCGCATGGCGCGCGAGCATGACCATACGTGGGTGATCGCGCCCGAGTGCGATGATTTGTTGCTGCAGTTGCACGATGCCGTCGGTGCCGGACGTTGGCTGGGCTGTTCGCGCGACGCGATCGCCGTTGCGTCGAGCAAGCGCGCCACCGCCCGGTGTCTTGCCGAGGCGGGTATCGCGACGACGCAGGCGATCGAGCCGCTCGATGCCGTGGGCGCCGCACCGGGCGCGGGCGAGGCGGGCCGGTGGGTTGTCAAACCCGACGATGGCGCCGGTGGACTCGACACATTCATCTTCGATTCATTTGCAGCCGCCTGCGCGGAATACGATTCGCGCGCAGCGGCCGGCCGCAATCCGGTGCTTCAGGCATGGGTCGATGGCGAACCATTGAGCCTGTCATTGATTTGCCGCGAAGACGGCGCCGAGCTCATCAGCGTCAATCGTCAGAGCATAGAAGCGAAGCCGTGCCACGCGCCGGGCGCCCATATGCGCATCGTCGAATTCCTCGGTGTAGCAGTGGATCAGATGGACCTCGGCAGCGTGCGCGGGCAGGCGCTTGCCTCGCTCGCAAGGCGTATCGCCAACGCGATGCCGGGCCTGCGCGGCTTTGTCGGCGTCGACCTCGTCTGGCATCCGGCACACGGCCCTGTGGTAATCGAAGTCAATCCGCGCGTGACGCTTGCGTACGCGGAACTCGCCGCGACGCGCGGCGGCGGGCTGACGCGGGCGTTGCTCGCGGCACAGGGTGTCAGGCTCGTCCGGCCCGCGGACAGCGCTTTGGGCGCATTGGCCGAATGCGAGGTGCGTCTGTGAACGGCGGGGGCAGCGCCTGCGGCCGCCACGCGCTCACCTTCGGCTGGGATGTCGGCGGAGCGCATCTGAAAGTCAGCGCGGCCGGCGCGTCCGGGCGTATCGACGATGTCGGCCAATGGGTCTGCCCGTTATGGCAGGGCCTCGATCATCTGCATCGCGCGATCGATCTTGTCCTGGCCCGCTGGCCGGCCGCCGCGCGCCCCGATGTCCGGCACGCCGTGACGATGACGGGCGAGATGGTCGATCTCTTTGCGAGCCGCGAAGAAGGCGTACGCGCGATCGCCGAGACGCTCGCTGCCCGGCTGGGCCCGCACGTGCGATTCTTCGGCGGCGATGCGGGGTGGCTCAGCGCGCAACGTTGTTCAGAAGCCTGGCGGCACGTGGCTTCGGCGAACTGGCTCGCCACGGCCAGCTGGATCGCCACGCGCCTTCCCGATGCCGTGCTCGTCGATATCGGCAGCACGACAACCGACATCGTGCCGATCTCGAACGGACAGGTGGCGGCGCGGGGCAGGGACGACGCAGGGCGGCTCGCCACGGGCGAGCTCGTGTACCAGGGAGTGGTTCGCACGCCGCTTTGCGGGTTGGCGCAGCGGATCGCGTTCGGTGGCACCTTCGTCAATGTCATGAACGAATGGTTCGCGACAACGGCTGACATCTACCGCCTCACCGGCGAACTCGATGCCGCGCATGACGTCCATGCTAGCGCCGACGGCGGTCCGAAGACGGAAGCGGCGAGCCGCGTGCGCCTCGCCCGCATGATCGGCCGCGATGCGCGCGACGCGAGCGATGCGGACTGGCTGCGCTTCGCGCTGAGGTGGCGCACGCTTCAACTGGCGGAAACGGGTATCAACCTCGAGCGCGTCGAAAGCCATTACGACGGGCTGGCCTCGGCGCCGCTCGTCGGCGCGGGATGCGGGCGGTTCCTCGTCGCGGCGCTGGCACGCGAGCGTGCGCGCCCGTACGTCGATATCGGCGCGCTGACCGGTGCGACGGGCCCGTGCGGCGAGTGGGCCGCCACTTGCGCGCCGAGCGTGGCGCTCGCGTTGTTGGCGGCCCGTGCCGCGCCGTTCGGCGCAAGCGCGCCCGGCCTGCCGGCGCGGCGCGCCGACGCGAACGCGGGCACGCGGGGACAAGGACAGGTGTAACAAGCAATCATCGATGCGAGGAAGATCATGTGGGTGGTCAAGATCGGGGGCAGCCTCAGTCACGACCCGGCGCTGCGCGGCTGGCTGACCGAGCTCGCCGAGGTGGGCGGTGGCCGGGTGGTGATCGTGCCGGGCGGCGGCGATTTCGCGGACAGGGTGCGGCAATACCAGGCCGAATGGCGTTTCAACGATCTTGCCGCCCACAATATGTGTCTGCTGGCCATGACGCAGTACGCGCTGATGATGCAGGGGCTCGCGCCTGAGCTCGTGCTGGCCTCGAGCGAAGCCAAGGTCCGCCGCGCGCTGCGCGACGGCCGCGTCGCCATCTGGGTGCCGACTTCACTGATGCGCGACGAGCCCGATGCGATGAGCAACTGGGATACGACCTCGGACAGTCTCGCGGCGTGGCTCTCGACGATGCTCAACGCGGAGCGGCTGATCGTGGTGAAGTCCTGCCCGATCGAGCTCGGCGAGCCGCTTGAATCGCTTGCTTCGAGCGGCGTCGTGGACCGGCGCTTTCTCGGCTACGTCAAGGATGCGAACTACCTGGTGGAATTTTTCAACAAGGACGATATAGAACGCGTCCATGAGCGGCTGCTGAACCTGCCGGCCGCCTGGGCGGCGGATCGCGTCGGCGGCGCGGCTTGAGCATGCCTCAGTGCATCCTTCAGACTTGCGGTGCCGGTCTCGGCGCGTCATCGGGCGCGCCGTCGGCAAGTGCCGCAGCCGGCCGATGCAGCGCCTGCGCCCACTGCGTGACGCGCTGAGGATCGAGCGACGAGCCACGGCCATCGACGCACAGCGCACCGCGAAAGCCCGCAATATCGGGAGCGAGCGCGCGAATGCGGTCGAGTTGCGCCCAGCCGAGCGATCCGGCGATGCCGCTCATCGCGCCTTGTCTGCGCGCGAGCCTCAGCCACTGTCCAAGCGTCTCTTCGTCCACGTGATCGAACAACGTGCGCCCGTCCTTGATCGACGTGTCGAACATGACGCCGACGAATCCGAGCGAGGCCGCATGCGCAACGAGCGCCGTGTCGATGCCGCCGTCCGCGAGCAGCACGGGCACGACGGCAGCCGGCAGGCTTGCGAGCGCGTCGAGACACCGCGCGGCCCCCGCGCCCGGCGTCACACCGACCTTGACGTAATCGACGCCTGCCGCGCTCACGTCCATGACGCGCGCGGCCACTTCGTCGACGTCCTCGCTATCGACATCGCCGATCGTCGCGCTGATCGGCTTCACCGCGTACTGCGCGCGCAACGCCGCGGCGATCCGGCCGACCTGCGAGACCGGCAAGCCGCCGAGCGCGCCCGAGCGCGGTTCCTTGAGATCGATGAGTTCGGCGCCGGCGTGAGCGGCGGCAAGCGCCTCTTGTTCCGAGCGAACGCTCGCAAGCAATGCGGTCATACAAACTCTCCAGGGTGGGTGGGGATGTCAATGATGAGTAGGGCCGCCAAGCGGAGCATCGCCGGCACCGGGTGCCATGCCCACCGTCGCGGTGGCGCGATGGTGCGCGATGGCCGCCACGAGCCAGCTCCAGGCGGTGCGTTCGCGTTCGCCTGCCGTTTTGTCGATGGCGATTTGCAGGTAGGCCATCTCGCGATCGACTTTTTCGGCAGGCAGCATGAACAGGCGACTCACGAGCACCGCGCCTTCGATCACGGCGGCCTGTGCCCGGTTGAACCCCGCGAACGCTTCATGCTGCTCGCGGTGCACGGCTTTCATACGCAGCACGGGGCGCTGCGCATCGTCTTCGATGCGGTCGAGCTCGAGTTCCGTGTGCGCGAGCGATTCGGCTAGACGTACGGTTGCGACGCGCGTGGCCGCGATCGTCGGCCAATCCGTCGCACAGTGTGTGACGCAGCCGGCGAACACGCGCACATCGGTGGTGAAGTTCAGGACGGCCGCGCGCGCCGCGACGATGTTGTCGAGCGTGACGGACGGCCGAAACGGGGAAAGAATGGCGAAGCCGTCCTCGTAACGGACCCCCATCGGGGCGATGTGAGGCCGGCCGTCGGGCGCCGCGGTGGTAACGATCGTCTCGAAGATCATGGCGGAGGTCATCACGGGTGCCGATCGGCCGGCCGGGTTTTACGAAGGGACAGCGGGCCCCGACGAAGGGCCGCATGACGCGGCCCGCGTTTCGTTTATCGCGTCGCGATGTACATCGTGATTTCGAAGCCGAAACGCATGTCGGAGTAGCTAGGTGTCGTCCATTGCATCGAAAGTCCCTCCATCCAGTCTGTAGGAAATTGCCGCCGGCTGGCACGGCACACTGCCGGGCGTCGAACGGCGAGCGTCGATCACGCAATCTTCGTGCCGGGCTGCGAAGCAGCGTGGCCACGCGCACACCGTGCGGTTCGTGCGTTTCGCATGACGTGCGTGCGAACAGTATGACAGGCGACAGGCCGATTTGCACGGTTTCGCGCAATGTCCCCGGTGTGACGAAAACGCAGCAAAGTGTTCCAGGCGTAGTCGGTTGGAACATCGTCTGTTACAGCCCGTTCCGAAACGGGACAGCCTTTCGAAAACCAATCGCCGCATATCGCGCAATCGCGCCTCGCGATCTGCAATCGATAAGGCATTGCTTAATCTTTCGGAATGAAATCGTGAATTCCCATTGCATACGGGCTCCCCTAGAGTGCAACTCAAGCGCTTCGCCACTCGATGCAAAGCGCGCCGAGTCAAATTCGAGGACACGTCATGAACGATTTCAGCAAGGCAGCCGTGGAGCCGGCACGCACCCCGCGCGAGCGCTATGCCGCCGGCGTGATGAAGTACCGCGAAATGGGCTATTGGCAGCCGGACTACACGCCGAAGGATACGGATGTCATCGCCCTATTTCGGATCACGCCGCAAGCGGGAGTCGAGCCGGAGGAAGCGGCGGCCGCTGTGGCGGGGGAATCGTCGACGGCGACCTGGACCGTGGTATGGACGGACCGGTTGACCGCATGCGACATGTACCGTGCGAAGGCTTATCGGATCGAGCCCGTACCCGGAGCGAGCCACGGCGACGCGCAATACTTCGCCTATATCGCCTACGAACTCGATCTGTTCGAGGAAGGGTCCGTTGCGAACCTGACGGCTTCGATCATCGGCAACGTGTTCGGCTTCAAGCCGCTCAAGGCGCTGCGTCTCGAGGACATGCGCATACCGGTGGCTTACCTCAAGACGTTTCAGGGCCCGCCGACGGGCATCGTCGTCGAGCGCGAGCGCCTCGACAAGTATGGACGACCGCTCCTGGGCGCGACCGTGAAACCGAAGCTCGGCCTCTCGGGCAAGAACTATGGGCGTGTGGTCTATGAAGGTCTCAAAGGTGGGCTCGATTTTCTGAAGGACGACGAGAACATCAACTCGCAGGCGTTCATGCACTGGCGCGACCGCTACCTGTTCGCGATGGAAGCCGTCAACCGCGCGCAGGCCGACACGGGCGAAGTGAAGGGGCACTACCTGAACGTGACCGCGGGCACGATGGAGGACATGTACGAGCGGGCCGAATTCGCGAAGGAACTCGGTTCATGCATCGTCATGATCGATCTCGTGATTGGCTGGACGGCGATTCAATCGATGTCGAAATGGGCGCGGCGCAACGACATGATCCTGCATCTTCATCGCGCAGGCCACGGCACCTACACGCGACAACGCAATCATGGCATTTCGTTTCGCGTGATTGCGAAATGGCTGCGCATGGCCGGTGTCGATCATGCTCACGCGGGCACGGCCGTCGGCAAGCTCGAAGGCGATCCGCTTTCGGTACAGGGGTATTACAACGTGTGCCGCGAAGCGCGCAATGAGGTCGATCTGTCGCGCGGCATTTTCTTCGATCAGCCCTGGGCTGGCTTGCGCAAGGTCATGCCGGTGGCATCTGGCGGGATTCATGCAGGGCAGATGCATCAGTTGCTCGACCTCTTCGGCGACGACGCGATTTTGCAGTTCGGCGGCGGCACGATCGGACATCCCGCCGGCATTCAGGCCGGGGCCACCGCGAATCGCGTCGCGCTCGAAGCCATGGTGAAGGCGCGTAACGAAGGACGCGACATCGCCAACGAGGGGCCCGACATCCTTGACGCGGCCGCGCGCTTTTGCACGCCGCTCAAACAGGCACTCGATACGTGGAAGGACGTGACGTTCAACTACGCCTCGACCGATACGCCCGATTACGCCGTCACGCCGAGCGTGGCCTGAGAGAAACCGACGCGAACCAACGCGAACCAACGCGAACCAACGAGAGGTTTTGTCATGCGAATCACGCAAGGGACGTTTTCCTTCCTGCCCGATCTGACCGACGAGGAGATCGGTTTGCAGATCGACTATGCGCTGAGTCAGGGCTGGGCCTGTTCGGTGGAATTCACCGACGACCCGCATCCGCGCAATACCTATTGGGAGATGTGGGGCCTGCCGATGTTCGATCTGCGCGATGCCGCCGGCGTCATGCAGGAAGTGCGCGCTTGTCGTACCACGTACCCCGATCGCTACATCAAGGTCAACGCTTTCGATTCGACGCGCGGCTTCGAGACCATGAGGATGTCGTTCATCGTCAATCGCCCCGCCGATGAGCCGGGCTTCCGCTTGACGCGCACCGAGGACCGCGGCCGCAACCAGCGCTACAGCACGACGGGCTATGCGGGCAACGCGCCCGAGGGTCGGCGCTACGGTGCGAAGGGTTGACCATGGATTGGGCCCAAAGCGTCGATCTGGCCGGGCTGTATCGCGATTCCGGCATTGCCGCCGTGCTCGATGAGCTCGATCGCGATCTGGTCGGCCTCGTGCCGGTCAAGACACGCATTCGCGAGATCGCGGCGCTGCTCATCGTCGAGCGGGCCCGCTCGCAACTCGATCTCGCGAGCGGCGCCCCGACGCTGCATATGTGTTTTTCGGGCAACCCGGGCACCGGCAAAACGACGGTTGCGCTGCGCATGGCCGAGGTGCTGAACCGGCTCGGCTATATCCGCCGCAATCATCTGGTCTCGGTGACGCGCGACGATCTCGTCGGTCAATACATCGGACATACCGCTCCGAAAACGCGCGACGTGCTCAAGCGCGCGATGGGTGGTGTGCTTTTCATCGACGAGGCGTACTACCTCTATCGCCCCGAGAACGAACGCGACTATGGCCAGGAGGCCATCGAGATTCTTTTGCAGACGATGGAAAACCAGCGTGACGATCTTGTCGTGATCCTGGCCGGCTATACCGCGCGGATGGAGACGTTCTTCCAGAGCAACCCCGGATTTCGCTCGCGCATCGCCCATCACATCGAGTTCCCCGATTACGAGGAAGGGGAACTCGTCGATATCGCCGAGCGCATGCTCGACGGCATGCACTACGAGTTCGATGCCGATGCGCGCGATGCCTTCACCGAGTACGTCGCGCGCCGCACGCGCCAGCCGAATTTCGCCAATGCGCGCTCGGTGCGCAACGCGCTCGATCGCGCGCGATTGCGCCAGGCTCGGCGCTTGTTTGCACGGGCACTGGCGGACGGCGCACCGATCGATACGACGGCGCTCATGCGCATCACGAGCGAGGACATCCGCGGGAGCAGAGTTTTTGGTGAAGACGCCGCAGTCTCCGCGCCCGATGGCGCCCCGCATGAGCCGCACGCAAGCACGTCGCCGCCAGGCCGAATATAGATTCCGGAAACGAAGTACAAGGAGAGCGCCATGCAGGACGGACGTACGACCCTTTCGAAGTTCCTAATCGATACGCTCGATCGGCAGCCGTCGCCCGTCGCGGCCGCCGGGCTTTCGGCCTTGCTGATCGATGTAGCGGCGGCGATCAAGACGATTTCGTCGGCGCTCACGCGCGGCGCACTCGGCGGCAATTGCGGCTCGGCGCAGTCCGTCAATACGCACGGCGAGGAACAGAAGAAACTCGATATCGCAACCAACGAGATCTTTGTCCAGCATTGCGAGTGGGATGGTCTGCTCGCGGCGATGGTTTCCGAGGAGATGGAGACGGTCTATGCGATCCCATCCGAATACCCGCGCGGCGAGTATCTGCTCGCGTTCGATCCGCTCGACGGATCGTCGAACATCGATATCAATGGCGTCGTCGGTTCGATCTTCTCGGTCCTGCGTTGCAAGGACGGGCAAAGCGGCGAGGCCGGTTTCCTGCGCCCGGGGCACGAGCAGGTTGCGGCGGGCTATGCGATCTACGGGCCCTCGACGATGCTGGTTCTCTCCGTCGGCAATGGGACGCACGGCTTCACGCTCGAGCGCGACGTCGGCAATTTCGTGCTCACGCATTCGGACATTCGCATTCCGGAGGAGACGAGCGAATTCGCGATCAACGCATCGAACGAGCGTTTTTGGGAGGACCCGGTGCGTCGCTATGTTCAGGAGTGCAAGGACGGGCGCACCGGCTGTCGCGAACGCGACTTCAATATGCGCTGGATTGCGTCGATGGTCGCGGAGGTCCATCGCATCCTGATGCGGGGGGGCGTGTTCATGTATCCGCGCGACTTCAAGAAACCCGGTGTGACAGGGCGGCTGAGACTGCTCTATGAAGCGAACCCCATGAGCTTTCTGATCGAGCAGGCAGGCGGGACGGCTATCACTGGGCGCGAGCGCATTCTCGACGTGACACCGCGTGCGCTGCACGAGCGCGTGCCGGTGATTCTGGGTTCGCGTAGCGAAGTCGAGCGTATCGGCCGCTATCACCGCGAATTCGATCGCGGCGAGGACAAGCCCTATACCTCTCCGCTTTTTCAACCGCGTTCGCTCTTTTTGCCCGAGACGCCGGCTTGATGCTTGTCCGGCGTTTGCCAAGGGCGACGCGTTTGCAGACCGATTCGAAAACGACTTTCCGGAGACACGCATGTCCGTCAAGCATCCGATTATCGCCGTGACCGGCTCGAGCGGCGCCGGTACGACAACCGTCATGAAGAGCTTCACGCATATCTTTCGTCGCGAGCGTATCAACGCGCAGATCGTCGAAGGCGATGCATTCCACCGCTACGATCGCGCCGGTATGCGCGATGCGATGCAGCAGCGCGAGCGCGACGGCGTCATGAATTTCAGCCATTTCGGCCCCGAGGCCAATTTGCTCGAGGAGCTCGAGGCGCTGTTTTCGAACTATGCCGGCGACGGCACGGGACGGTATCGGCATTACGTGCACGACGACAAGGAATCCGCGACGTACAACCAGCCGGCGGGCACCTTTACGCCGTGGAAGGACGTGGACCGCGAGAGCGATCTGCTCTTTTACGAAGGGCTGCATGGCGCCGCTGTGACGGGCGAGGTCGACATCGCCCGTCATGCAGATCTGCTCGTCGGCGTGGTGCCGATCATCAATCTCGAGTGGATTCAGAAACTGCACCGCGACCAGACGATGCGCGGTTATTCGCACGAAGCGGTGGTGGACACGATCTTGCGACGCATGCCTGATTATGTGAACTACATTTGTCCGCAGTTTTCGCGCACGCATGTCAACTTTCAGCGCGTGCCGACCGTCGATACCTCGAATCCATTCACTGCTCGCGAGATTCCGCAGCCCGACGAAAGCTTCGTCGTGATCCGGTTCGCGCGGCCGAAGGGGATCGACTTTCAATATCTGCTCACGATGCTGCACGATTCGTTCATGTCGCGCCCGAATGTGATCGTCGTGCCGGGCGGCAAGATGGGACTTGCGATGCAGCTCATCTTCACGCCGATGATTCTTCAACTGATGGATCGCCGCGCACGGGCCTGAGCCTCACGAGCCTGACAGGAGACACGACAGATCATGAACGCCGCAGCCCAAGCTCAGCCGTCCCCGGCGAGCGCCACCGAACTGATGGCGAACGCGTTGCGTATGCTCGCCATCGATGCGGTCCAGCAGGCGAATTCGGGTCACCCGGGTATGCCGCTCGGCATGGCCGAGATTGCCGTCGCACTTTGGGACCGCCATCTGAAACACAACCCGCGCAATCCGTCGTGGCCCGATCGAGATCGCTTCGTGCTCTCGAACGGACACGGCTCGATGCTGCT
>CBJLAJ010000101.1:0-19877 GCA_966421005.1 uncultured Paraburkholderia sp.
GATGAAGGTGCGGAAGTCGCTCGGAACGGCCCAGACGACACTTACAAGCTAGACATCACCATCCTGCATCAGGCTGAGCCCGATTTTAGTGCGGCAGAAGGCGCTGCAAGAGCTGCTGCTGATGCCATCGAGAAGGCGTTTAAGGAAAAGCTCTTCGCTCCATTAAAGAAATGGCAGCAAATCGAGCTCCGCTTTTGCGAGCCGATGTCGGAGTCAGTGCTGACCTATCAGGTGTTCAAGCAGCTCAAGCGATGGAGACTCGAGCACATCAGCCTTGCCGCCGAGCCACAACAGCCTGTGTTGGCCGAATAATGGGAATGGTCCAGACTTCGACGGGGCAGGGTTATCCGCTGCTCCTGAATAACAGCGGTAGCCTTAACCCGCCGCCTGTTTGCCTGGATGAAAAGGAGGGCGGATTCTGGACTATCGTCCTAGCTGCCCGGCCCAGTTCGAGTCTGACGTTCGTTGGCCCCCGTTTCCTCCGTTGCTTCCCCAGCGACACGCGTGCGCGAACGACGAGCACGGCCGGTATGCCTTTTATGTTTTCGTTGGTGACCCCGCGTGAATGCGCCGACAGGCGCTACGCGTTGAGTCATCCCGTGGCATTTGCTTTCCAGAACAAAAAAGCCGCTGAACCTTGCGGAACAGCGGCTTTTTTTGAAGCTGGTGGCGAATCAGGGATTCGAACCCCGGACCTGCGGATTATGATTCCGTCGCTCTAACCGACTGAGCTAATTCGCCGAAAGAGGGAAGATTATGCCCATGCCGGGCGGTGCTGTCAAGCGCAATTCATCCTGCGCCCTCGAAGCCACCGCCCGCCGTTGGCCCCACCGCTCCCCGTATCAATCCCGCGAGTAGATGTTCGAGTCCTTCGTCTCCTTGACGAACAGCATGCCGATCACGAAGGTGAGCACTGCCACCACCACCGGATACCAGAGCCCCGAATAGATATCTCCGCGCGCCGCGACGATGGCGAATGCCGTCGCCGGCAAGAACCCGCCGAACCAGCCGTTGCCGATGTGATAAGGCAGCGACATCGACGTATAGCGAATCCGCGTCGGGAACATCTCCACGAGCATCGCCGCGATCGGACCGTACACCATCGTCACGTAGATCACGAGCAGCGTAAGAATCACCACCGTCATCGGCCAATTGAGCTGCGACGGGTCGGCCTTTGCCGGATAGCCGGAACTCTTGAGCGTCGAGGCGAGCGACTTCGTGAATGCCGCACCTTTCGCCTTCGCGTCGGGCGCCTTGCCGTCATAGGCTTCGAGCACCGTATCGCCAACCTTCACCTGCGCGATGCTGCCGGCGGGTGCCGCAACGTTCGAATAGTTCAGGCCCGCTTTCGCCAGCGCACTCTTCGCGATATCGCAGGAACTCGTGAAGCTCGCCGTGCCGACCGGGTTGAACTGGAACGAGCACTCGTCCGGATTGGCCACCACGACGATGGGCGACTTTTGAGTCGCCGCTTCGAGCGCCGGATTGGCGTAGTGCGTCAGCGCCTTGAACAGCGGGAAGTAGGTGAGCGCGGCAATCAGGCAGCCCGCCATGATGATGGGCTTGCGGCCGATGCGGTCCGACAGCGAGCCGAAGAACACGAAAAACGGCGTGCCGATCAACAACGCCAACGCGATCAGAATGTTGGCGCTTGCGCCATCGACCTTGAGCGTTTGCGTCAGGAAGAAAAGCGCATAAAACTGACCCGTGTACCAGACAACAGCCTGGCCGGCCGTGAGCCCGATGAGCGCAAGAATCACGATCTTCAGATTCTTCCACTGACCGAATGCCTCGGTGAGCGGCGCCTTCGACGTCTTTCCCTCAGCCTTGATGCGCACGAATGCCGGCGATTCGCTCAGCTGCAGACGAATCCAGACAGACACACCCAGCAGGATCAGCGACGCAATGAACGGAATGCGCCAGCCCCAGCGCGCGAACGCGTCCTCGCCGATCGACGTGCGAATTCCGAGAATCACGAGCAGCGAGAGGAACAGGCCGAGCGTGGCCGTCGTTTGGATCCAGGACGTGTAATAGCCGCGCCGGTTGGCCGGCGCATGTTCGGCGACATAAGTCGCCGCGCCGCCGTACTCGCCGCCGAGCGCCAAGCCCTGTAAAAGCCGCATCGCGATGAAGATCACCGGCGACGCGAAGCCTATCGCCGCATAGCCGGGTAGAAGGCCGACAACGAACGTCGAAAGACCCATGATGACGATCGTGATCAGGAACGTGTGCTTGCGGCCGACGAGATCGCCGAGCCGGCCAAACACGAGCGCGCCGAATGGCCGCACCGCAAAGCCGGCGGCGAAACCCAGCAGCGTGAAAATGAACCCGGCTGTGGGATTGACGCCCGCGAAAAAGCTCTTGCTGATATAGACGGCGAGCGAGCCCGCCAGATAGAAGTCGTACCACTCGAAAACAGTGCCGAGCGACGACGCGAAAATCACCTTCTTCTCGTCGGCGCTCATCGGCGCGTGCGAAATTTGCCCGCCTACCGTTGCCATGTGTGTCTCCTCATTTTGGACAGCAGTTCCATATGTCCAGATTTGGGACACACGGCTGCTTGCGGTGGATTATTGGGAGGCAAACTTACGGTGGACTGACGCAGGCGCCGGCTCCTGGTTTACGCCTACCGCAATCGACGCACGAGGCATCGCCCGCGTATCTCGTGCAAACATCGCTCAACGTCGCTGGATCCACGGTGCAAACGGCCGCCCGACGGTAGACATGCGAAAACGCAGCCGGCGTATTCAGGGTAAATCCGGAGCGCCTTCGAGCAGAGGCAGACTGATCCGTACGAGCGTACCCGCGAGCCGCGGCGAGGTTTGGTAGACGTGATCGTCGATGGCGAGGGTGCCGCCGTGCATCGTCGCGATTTCCCGCACGATGGCAAGCCCGAGTCCGCTTCCGTCGCCCTCGCGTCCAAGAATTCGATAAAACCGCTCCACGACCTTCGGCCGTTCCGCTGGGGCGATGCCGGGCCCGGTGTCCTCGACTTCGAGGTGAACGAGCCGCTTGTCGAGTTCGGGTACCACGCGCACGGTGATACGCCCGCCCACGGGCGTATAGCGGATGGCGTTATCGATGACATTCGAAAGCATCTCGCGAAGCATGACGGCATTGCCGGCCACCATGGCGGGCTTATCGAGGCCCTCCTCGGGGCCCTCGTAGCCGAGATCCATCTGCTTGGCGAGGGCGGCGCGCACCCAGTCACGCACGGCCAATCGCGCAAGATGCGCGATTTCGACCGGTGCGAAGATCTGCCCCGACATGCGATTTTCGGCGCGCGCGAGTGCCAGCAGCTGGGTGACGAGCCGCGCGGCCTGATCGGAGCTCGCCGCAATCTGCTCGAGCGATAAACGCACTTCGGGCGATACTTCCTGTCGCAATGCCAGCTCGGCTTGCGTATGCAGACCGGCGAGCGGCGTTTTCATTTGATGCGCCGCATCGGCAATGAAGCGCTTTTGCAGGTCGATGTTTTGTGCGAGCCGGGTGAGCAGATCGTTGAACGATGTGACGAGCGGCTCGATCTCGGGCGGCGCGCGCCGCGCTTCGAGCGGCGACAAATCATCAGGCCGCCGCGCGCGCAAATTGGCCTGCAGCGCGGTCAGGGGCGCGAGCCCCCGCGAAAGACCGAACCATACCAGCACGATCGCGAGCGGCAGAATCACGAACTGCGGCAGGATCACGCCCTTGATGATGTCGTTCGCGAGCGCGCTGCGCTTGTCGAGCGTTTCGCCAACCTGCACGAGCACGCTTTGTCCGGCTGGGGAGACGGGTAATTCGACGGTCGTATAGGCGATGCGGATGTCGTTGCCATGCTGAATCGCGTCGCGGAATTCGACGATGCCGGGCTGAGGGCGATCGTCATCGGCAGGCTGCGGCATGTCGGGCACGCCGGCAACGAGCTCGCCGCGTGTGCCGAGCACCTGATAGAAGACCTTGTCGGTGTTGTCGCCGCTCAGGAAGTCGCGCGCGGCGGCGGGCAGCGAGAGTTCGGCCACACCGTTCACGGGATGGATCTGGCGCGCGAGCACGTAGGCATCGGTCTCGAGCGCGCGGTCGAACGGGCCGTTGGCAATCGTCTTCGCCACGAGGTAGGTCACGGCAATGCTCATCGGCCAGAGCAGCAAAAGCGGCGCGAGCATCCAGTCGAGAATCTCGCCGAAGAGCGAGCGCGGCCGTTCCGGCCCGGCCGAATCGGTTTCATCGGGTGGGGCGTACGGGTTGGCGCCGTGCGCGCGCCGCGGCGCACCGTCGTCGTTTGCGGAGGCGGGCGAGCCCACGGTATGCCTACTTGGGCGCGGGTTTCGTTGGGGTGTCGGTCGCACCGGGCGTTGCCGTGGCGGCGGTCGCAGGCGCGGCAGCTGCAGTGGCGTGATTGGAAGTGCTCGCCGACGGTGGCTCGGCCGCCACTCCGTTCGAGCCCGCTGCGGGCTTTTCGAGGCAATAGCCGAGTCCTCGCACGGTGATGATGCGCACCCCGCTCGGCTCGATCTTTTTGCGCAGGCGATGCACGTACACCTCGATCGCGTTGTTGCTGACTTCCTCACCCCACTCGCACAGATGATCGACGAGCTGTTCTTTCGAAACGAGCCGCCCGATCCGCTGCAGCAAAATCTCCAGCACGCCGAGTTCGCGCGCGGAAAGATCGATCACCTGATCGCTCACATAAGCGATGCGCCCGACCTGATCGAACGCAAGCGAGCCGTGGCGCACGACAGTCGGTCCGCCGCCGCTGCCGCGGCGCGTCAGCGCGCGCACGCGCGCTTCGAGCTCGTTCAGATGAAAAGGCTTGGCCATGTAGTCGTCGGCGCCGAGGTCAAGCCCTTTCACGCGCTCGTCGACGCTGTCCGCGGCCGTCAGAATCAGGACGGGCAGATTCGAATTACGCGCGCGCAGACGGCGCAGCACTTCGAGCCCCGACATGCGCGGCAAGCCCAGATCGAGAATCAGCAGATCGAACGTCTGCATCGAAAGCGCGGCATCGGCTTCATTGCCGCCCTTGACATGATCGACAGCATAGCCCGATTGGCGGAGTGATCGGACGAGGCCGTCCGCGAGTATGCTGTCGTCTTCGGCAATGAGTATTCGCATGATGCGCCGGCTGGCCGGCTCGTCGGCATCGAGCCCGACACGCCGCAGTCTCCAATGTATTTCGGGGTTTTGCCGCGGCCAGCGCAACCGGAGTTGCGTCGTGCCGGTCGCCCGACTCGTTGCCGCCATGCAAATCCGCGTTGTACCGGGCTTGCAAAGAACCCTGTTTTTTTATACAGTACTTGCGTTTCGTGCGCCGGCCTTCCATCAGTCGGCCCGCTCGCCAAAGACGCCGCTCATCATAGCAAAGGACGATTCATGGAAGAAAGCAAGAAAGGCTCGGCTGGACTGACGGCTGAAAAGAGCAAGGCGCTTGCCGCCGCGCTCGCGCAGATCGAAAAGCAGTTCGGCAAAGGGTCGGTCATGCGGCTCGGCGACGGCGAGGTGGCCGAAGACATCCAGGTGGTCTCCACAGGTTCGCTCGGCCTCGATATCGCACTCGGTGTCGGCGGTCTGCCGCGTGGGCGGGTGGTCGAGATCTACGGTCCCGAATCGTCGGGCAAGACCACGCTGACATTGCAGGTCATTGCCGAGATGCAAAAGCTCGGGGGCACCGCGGCGTTCATCGATGCGGAACACGCGCTCGATATCCAATATGCGTCGAAGCTCGGCGTGAATGTGAACGATCTGCTCGTGTCGCAGCCCGATACGGGCGAACAGGCGCTCGAAATTGCCGACGCGCTCGTACGCTCGGGCTCGATCGACATGATCGTGATCGATTCGGTCGCCGCGCTCGTGCCGAAGGCGGAAATCGAAGGCGAGATGGGCGATTCGCTGCCGGGCCTGCAGGCACGCCTGATGTCCCAGGCGCTGCGCAAACTCACGGGCACGATCAAGCGCACCAATTGCCTCGTGATCTTCATCAACCAGATCCGTATGAAGATCGGCGTGATGTTCGGCAACCCCGAAACCACCACGGGCGGCAACGCGCTCAAGTTCTACGCCTCGGTGCGGCTCGATATCCGCCGTATCGGTTCCATCAAGAAGAACGATGAAGTCATCGGCAATGAGACGCGCGTCAAGGTGGTCAAGAACAAGGTTTCGCCGCCGTTCCGCGAAGCGATTTTCGACATCCTCTACGGTGAAGGCATCTCGCGCCAGGGTGAAATCATCGATCTCGGCGTCCAAGCGAAGATCGTCGACAAGGCCGGCGCCTGGTATAGCTACAGCGGCGAGCGCATCGGCCAGGGCAAGGATAACGCGCGCGAATTCCTGCGCGAGAATCCCGATATCGCGCGCGAAATCGAAAACCGTATCCGTGAATCGCTCGGCGTGAATGCCATGCCGCCGGCCGATGCAGGCGTCGAAGTAGCCGGCGAAGAGGAGTAAGCGCCGCGTGATGCGCAAAGTCCGCGCCGCACCGGGTACTGCCGCGCGCGGACAACGCTCGCTCCGGGCGCGCGCACTCGATTATCTATCGAGGCGCGAATACAGCCGTATCGAGCTGCTGCGCAAGCTGGCTCCGTTTGCGCAGCCGGAGGAGTCGGTCGAAGCGCTCGTCGATTCACTCGAGCGCGAAGGCTGGCTCTCCGATGCGCGGTTCGTCGAAAGCGTCGTGCACCGGCGCGCTCAACGTGTGGGTATGACGCGAATTGTCGGCGAATTGCGCATGCATGGCGTTGACGATTCGCTCATCGAGGCGGTTGGCTCGCAGCTTCGCGAAACCGAGCTTGCCCGGGCCGTGGCGGTCTGGCGCAAGAAGTTCGGGGCGCTACCGCAAACGCCGGCCGAGCGCGCGAAGCAAGCGCGTTTTTTGGCGATGCGCGGTTTTTCGCAGGCCATCGCCGTGCAGATTCTCAAGGGCGCAGGCGAGCCCGATGAATCGGGCGAGTGGAGTGACGCGTAGTTCACATCGCATTTGTCCTCGTCGCATCGGGCTCCCATCCATAGCAAGTTTTTGGGAGGCATGGAGAGCCGGGCGCTCCGGCGTCCAGCGCTGCGGGTGGACGGTTCCCACTATGCTAAAATCTTCCGGTTTCCTCGCCAGCCGTCTTCCCTCCCATGCCGCTTTTACCGCCCGTGTCCCGCCCGTTGCGCCGCCATCCGCGCGCGATGCGAGCGGAAGCCTTCGAGCGCGAGGATGGCCGTTGGGACATCGGGGCGCGTCTGACCGACCACAAGCCTCGTGACGTTGCAATAAGGGTGCCGTACCCCTGCCACCTCGAAGTCCCCCATCTCGCCTACCGCACCCGCGTCGGGCTCAAATCCCTCGATCATTTTTGCCACCGCTCGATGCGCCGCCTGCCCGCGCAGGCCTGGTCGTGCGAAGCGCCTGGCGGCGAAGGTGATACGCGTGGAAATACGGACGAGGCCGGCACGACCGGTGCGAGGGCAACCAGCGATTACGAAGTTCAATCCAACTCTTAGACTGAAGGGAATCACGCATGAAGATTCACGAGTACCAGGGTAAGGAAATCCTGCGGAAATTCGGCGTCGCGGTACCGCGCGGCAAGCCCGTGTTTTCTGTGGATGACGCGGTGAAAGCCGCTGAGGAGCTTGGTGGCCCGGTCTGGGTCGTCAAGGCGCAGATTCACGCGGGCGGTCGCGGCAAGGGCGGCGGCGTGAAGGTGGCGAAGTCGCTCGAGCAGGTTCGCGAATACGCGAATCAGATCCTCGGCATGCAGCTCGTCACGCACCAGACCAGCGCGGAAGGCCAGAAGGTCAACCGTCTGCTGATCGAAGAAGGCGCGGACATCAAGAAGGAGCTGTACGTCGGCCTCGTGATCGACCGCGTCTCGCAAAAGGTCGTCGTGATGGGTTCGAGCGAAGGCGGGATGGACATCGAGGAAGTAGCGGCCAAGACGCCCGAAGCCATCCACAAGGTTGCTGTCGATCCGGCTACGGGCCTCGCGGATGCGCAGGCGGACGAGCTCGCGAAGAAGATCGGCGTGCCAGACGCATCGGTGCCGCAAGCACGTGCGATTTTGCAAGGCCTTTATAAGGCGTTCTGGGAAACGGACGCATCGCTCGCCGAAATCAACCCGTTGATTCTGACGGGCGACGGCAAGGTGATCGCGCTCGACGCGAAGTTCAACTTCGATTCGAATGCACTCTTCCGTCATCCCGAGATCGTTGCCTACCGCGATCTCGATGAAGAAGATCCGGCCGAAGTCGAAGCCTCGAAGTTCGATCTCGCCTACATTTCGCTCGACGGCAACATCGGCTGTCTCGTGAACGGTGCGGGCCTCGCGATGGCAACGATGGACACCATCAAATTGTTCGGCGGCGAACCGGCGAACTTCCTCGACGTTGGCGGCGGCGCCACGACCGAGAAGGTCACCGAAGCGTTCAAGCTGATGCTGAAAAACCCGGGCCTCAAGGCCATCCTCGTCAACATCTTCGGCGGCATCATGCGCTGCGATGTGATCGCCGAAGGCGTCATCGCCGCGTCGAAGGCCGTGCACCTGCAGGTGCCGCTCGTCGTGCGCATGAAGGGCACGAACGAGGATCTCGGCAAGAAGATGCTCGCCGATTCGGGACTGCCGATCATCTCGGCGGACAGCATGGAAGAGGCTGCGCAGAAGGTCGTCGCGGCTGCCGAGGGCAAGGCGTAACAGCTCGGCGCCCAACCGGATACGAACAGAGGTCAATACATGTCGATTCTGATCAACAAAGACACGAAGGTCATCACGCAAGGTATCACCGGCAAGACCGGGCAGTTCCATACGCGCGCATGCCGCGAATACGCGAACGGCCGCGAGGCATTCGTCGCGGGTGTGAATCCGAAGAAGGCCGGCGAGGATTTCGAAGGTATTCCGATCTACGCGAGCGTGAAGGAAGCGAAGGCCGAAACGGGCGCGACCGTCTCGGTCATCTATGTGCCGCCGGCGGGCGCTGCCGCGGCGATCTGGGAAGCGGTCGAAGCCGATCTCGATCTCGCGATCTGCATCACGGAAGGCATTCCCGTGCGCGACATGATCGAAATCAAGGACCGCATGCGTCGTGAAAACCGCAAGACGCTACTGCTTGGACCGAACTGCCCCGGCACGATCACGCCCGACGAACTGAAGATCGGCATCATGCCGGGTCATATCCATCGGAAGGGCCGCATCGGTGTCGTGTCGCGTTCGGGCACGCTGACCTATGAAGCCGTGGGTCAGCTGACGGCGCTCGGCCTCGGTCAATCGTCCGCGGTCGGTATCGGCGGCGATCCGATCAACGGTCTGAAGCACATCGACGTCATGAAGATGTTCAACGACGATCCCGATACGGATGCCGTCATCATGATCGGCGAGATCGGCGGTCCGGACGAAGCGAATGCCGCGTACTGGATCAAGGACAACATGAAAAAGCCCGTCGTCGGTTTCATCGCCGGTGTCACGGCGCCTCCGGGCAAGCGCATGGGCCATGCCGGCGCGCTGATCTCGGGCGGTGCCGATACGGCCGAGGCGAAGCTCGAAATCATGGAAGCCTGTGGCATCAAGGTTACGAAGAACCCGTCGGAGATGGGACGTCTGCTGAAGTCCATCATCTGACGCCGACGCCGTCGAAGGCGTCGTAGTGGGCACTTGTGCCACGCGGCGTCCGCGATGGCATCATGTCGCCGGCATTTTTGGTATTCTTGCGAAATTCATTCGTAAGGTTTCCGATGGTCGGTAGGAAGCGAGGAAGCACGCGAGGCTTTCTCGCTTTTTTTTGTCGACGGCAGTTAGCGCTTCAGCGCTTACTGCCATCCCATGCTGAGTCGGCCCGAGTTGGCGCTTGAGCGCTTACTCGGGCCCCATCAGCGGTCACATCTGCAAAACCTGCCGATAACTTCCGTTCGGGAACGCCTTTTGCGCTTATGCTCGACTCCATGATCGAATTTTTCTCGACGCTCCATTGGGGCGCCGTCATTCAGATTGTCATCATCGACATCCTGCTGGGTGGCGACAACGCGGTGGTGATCGCACTCGCTTGCCGCAAGCTGCCCCCCGCGCAGCGCATGCAGGGTGTGCTGTGGGGCACGGCCGGCGCAATCGTGTTGCGCGTCGCGCTGATCGCTTTTGCCGTCGTGCTGCTTGACGTCCCGCTGCTCAAATTTGCGGGCGGGCTGCTGCTGCTCTGGATCGGCGTCCGGCTTCTGGCTCCGGCGCACGATGCACATGAGAACGTGAAGCCGGCGGACAAGCTCGTCGCGGCCATCAAGACAATCATCGTCGCCGATGCGGTCATGAGCCTCGATAATGTCATCGCTATCGCCGGCGCGGCCGAGGCCGCCGATCCTCAGCATCGCATTGCGCTCGTGGTCTTCGGGCTCGTCGTCAGTATTCCGCTCATTGTCTGGGGCAGTACGCTCGTGCTGAAACTGCTCGATCGTTTCCCGATCATCGTGACGATCGGCGCGGCATTGCTTGGCTGGATCGCGGGCGGACTCATCATCAACGACCCAGCGGGTGATCGCTGGCCGCTGCTCGATACGCCGGCAGCCGAATATGGCGCGAAGATCGCCGGTGCGTTGTTGGTGGTCATCGTCGGCTATGCGATCAAACGGCGCATGCAGCACCGAGAGCGCGAGAGCACGACCCGTTAGCCGTTCGGACGACTGCCGCGCCTGCGGCGCGCCGGCTACGCTTCGAAACGTTGCCCGCTCAATTCGAGCGGCGCTTCGGTTCGAGGAGAAAGCCGATGTCCACCATCCGTTTCCAAGTTGTCCCATTGCGCGCGGTGTTGTCCCGCGTCTGGCGCGTTCCCTACTCGCGCGGTGGCTTTACGCTGATCGAACTCATGATTGCGCTTGCCATCGTGGGCGTCGTGGCGGCTTATGCCGTGCCCGCCTATCAGGACTATCTGGCGCGCAGCCGCGTGGGTGAGGGCTTGTCGCTCGCTTCGGTTGCGCGGCTTGCCGTTGCCGAGAACGCCGCGCTCGGCAACGCACTCGATAGCGGCTATGTGTCGCCGCCCGCAACGCGCAATGTCGAATCCATCCGCATCGATGAAGAAAGCGGGCAGATAGCGATCCGCTATACGGCGCGTATCGCGCCGGCTGGCAGCGACACACTCGTTCTCGTGCCGTCCGCGCCCGACGATGCGGCGTCACCCACGGCCCGTGTCGCGCTGTCGAAAGGCGTCATGCAGGCCGGCGCCCTGAGCTGGGAGTGTTTCGCCAGTGGCAAGGAAGCCTCTTCGTTGCCCGCGCCGGGTTCCGGGCCGATGCCCCTCGATGCGGCGACATTGCCGCCTTCCGTGGCACCACCGGAGTGCCGGGCATAGTGCCCTGTCCCGCAAGTCCATTCGCCACGAAATTCGGCAAACAACTTGCGGGACAGGACACTAAAAAGAAAAAAATATATGTCGTGCGGCACAGCGGAGTGATGCGGGCACGCATCGGTCGCGCACAGCGAAACAATTTTTTTGTATAGTGCGCCGATTGCCGATGCCCCCGTTCCTCATGACTTCTTCGTTCGCACGTACTTTTTCGTTTGCGCTGTTGGCGCTTGCCGTATTGCTTCCTTACGCGGTGACCAACCACACGTACCCGATTCCGACGTTCTATTCCGAGTTCACCGCGCTCGCGCTTTATCTGCTCGTCGGCGCGGCCGTGATCTGGCTCGCGGTTTCCGCGCGGTCGCGGCCTGCGTTTGGCACGCCGACCGTGGCGTTGGTGCCGCTCGCGTTCGGGGCGGTGTTGATCGCGCAGACGTTCCTGCTGCCGCTCGAGCAACCTTCGATGAATTGGCTGGGGGCCGGCTTTCTGCTTGCGGCCTTCATGGCGACGCATAGCGGATTCGCATTTGCGCGGGCGGGCCTGGCCGAGGACATATTGCGCTGGATGGCATGGGCACTCATGATCGGCGGGCTCTTTGCCGTCTTCTGCCAGGTCGTGCAACTGCTTCACCTGGAGACGCGTTTTACGCCGTTCGTCGTGGCCTATAACGTGAGCGTCGAGCGGCGGCCGTTCGGCAATATGGCGCAGGCCAATCACCTTGCTACGGTCATTGCGTTCGCGCTGGCTGCGGCGATGTTCCTTGTCCAGACCCGGCGGCTCAATCCGTTGCTCTGGGGTGTCGTCTCGGCAATCTACGTGCTAGGTCAGGCGTTGACCGTCTCGCGCGGCCCGTGGTTGCAAACGGGCGTCATCGTCGTGGCGGGGTTTTGGATGGCGATCGCCATTGCGCGGCGCGAAGGCGGCAGAGGGCACGCACGCGAGTGGTTCGTGCCGTTCGCGCTGGTCGCGATCTTTGTCGGCGTGAACATCGGTGTTCGCTGGGCCAACGCGGCGTATCACCTCGATCTCGACGTCTCAGCGGCCCATCGCTTTCAGGACAAGGGGCAGTTCGTCTTGCGTCTCGCGATGTGGAAGTATGGATGGACGATGTTCCGGGGGCATCCGTGGCTCGGTGTCGGCTGGGGGGAGTTTCCGCGTTTTCAGTTCGAGCTCGTCAAACTGTTGGGCGATGTCGAGATTGCCAACAATTCGCACGATATTTTTATTGATCTGCTCGCTAAAACGGGCATCGTCGGCGTTGGCGTGTTGCTCATCGGACTGATTGCATGGCTGTTGCGCGTCTTGCTTGCGCCGCATACGGCAGCGCGTGTGTTCGGTCTTGCGTTGATTGGCGTGCTGATGATGCATGCGCTCGTCGAATACCCGCAGCAGTACATGTTCTTTCTGCTGCCTGCAATGTTCGTCTTCGGCGTTCTCGAAACGAAACCGCTCGCGGTGGTCCCGCCGCGCGTATCGCTCGCGGTGCACGGACTGATCGTGGCCGCAGGGCTTGCCGCACTGCTGCCGATCTATCGCGACTATGCGCGTGCGGAGGTGCTGTATTACGGGGCTCACCCTGCGGAGCAATACCGTGCCGACCCGTCTCGCCTTTTCTCGGCGTGGGGCGACTATGGCATGGCAACGTTACTGCCCATCGACGGTCACGATCTCGCGACCAAGCTCGCGATGCATCGCAAGGCCATCGCGCTGTTGCCGGGCGAGACGGTGTTGCGGCGCTATGCGGTGCTGCAGGCGCTCGACGGACATCAGGATGAGGCGTTCGATACGGTCGAACGCCTCAAGATCTTTGCCGGGGTGCTGCGAGACTGGCCGGCGCAGCTATCGGCGCTCTACGATCTTTGCGATGAGGACCCGAAACTCGCGGGATTCAAAGCCGAGCTCGTGAAGCGCTATGGCGTGCCGCCGCAATCGGCGGGCGAGGACAGCGAGGACGATTGATCGGCGGTGGGTTAGTGGCTCGCGATATTCGCAGGTTGTAGGTGCGCAATAGCTCGGGCATGATAGGGCGCAGCTGAACCCTTGTGATTTCTGTCCGGCCGGCAGTGATCGACATTGCCGGGTATGTACTTCAACGTGTGTCATTCGTTTGGAGAGACTATCCATGTACAGAGCCTTCTTGCCGGTTGCTATCGGCGCTCTTCTGGCGTCGTCCATTGCATTGGGTCAAACGCAAGCGAATGCGCCGGCTCCGGCTCCGGCGTCGGGGAGCATGCATGCCGTTTGCCGGGATGGCACGACATTCTCGGGCGCAACGCTGAAGGGTGCTTGCCGAGGGCATGGCGGTATCGATAGGAATGCGTCGTCGAAGGGAGCGAAGGCGGCCAGCGGGACGGCGGCCATGCCGCCGATGGCTTCACCAGCGGCTCCTGCGGCGGGTGGCGGCGCGGCGAAGGTGTGGGTCAATAACCCGACGAAGGTCTACCATTGCCCCGGCGACCGGTACTACGGCAAGACGAAGGATGGTACGTACATGTCGGAGGCGGAAGCCAAGGCGAAGGGCGCCCGGCCCGATCATGGGAAGGCATGTCAATAGGGCGGGGGAGCAGCGGCGCTTCGTGTCGGCGAATGCAGGATGCATGGTATTCGCCTTTTCGCTGGCGAAATGCAATGACTCGTCTCGAGTGACGAAGCATCGATGAATCGACATTGAGAATAGACATACAGTTCTATTCGCGTGCCGCATCGTTCGCGGGTCACAGCGTTCACGCTTTGCCGGTCCTTGACTCGTTGCACGGCAGCTTCCTTGAACTCCGCCGTGTACACCTGGTGCGGTAACTTCAACCTTTCTTCTTTTCTCCCTTTCGGTCGAGCGTATACGCGACCTGCTGGAAGGCGAAACTTCTGAGGAACCTAAACTGCGTAGCAGCAGTCTTCTAGGGGTTCATATTTGTTCAGGAAACCCCCGCTTGAATCCACCAGTTCGACCAGACAATTCTTTGTTACGCCACCCCCCCGCCTGCACTCGCGAAGTCTTATCCATGCCTGATCAAGCAAAGCCGGTTTCGGAAGCCCCTGGAAAAGTCCCTCTCATTGGGCATCTGCTGGCCTTGCGACGCAATCCGTTGGATTTCTTGTATTCGCTACGGGAATATGGCGGCATTGTCAGCATCGCTCTAGGACCATGGCCCGTACATGTCCTCACCGATCCGACGCTGGTGCATCAGATGCTTGTTGCCGGAGATTCAGGATTCGAAAAAGGCCGTGTGGCCGACAAAGTCCGTGGATTTCTCGGCAACGGCCTCATCACCTCGAACGGACTACCTCACCGTCAGCAACGCCGCTTGATGCAGCCAGCGTTTCGCCGCCAGCGCATCACAGACTATGCGAAATTGATGGCAGGCGTCATTGACGATTACTGTGCGTCGTGGCAGCCAGGCGAGGTCCGCGACATGACTGAGACCATGCAGGAACTGGCACTGCGCATTCTTTCGAAAACGCTGTTTTCCGGCGCACTCGCGACGTCGGCGGCGGCAGAGGTTCAGCGGTGCCTGCCTGTCGTTTTGAAGGGCATGCTCAGCCGGACGCTATCGCCATCGGACTGGTGGGAGCGAATCCCCACACCGGAAAATCGGCGCTTGGCCGACGCCGACAGAAGGATGCGAAAGGCCATTCAGGAAATGATTACGACGTATCGCGCCGATCAGGGCGATCACGGCGATTTGCTATCCATTCTGCTGCTTGCTCGTGATCAGGACACCGGCCAGGGAATGACTGACCAACAGGTTTCCGATGAGCTGGTGACGCTGGCTGTCGCGGGCATGGAAACAACCGGAACCACGCTGGCCTGGTTGTTCCATGAACTTGGCCGCAGGTCCGACATAGAAGAATGCTTGCTGACGGAGCTGCGTGAGATATTGGGTGCGCGGGAACTGACCACCGAGGATCTGCCGCGCCTCAAATACGGCAGCGCACTGATCAACGAAACGCTGCGCTTATATCACCCGACATGGATTCTCATGCGCCGCAGCACGGATACGGTTCGGCTCGGCGATTACGTATTCCCTCCGGGCGTGGAATTTCTATTCAGTCTGACCGCCATGTACCGCGGTGAGGAGCACTTTCCCGAGCCCCGCCGGTTTGCCCCCGAGCGCTGGATTTCGGGATCTGCCGCCGACTTGCCGCGCTCTATTTTCATGCCGTTCGGCATAGGCAGTCGCAGTTGCATTGGCGAGTCATTCGCCATGACCGAAATGCTGATTGTGTTGGCGTCGATCGTTCCAAAGTGGCGCATACGGCACATTCCCCACACGCGGGTAGGCGAAAAGGTGGCAGTCACCATACGGCCCAAGGATCTGTTGATGACCGTGGAACAACGGTCATAGAAGAGCAAACGGTTTTGCCGATCCCCGAATGACCCTCGCAAAAGTAAACTCATGCACACTGAATCACGTACGCAATTCGCCCGGATAATCGAACTGGCACGGCCCGGCACATCCTTTTATTTGCCGGAGATCGCCTGCTCACCGCCTGCCATCATCCATCCTGATCACGCCGTGCTCGAAAAGAAGGATCAGGAGTGGGTGCTGGTCAATGTGCCGTTTGCCAGCCAGCAGGACGCACTGCGCTTTCTCGGTAACCGCTGCGACCGGTGGGGCTGCTGGGTATATCCGATGTGCAACAGTCAGATCGCCGAAGACCTGGTGCATCTTCAATCCTTCATGTTCGCTATCGATGACCGTGCCATCTCCGAGCGCGAGGTTTTTACGCGCTTTGCCGATGCAATGCGCGGCGATCGGGTTCGTGAGAGTCCCTATGGTGCGGCCTTTCATGATTTATGGGAGCGGCTTCGGGAAGCCATGCTCCCCCAGGTGTTCGATAGGTTCAACGACGCTTGCATGGAGCTGATCGATGGTTTTCTCACCGAGAGCGAACCGAGAAATGCCGGCAGCGTCCTGCCTCCTGACGAGTACTTGCGGATGCATCGGCACACCATTGGTTGCAAAGAATGCCTGATCGCCAGCGAACATGCCGCGGGCGTCGATATCGCGGCCGAACTGGCTATCGATCCCGCTCTCGGCACGTTGTGGCAAGTGGCGGCCGATCACGTGATGTTGGTTAATGACGTGTTGTCCTTTCGCAAGGAAGTATTCGCCGGAGAGAGCATCAACATAGTCATGTCGCTGATGTTCCATCAAGGCCTGACATTGCAGGATGCCGTCGATGAGACCTGCAGCATGATCGCCAGCGTGGACGACAATTTCGTCAGGACCTGTGCGGACGTCCGATCCCGTTATGCGGGGCATCCAAAGGAGATGGACATCTTGCGATACTTGGATGCGCTCGGCAGCATGATGGCTGGCAACCTCGCATGGTCGTACGAAACGCCCCGCTATCACGGCGACGGGTATGCCTGGGGCGGCTCGCGTTCTGGTGTCGTCGAACTGCATTCGGATTGCACAGTGATGCGCTAAATCTGCTGCGCCTTTGAACCCGATTCGATGCGGTACGGCACGATGGCGACACAGCGCGCCTCGATCACGAAGGTGACGTCGTCCGCTTGTTCTGCACCTGCGCCCCAGCAGTCGATCGATCAGCTCATCGGGATCCGTCAATTCTGAGTCTCTTTGCGGCTCCCCCGGCGTATCAGATAGACCAACGCCAACGCCGCGATCAACGTCAGGGCGTCGACGGTTGCGAGCACAGGCAAGGGGTTCGTCCACTTATCCATGTTTGTGGTGCGGCTGTAGTACGGGGGGCCGCCGCCGTACGCCTCGCTGAGATTAATCCAGTTGAATGCCGCGACCGCTAACACCAGGATAACGATGACGATGGTCGCGATAAGGGCGTGGGCGGATCGATTCATGGATAGTCGACCGTGAGAGGAACGTAGCAGTCTGGATCACCGGCCGCCGCTTTCAAGTCAGCCACGAATTTCTCCATCTGAGCATGTAGGTTGATACAGCCAGCGCTGCCAGCGTGTGTGCCACCATGGATGAAGAAACCACCGCGCCCGAACGTCTCTGTACCCGGGTACACGTGGATCGTTATCCTGTGATTTCCCCAGGCTGCACGCGGCGCGATGTTGTACCAGTGGTTGGTCCACATTTGCGAAGGCTGCACCCAGTACCGACCGGGCGGGATTGGGCCGGCGCGACTTTCATGTTGTCGCGAGACGGAGTAATCGAAGCCGCCATTGTCGAGGGGACGACCCGACACGGCCGCATAGCTACGAGCTTGCGGCCCGATCATGGAGAGAAAGCGACCATCGAATCGCAGTAATACGCGTCCCCGGTTGCACGTGGGAACGCTCGGAGTGCCACGTTCAGCTGCGTAGGGATTTGACATTGGCTAGCGTTTCATGCGGGGATGCGCAGATTGTAGCGGCGAGCGCGTTGCGGGATCTTGAGGTTTGGTTCTATCGATCGAAGGGACTTAGTCGGTCTTACGGTCTTACTCTGAAATGCAAAAAGGATTCCTTGTGCGCTGCCACGCAAACCTTCCGCCGGCGACGGGGACTGCACGGAGGCGGGTGGCCGATTTGCCGCCGGCTGCAATCTTGGCGGGACCCTCCATTGTGTTGTCTTGCCCTCCCCGTTCTATGTCCGAGTGGGAACGCCTGATAGCGTAATTCAACGGTCTGCGTGTGGTTTTGTTCCGAGGGTCCGCCAGAAAGTCGGATGGACGTGAACCATCGAACCTTCGTTTAGTGACCCTTCACTCGGCCCGTCATTGCCACTGAAAGACCAAAATGTTGGCGTCGTCGAATCCGGCTTCACTCCGATCAGTCCAACAACGTAGAAGATCATAAAAAGTTCGCGGACGAGTTCGATGAACGACCCATTGCCATTCAAGAAAAACTGAGTCGCTGCATTGATTATGGGGTCGTTGCTTTCGACGTCGTTAGAAAAGTCACCATAGTAAATATTTTCTAGCTCCTCCTGCTTGATGCTACCAAGCTTAAACGAGTGCGGGCGATGTAGGAGGATCTTGGTGTAACGAGTGAGGTTGGGGTAGGTTGCCCCCCATTCTTCTTGCAAGGAGATGAGACGCTTCCTGGAATATTCACCCTCAGCCGACGAGACCATCTGATTTGTTATGCGATTCCTGTCTTCCGCTTGATCTAGACATGAGTTGACAAAGATTATGGCATCGCGTGGTCGAAAGAACGTTCTTTCGACTAAGTAATCCATAAAGCTCGATTCGCCAACCTTGAGTGGAAGTAAATCTCGTACATCTACCCGCTTGGTGGTGTATCGTTGAGTTATAAGTTTTTCTAGTCGCCTGTTCAACAATTCTTCGATTTGATGTTTTGTCCACCGCAATTTGAGATATAGAGACCCGTATTTCTCTTCTTGGAACCCGCTGTCTCGAGTCGAGTCAATCACACGGTTCAGTAGATCAAGGCGTAAAGAGACAATAACCTTAACATATGCTACTTTTCGGAAGGTGCGGACGGTTTCGATTAGCGCCCGAATCAGCTTATATCTTAGCGTGTCGGTAACCCACGGTTCATCAAGCTCGTCGATTGTTATGTAGTAACGTTCTTTTGGGTCGGTAAAGATGTCTTCAGATAGAACGCGAATTACATCTGCGAGAGCTTTGATCTGGATTTGATTTACGACCTTCGAGCCGCGTTGTATGACTTCTTGTTTTTGTTCCTCTGTTAACTTTTTCCCGCCGCTAGCATCCAGCTTGACGCCAGGTATATCAGTGGAAACCGACGCCTTGAGATCGGTTTCTACTTTCGTCGTTAGTTCCTTTACGCGATATTCTGTTTCATCCCAGAAATGCTCGCCCCACTCCCGCAGGTAGGCGATCGCTTGTTCTTTGCTTTTTTCTCGACGAGTTATGCCGAATATGTTCGATAAGAACGATTGTTTTTGCTCTTCGTTGTTAATTCTATACTTTCTCTTTAGAAGTTCAACTGTGAGAACATGTCGCCACAGAAGTTGATAAAAGAGATCGAGGTTAACGCCCGCTGATTCGAAGAAGTTGATTATGTCTGAGTTTGCGATGTATCCAAGCGAAAGATTTTGTGGCGGTAGTTCGATAACGTTCTCTTCAACCGCCTGTAGCCGCCGAATCAGGGCACTCTTCCCTGAGCCCGTCCGACCCACGATGATTCGCTTCGGGTCCGCACAATCCCGAAGGGCATCGAGATCGCCAGTTTCTATGAAGCAATCGGTAAGAAACCTATCGTCGCTCTCCGCGTCGGCAGCGCCGATGGTGTCGTTGCGCCGAAACCGGAATTCGGCGCCAGTCTGGTGGTCTCTCATTTCGTTGTTGTTTGTTGTGATGGTTGCGAGGGCTTAGCATAGCACTGAGCTGGCAGTCATCGAAAGTGACTGACCTATGTTCGACACCGAGCACTCGCGCAAATGTCCGTTCACAATGTTCAAAACTAGCTCGCGATGATGGCCGATAGGTGAAGGGCGCAGTCCCGATGATGGGAAACCGTGCCAATAGAACCAAGCCGCATCGGCGCCCGCTGTGTATCGGCGCGCCTAGCTGATCAAAAGCAGCATCAGTGCGCGGCGAAGCTGGGACAATCTGGCCGCGCTCGCCTGCTTGTGCCGGATCCCGCCAGTGGCCGTCGCATCGCGCAGCATCGCATCCGTATCTCTCTCGATGGCCG
>CBJLAJ010000102.1:0-19603 GCA_966421005.1 uncultured Paraburkholderia sp.
GCCGCTCTTCCCGCCGCAGGGCAATCGATCGGTGGGTTTGTACCTGGCTCGCGAGGATATCTCTCATGCAGCAGTTCGCAAGCATCTGAAGAGTATTGACATGCCGGCATACACGGCGCTCGTTGAGGGGGCGAAGGCACAGCCACGCGATGCTCGCGCCGCTTTTTTGCGGAGCATGCTCGCGGTGTTCGGACGTTTCGAGCTCGGTGACGCGGTTGCGGAACTCGAGCGCAGCGGGGATCTGGACAGCAGCAATGCGCGCCAGTTGCTGGCGGACCTCGAAGACAGTGCGCCGAACCTGCTGTGAACACAGAGCTGTGCCCGGCAGGGAGTCGGCTTCGCCGGCGTCTTCGGCATTTCGTCCCGTCGCGTCGCGATGCCAGTGGCGGTGCGGATAATCGGCGCGGTGGGCGAACAACACTGAGAACGGAGAACGTCCGGGTGATTTTTGAGAATGAAGAACTGTCCGATGATGTATACGAAACGCCGGACGAAGCTATGAATGTATCCGTGCCGATCTCGATGATCTTGCACTCGTCCGGCGAAATTTCTGTCGTCGTCATCGATTTGAAGCAGGAGGACGAGCTCCAGTGCTTTGCCGAGCGAACCATCCGCTTCAGCGCGCACGCGGCTGCCCAGTTCCTCGATGCCATGGGTAGTACTGTGCAAAGCGGGCATCTCCTTTTCGGAGACGAGCGTCCCGAGAGGGCGACGCTTCACTAGCGCTGCCGCGCAACGTCGCGCTTCGTCAACTCAAATCGAACGTCGTCGTCAGCACGAAGGTGCGGCCCGGCAGCACCGGGATGTAGATCGCGTGCATCGATGCGCCGTAAAGGCGCCGGTCGAAAACGTTCTTTACGCCAAGTTGCGCCGACCAGTGCTTGGCGCGATAGAAGACGGTTGCGTCGACGCGCGCATTGCCGGGCAGCGAGTAGCCAGGCATATCCGTCGGCTCGCGCGAATGGCAGAAGATTCCACCGCCCACGCCCCAGCCGCGTGTCGGATCCTTGCTGAATGCGTAGGTGCTCCAGAGGCTCGCGCTTCGAGCCGGGACTGCTGGAGAGGCGCCGCTGTCACCGCCCGCGCTGGAGCTTGCCACGGCCAGCGTGCCGATCACGTTCCAGCCCGGCAGCGCTTGCCCTTGCAGATCGAACTCGAAACCGCGGCTGTGCTGGCCCGGTACCTCTATTGCGAAAAGCGGATTCGTCGGGTCCTGTCCGACCGCAAAGTTATTGCGCACGCGATAAACGGACGCTGTCGCAAATAGTTTGTCGTCGAGCAGGTTGAATTTCACCCCTGCCTCGATCTGCTCGGCACGGATTGCCGGCAACGGCGCGCCGCTGGACGTCTGCTGGTCGAGCGACTGATCGAACCCGTGCAGCCAGTTCGCGTAGAGCGTCGCGGACGAAGTCAGCCGGTAGCTGACGCCGAGATTGGGCGTCCAGGCGCCGTTGTGCTGATCGAGCCGATTGAGCGAATCGGAGAGCAGCACGTTCGTGTGCCGCATCGAAGCCAAAACGCGCAGCCGCGAGCCGAACTCGAGTTGCGCCTGCACGTAGGCGCTCCACTGCCGCGAATCGAATGAAGCGAGCGGTGCGAGCGGGCCCCCCGGCACTGTCGGCAGCGGCTGAGGCGCATACAGGTTCTGCATCGAAAAGTTGTCGGGTGCCTGATCGTTCGCGAACCCGAGCCGCCAAAAATCGACGCCAGCGAGGAGCGTGCCGGAAACGCCGCCCAACCTGAACTTGCGTGCCAGCTCGGCCGCTGCGCTGGCCTGGTGCTGGACCGTGCGCGCATCGATTGCATCGAGCCCCACGTCGCCTTGGGCGTCGAACGCGGCCAACGGGACGTTCCAAAACGTCTCGGTTTCGTAGCGCAGCAGTCGTGCTCGCGCACGCACGCTCCAGCCGTCGCCGAAGTCGTGTTCCGCGAGCAGATGCGCTTCCATCGATTTATTTGCGATGTGATCGCTTGGTGCGCTGACCGGCGTGAGCGGCGTACCGGGTAGCGGTTGGCCGTCTGGGCCGCCCACCGTATAAGGCAGGATCGGCAAGCGATTGCGATGGTACTCGAGGCCGAGCGTGATGTCGGTTGAAGCATCGCGGTAGCGCAGCGACGGCGCCAGAAAATGCTCGCGTTGCCCGTCATAGCCGCCATAGTTGCGGTTGTCCAGCTCGCCGCCGGCAATGAAGCGGTAGCCCAGATGCGAACCGTCGCCGAACGTGCCGGCGAGGTCTACGCTCGCTCTGCGCTGGCCGTTCGAGTCGATCTGAGTCGTCAGCGTACGTTGAATCCTGAACTCGGGCTTCTTCGTGACCAAATTCACGATGCCGCCGGACGGGACGCCCCCCGCTATCAGCGTGACGGGCCCTTTGATGACTTCGACGCGTTCGATCTCCTCCAGCGGCGGGTAGGCCGCCGATTCGTAGAGCATCCCGTCGACCATCAACGTGTTCGTCTGAAAGCCGCGCACCTTGACGTCGTAATTTGCGTTGTTGAAACCGAACAGCGACGTGACACCGCTCACGTTGTCGAGCGCGTCGGCGGCGGTCACCGCTTGCTGGCTGGCCATCACGTCGTGGCTCACGGCGCCAACCGACTGCGGCACGTCGGAGAGCGCCATGTCGGTGCGCGTGGCCGTCGACGAACGCTCGACGACGAAGCCCTGCTCGGCCGCGGAGCCGTCATCGGCACGAGCGAGCACATCGATCTTCGGCAGCACGTGCGCCGGCGGCGACGCTAAGCCTGCTTCATCCGTTGCCCCTGAGCGGCGCAGCGTCAGCGTACCGCCCGCCACATCGATCAGCTCGAGGCGGCTGCCGATAAGCGCATTGGCGAGCGCCTGCCTTGCGGTCATGGTGCCGTCGACAGCGTGAGACATGAGGCCGCGCGTCAGTGCCGCGTCGAACGAAAGCACGACGTGCCCCTGCTTTGCGATCTGCAGCAGCACGTGTTCGAGCGGAGCGCTCGCGGCATGAAACTCGATGGGCTGCGTATCCGCGGCCCATGTGTGCGAAGCGGCGACCGAACACCAGATCGCCCCCGCAAGCCAGCCCCAACGTCCGCGCACACGGGGCGTCATACTCGCCATTGCATTCATCTCGATTGGAGGAATGTCGACTCGACCGCTTCCACATACGAGCGATGCAAAACCGATCACCTTGCCGTTTGAACAGGAACGCGCGCGACACGCGCGCGTTCCTGCGTTTCACCGGCCAAACTATCGGTTAATTGAGGCCGATCGGGGAATAGGGATCGGCTGATTTGAGCGTAAGGATTTCCCGGTCTGCTTTCAGGCCCGCCCGATCTCCGCCACATGCGCGACGAGCGGCATGCGCCCCAGGCCGCCTTCGAAGCGCGCATCGTCCTTCGCCCCGCCAGAGGAGACCTCGAGCCGATAGCCGAGCGAATAGACTGTGCGCAGCGTCACGCCGTTTCCGGGGCCGAGCGCCAGTTTCCTGCGCAGCTTGTAGATGTGCTGCTCGATCGAGCGGTCGGCGCAATCGGTGTCGCTGCCCCAGATCGATTTCGCCACCATCGCCCGCGTCAGGCTGACGCCCGGGTTCGTGAAGAAAAGCCAGGCCGTCGCGAACTCGCGCGGCGTCAGCGGGATAGACGTATCGCGCAGCTCGACGACGCAGCAAGCTTTGTGGAGCGTGTAAGGGCCGACGCGCAGGCTCAAGAGCTCGCGGTTCGCCATGCCGGTGTCGAGCTGCATCGCGTGCGTCGCGCGAACGTAGAACTCGTTCTCGTTGAATTGCAGCGACAGGATGTCGGTGGCGCCGGCCTCGTACCATTGCAGGAGCTTGACCGGATTCGCGAACGAGCCGACCACGAGCAACGGCGTGTTCCGGAACGAGTGGCACTCGCGCCAGCTCACGAGCGCGCTCGACGCCGCGTCGCTGACGCGAGCATCGACCACGATGAGACCGTAGGGCTTTTGTCGGAGCGCACGCAGCATCTCGATCTCGTGCGTGAATACTTCCCCGCCGGTGCAACACTGCGGGAGACTCTCCGCGACGCGTCGCGCAAGGCTGCCGTCGTTCGTGAGGATGGCATAGTTCACAATGACTCCCTTTGATGCATTGGGTTGAAACGTTTGCCCGCCGTTACGGCCGGGCGAGCTTGAAATCGATTGCCTGGACGACGCTGACGGGAACAGCCTCGCCGCGATCGATATAAGGTTCGCAGGCGGCGCTTCGTACGGCATCGAGCGCGGCCGAATCGAGATCGGCGAAGCCGGTCCCTTGTTCGAGGCTCACGGCCGTCGGGCGTCCGCCCGTATCGAGCGTCATTCGCACGGTCGCGGTGCCTTCCTCCTCGAGCCTGCGTGCGCGCGCCGGATAGGCGGGCGCAGGAATGCGGCAAACTACTTCATCGGCGCGCTTCGTTTGCGGGCGAGCGCTGAACCGCGCCGCGTCGGCAACGGGCGGCGTTTTCGCCGCGTTCGCTGCCGACGCCGCAGTCTCGCCGGCACCGGCTGTGCCAGCCGCTGCGCCAGCCGGTGGGACAGTCGCCATGTCTTGCGGCGCGCTCGCGTGTGCGACTGGAGCGACGATCTGCGTTGGTGCCGGCTTGCGCCGAAGCAACGGGTGCGCGGCCGGCGATCGAGACGGATGAATCGACGCGGGGGATAGCGGGCCGGCCGGTGCCGGCCGCTCGGTCAAGGAGGGTGTGGCCAGCAAGACCACCTCGACGGGCCCGGACGGTGCGACGGCATGCGCGTCGCGTAGGCCCGATACGCCCGATCGCTCCCACGTTACATAGGCGGCGAAAAGCGCGAGATGCGCCACGGCGACGAACATGACGACGACGATCGTCCGAGCGTTCAAGCGGCGTGGTGCCGGAAGGAACTGAATCGCGGGGGTGATGGCCGTGCTTGTCATCTCTCTCGATCGTACGGGTGGGGCGCGCTTGGGAGTTCGCATTTGCGCTTTCAAATGGTATGTGGGACGAGCGAGCGAAAGTGACGTGGCCCGAACGAAATATTTTTGAAGAACCGGAAATTCCCCGTTGGGGATGCGGGCGAAGTTCAGGCCCGGGAGACGAGGACCAGATATCCCGCGTAGCGGCTGATCGAAAGAGGCAGTGTGCCGGCCAGGGCTTCGAGCGCGCGCAGCGGCTCGTCGAGCGGGAATACGCCGGTCACCGGCAGCGAAGCCGCATCGTCCGCCACCCGTATCATGCCGGCAAAATACGGACGCAGGCGTTCGACGACCGAGCCGAGGGCCGCCTCGTCGACTTGCAACTGCCCCGACGTCCACGAGGCTTCGAACGCGGCGCTCTCACGGCTGGGCTCGATTCGATGCGCCCCGGCTCGCGCGGTGCGACCGGGCGCAAGCATCATTGTCTCGCCGCCGGCCACTGAAATCCGCAGCGGCGCGTCGAGCGCTGCGACATGGAGCCAAGTTCCTTCGGTGCGCACCGAGAGCGAACCGGCACGCCCATGTACGCGCCGGTGCCCATTGCGAACCACGAACGGCCGGACGTCCCGCTCGGCGACCCGGACGAAAGCCGCACCGGTACGCAAGACCAGCCCGCGTGCCTCGGCGCCGTAAGCCAGGTCGACGGCGCTTCGGGCGCCGAGCGTGACAGTGGAACCGTCGGCGAGCACCGTTTTCGTTCGCTCGCCGGTGTTGGTGTGAAGATCGGCTGTCCACTGGCCGATCGGCGACAACCGGTCGACGATCGCACCGGCGCCGAGTGCGATCGCGCCGAACGATAGCACGCCGCGCACGAGCTTGCGACGAGTGGGCGCGGCGAGTAGCGCATCCCCAACGGCGCGGCGCGCCGCGCCGACCGTGACGGGTTGTAGGAGGGTGCCGAGCGAGGCTTCGACGTGAGCCACGGCCTTCGCGTGAGCAGGGTCGGCATTGCGCCAGGCCTCGAAACGTTCCCGGTCGCGTGCGGTGGCGTCGCCGGAGCGCAACATCACCATCCAGCGGATCGCGGCACGAATCGCTTGCTCGTTCTGCTCGCGGCCGATGCCGGAACCTGCCGCCCGGGCACTGTCGTCGTTCACTGCATCGAGGCCAGATAGCAAGCGTGCATTGCCTGGGCGAGGTAATCGCGCACGGTCCGTTTCGACACGCCGAGCCGCGCGGCGATATCGGCGTGCGTCATGTCGTGGAATTGGCTGTAGACGAATGCGTTGCGCGCCTTCGCGGAAAGGCCTGCAAGGATGCGATCGATCGCGTAGAGCGTCTCCACGACGATCGCGCGCTCTTCCTCCGACGGGGCCGTTGCCTCGGGCACCGCGGCGAGGCTCGCCAGATACGCGCGCTCGAGATCGCGCCGACGCCAGAGATCGTAGACGAGCCGATGGGCGATCGTCGTCAGCATCGCTCTCGGCTCGCGCAGACCTGCCGGATCGGGCAGCGCGATCAGTTGGACGAAGGTTTCCGAGGCGATGTCTTCGGCGGTAAACGCACAGCCGAGCTTTAACCGCAAGCGGCCGAGCAACCAGCGATACTCGTTGCGAAAAATCGATTCGACCGGTGCAAGGTTGGTGCTGGCAATGGCATTTGACATACAACTACTCCGCGCGTGCTTTAGCCGGCTTTCTTCCGCCGCCGCATGCAAAGCGATCGAAAAGCCGATACCTCTATAGCTTACGGGCGGACAAAAGTCCTATCAATCAGGGAAATGGAGGATGCAGGCGACGACCGGATGGGCGAGTCTAGGCGAGTTTTGTGTAAATAGTATGACAATCTGTGGGTAAGGTGATTACTGCCTGTTCACCTCAGGTAGGCGCGTGTGCTGGGGCGGCCATAGCGCGTCTGCCTGATTCAGGACGCGCAAATGTTATGACGGAAGTCCGCCCAGCGGGGAGAGTGTAATTCCGGGCTTGCTTTCTTGCAGAACACTTCCCGCCCCTGAGTCGGGTTGCGACCCCAAAAATCGCATCACCCGCAAAAATCGGGAAAGCTCGCTTTCTCGCGACGTTGCGCGCGCACCGCATCAAGGATGCAATTTGCGCATTTCGCCGCATCGTGGCGACTTGTGTCGATATGCAGCGCTCGCTCCACCGGCGGCTCATATGGGTCGGTAACCCCGGTCATGGCGGGCACTTGTCCTACATTCGCCAGCCGGTACAGCCCTTTGGGATCGCGAGCCTGGCAGACGTGGAGCGGCGTCGCGACCCAGACTTCATGCATCGCTTCGGCCCCGATGATCTCGCGAGCCACCGCGCGGTCCGCCCGGTAGGGCGACACGAGGGCCACGATCGCGATCACGCCTGCCTCGTTCAGCATGCGCGCGACGTGCGCGACGCGGCGCACCTGCTCGCTCCGGTCCTCGCGGCTGAAGCCGAGGTCGCGGCTCAGCCCGTTTCGGAGCACATCGCCGTCCAGCACGTAGACGGAACGGCCTTGTTGTGCCAGACGATCTCGGAGATGCCCGGCAATCGTGGACTTCCCGGCGCCCGAGAGGCCCGTCAGCCAGATCGTGAAAGCGCTGGGGTGGACGGCCGCAAGGCGCGGCGTATTCGGGGTGTGCAAAATCTCAGGCATCGACGGATGACATCTCGAATTGCGCCCTGCCGTCATTGTGACGGGCCGAGCCGCAGCTTGCGTTGACAATCATGCTTGCGCCGCTATCGGTCGATTGCCGCCAGAAATTCGATTTCTGGAGTTGGTCGCGCAAATCGGGCGGCAGCACGCTGCGACGAGCGGCAGGCTGCACCGACGGCTTGACGCGATGCAGGCCCGGCGTCGCGATTCCCGCATCGAAGCCCGGTTCGTCGTATTGGAGGCCGTCGAAACTGTGATCGAACGGCGGCTCCCCAAGGAACTGATAGATCCGCTGCAGCGTTTGCGCGGGGGCACGGACGAGATGGTCGTATTCGACAACGAGCAACGAGCGTGCGTGCTCACCGTAGAACGCTTCCTTCAGCGATGCGAGCGCATACCCGATCGTGCGATGCGGTGCGAGTAAAGCATCGGCACGCGAATAGACGGTTGCGCGCTCGCGTTCGTCGAGGAACAGGCCGGATCTGTCGAAGGCGTTGCGGCGCACGAGCGTCTCGAAGCTATCCATGACGCTTGCGACGTCGCGCACCATGCAGATCATCTTGACGTCGTCGAACAGTTCGACCAGCAGCGGCAGCCGCGCACCCCATCCACGGTTGGTGTCGAAGATGACTTCCTTTGTTTGCGCCTCGTGCGAGTAGTAATTGGAGAACAAACCGCGCAGTACGCTGCGGCGCTTATCCACTGAGACGAGCGGCCCGTCCTCACCGGACATTTCGGCCAGTGCCGCGGACGCAATGCGCGCAAGCGGACTGCTCATGCCGGCGTGAAAGCGCGGGTTCTGCCGCAATAGGGCGCAGAGCAATGTCGACCCGGAGCGGGGCAGGCCGGCGATGAAATGAAATCTTGGGGTCATGTGTCGCGCTGATATCCGATGGCAAGGGCGCCGGGCGCCCCCGGGCCTGGCGCCTGATTCCGACTCTTTCGGCTCACTTCGGTTTCTATCCGCCCGGCGAGTCTCGAGGAATCTTCTCGAATTAGCGTCCGGCAGTTGGATGAATCCGGCGTAATTGCATCGCCGGGGGCGAAATCGTTTACCGCCAAAGGTGGTCGCGGCGGTATTGCACTGGAACCCCAGCTCTTTGCGGTGCAAACTTTCTCTCCCGGCAGCAAATGCCGTTCCCCGCGGCGGATTCTGATGACAATTTTATGATCGGTACCGCGCGGTTTGGATCAACTCCGTGCGCTAGCCTACGCGGGTTGCGCTACCCGCCAAAGGACATAAGGCGCGCCAATAAAGGGAGAGATATGAACGCATTCGATCGTCCATTGATCGAAGCGATGAGCCATTACGCGGTACATTCGCAATCGGTCGCCCATATTGTCGACGCGATCTCGAAGATGTATTTGTTCAAGGGCACGCTGCTCGTCGCGTTGCTCTGGTGGATCTGGTTCAGGCATTACCGGGCGAAGGCGCGCGACGAGAGCAAAATTCGGCGGCGGGACCGCGAACTAGTGGGAAGCGAGATCGGGAGAGGCGTTCTCGCATTCATGGCCGGCCGGCTGCTTGCTCATTACCTGCCATTTCGTCTGCGGCCGGTCTATGAGCCGGCTTTGCAAGGCTTGTATCCCGTCACGAAAGTCGACCAGTTGTTGCCGCGCACCTGGAGCGCGTTTCCCAGCGACCACGCGATGCTATGGTGCGCAATTTCGATGGGCATTTTTCTGGCATCGCGATGGCTCGGCATCTATGCGTTCATCCATACTGCTGTGCTGATTGGCTTGCCGCGCGTCTACCTCGGACTGCATTATCCGAGCGACGTACTCGTGGGTGGACTGCTCGGCGTCGTGCTTGCCGGTGTGATGAGCGTGCGGCCGGTGCGGGCCGTCACGGCAAAGCCCGTGCTTGTGATGGCTCGAAGATGGCCCGGGCCGTTTTTTGCGCTGGCGTTCTTGCTGAGCTTCGAGCTGGCAACGCAGTTCGACGAGTTCCGGGTCATTGCACACTTCTTCTCGGAACACTACATCGAAACATCGTGAGCCATCGGCACCGGAGGGCTCTACGGGTCAACCGACGACGTGGGCTTTGTCTTCACCTACGCGCTGCGCGAACTTGCGGACCGTTTGAGCGGCAATGTCGACGAGGTTCTCGGCGCGATTCGTGCCCGTGCGCCAGGCAATCGCGAATGGCAGCGGCGGAGGTGTTTCGAGCCCGTCGAGCCGGCGCAGCACACCTTTTTCGAGCAGGTCCGCCACGAGTGCCGGCGGCATCGCCGCCACCCCGAAGCCGGTCCGCGTCAATTGAATCATTGCCGCCAGCGAGTTCACACAACTCACGCGCGCTTCGCTGACACCGTATGACTGCATCAGTCGCAGTAAATCCTGGTGCGGACGCGAATGGCGCGAATAGGTGATGAGACGTTCGGCGCCGAGTCTGCGCAACGCCGAGGTCATGGTTTCGTCGGCCGCTTTCGGCTGCATGTTCGATCCAGCCGCCGCAATCCACGAAACGGGCAGTTCGAGCAACTCCACACTGCGGATCGTCTCGTCGCGGATCATGTCGGTCTGAATCACGAGGTCGAGCGTTCCGCGGCGCAATTGCTCGTTCAGGTTGAGCGCCGTGTCCGAGGTGACTTCGATGTCGAGGTTGGGGTAGTGGTGCATCGCATCGGCAACGAAATCGACGAACCACGAATGAATCGCACTATCCATCGCGCCAATCCGGATCGTGCCCGCCGCGAGGTTTTCGTCTTGCAGCGAGGCGTACAGCTCCGTCATGGATCGGCTCACTTGCTCGGCATGCTGCAGCACGCGTTCGCCCGCGCGCGTGAGCGTGACGCCTTTCGGGTCCCGCTTGAAGAGCTTCGCGCCGAGTTCCTGTTCGAGGACCGAGATCCGGCTCGAAATGGCGGCCTGTGTCGAATGGAGCTTGTCCGCCGCGAGGCTGAAGCTTCGCAGCTTCGCAACCCAGATGAACGTTTCGAGAAACTTGAGATTCACTTTGCACTCCGCCATCGATCCGAATGAGCAAAGGGCCGGATTGCCTTCGCAATCCGGCCCATGCACGCCGTCAATGTCGAGTATGGCTCAGAACATCACATAAATGTATTCAAAAGCACGATATTGACGGCCAACAAGGTAAGCGCCGTTGGCACCTGTGCCCGAATGACCCCGTATTTATCGGGCAGCTCGAGCAGTGCGGCCGGAACGATGTTGTAGTTTGCCGCCATCGGCGTCAAGAGTGTTCCGCAGTAGCCTGAGAACATCCCGATCGCCGCAATCGGCGCGGGGTTGCCATGGAATACGCCGATCAAGACAGGCAGGGCCACGCCCCCGGTCATCACAGGGAATGCCGCAAAGCCGTTGCCCATGATGACGGTGAAGAGCGCCATGCCCACGCAGTACACGGCCACCGCAACGAGCCGGTAATCGAGGTTCACGTAGGCGGTGATCAGATGCGCGACGGCCTTGCCCATACCCGCATCGGCAAACACGAGGCCCAGCATGCCAAGCAACTGTGGCAGCACGACAGCCCATGAGAGCGCATCGACGAGGCGGCGCGCTTCTTTGACCGATTGCCCCACCGAATCGCGCGTCAGGAGGCAGGCGAAAATCAACGCGACGACGCACCCGATTCCAAACGACGCAAGCGTCGCGTTCTTGGGATCGATCAGCGCGACCCCGCCGAAGACGAGCCGCGGCGCGAGCAGGGTGCCGATGACCGTGACGAGCGGAATCGTCAGCGCCGGCATGAAGAGCTTGTTGCCGAGGCGCAGCGCGCTGGCGCGGCGCGCTTCTTCGGGGCGCATTTGGGGCTTGGCACGCGTGACGCCGCCGATACCGGCGACGACCGCCATCAGGATGACGAGCACGCCGACGATATCGGCGGGCAACCGGTCGCCGGCCAGGAAGATCACGCCGCAGACAATCCAGAAACCGCCCGCGAGAAAACGCTTGGGATGCGCGCGATCGCTGACGATGATGCCGCCGATGACGAACAGCAGGATGCCGACCAGCCAGAAGAATGCGTTGAGCGAGACGATCATGCGTTCTCTCCTTGTGCTTTCGCGGCAACGTCTGCGGAACCGGTGCCTTGAGAAGCGGCCGTCGGCCGCTTACTATCGAGATTGCGTGCGAGCCAGCGGTCGAGCCTGTACAAACGGAAACTCTGGATCAGAAAGGCTGCAAGCGCGGTCGGCATGCCCCAGACCGCGACATGCATCGGCTCGACCACGATGCCCGCTTCCTTGAGGAACGTCACCATCAGCACGATGGCACCGAAGGCGACGAAGACGTCTTCGCCAAAAAAGAGACCGACGTTATCGCAAGCCGCTGCAAACGCGCGCAGGCGGTAACGGATCGCATCGCTGAGCTTGCCGTGGCGAGCTTCGGCAGCGCCCTCCGTCATCGGCGCGATGAGCGGGCGCACCATCTGCGCGTGACCGCCGAGGCCGGTCAAGCCGAGGGCCGCCGTGATCTCGCGCACGAACAGATAGGCGATCAGCAAACGGCCGGGCGTGGCCGCTCGAATGCCTGAAATCCAGATCTGCGCGCGTTCGCGCAGACCATGCCGTTCAAGCAGGCCGACTACCGCCAGCGGTAGCAGGATGATGAGCGAAATCACGCGCGTTTTGACGAAGCCGCTGCCAATCGCGGCAAGAATGTGATCGATCGGAAAATGCGCGGCAAGCCCCGTGACAATGGCCGCGGCGGCCACGATCAACATCGGATTGAAACGCAATAGAAAGCCGATAACGATTACAGCCACACCGACAAGCGGGTATAGATTGACTGCGTGTTGCATGGATGCTCCTCCAAAGCAGCGGATGGACAAGGCCCCGCGTATTGAAACGCGGGACCCCGGTATGGCGCGTTGATTAGTCTCGCGCTTGTATTGTTGGATTATGCCGCGCGGCCGTAGCCGCCACCTCCCGGTGTTTCGATGACGAACACGTCGCCGGGGTTGACCGTTGCCGTATGGGTCGCACCGAAGTGATCGATTTCGCCATTCGCTCGTTCGATCCAGTTGCGCCCGACGTGGCCGGCTTCGCCTCCTGCCAGACCGAACGGCGGGACGCGACGGCGATTCGCGAGAATATTCGCCGTCATCGCACGCGTGAAGCGGATTCGCCGTACCGCGCCGTCGCCGCCCGAATGCTGGCCGACGCCACCGCTGCCCGCGCGAATCGCATGCTGTTCGACGATGACAGGGAAGCGCCATTCGATCACTTCGGGATCGGTCATCCGCGAGTTCGTCATGTGCGTTTGCACGACCGACGTACCCGGATGAGCGCGTCCCGCGCCCGACCCTCCGGCGATCGTTTCGTAGTACTGATGAGATTCGTCGCCGAACGTGAAGTTGTTCATCGTGCCTTGCGAGGCAGCCATCACTTCCAGTGCGCCGTAAAGGGCATCGGTGATCGACTGCGAGACTTCCACGTTGCCGGCCACCACAGCGGCAGGGTACACAGGGTTCAGCATCGAGCCCTGCGGGATGACGATTTCGATCGGACGCAAGACGCCTTCGTTCATCGGGATGTCATCGCTCAGCAATGTGCGGAACACATAGAGCACCGCGGCCTTGCACACCGATTGCGGGGCGTTGAAGTTCGTGGCGCGCTGCTCGCTAGTGCCGGTAAAGTCCACGCGTGCCTGACGCCGATCGTGATCGATCGTCACCTTGACTCGAATTGCCGCGCCATCGTCCATCTCGTAGGCGAATTCGCCGTCGTGAAGCGTTGCGATTGCGTTGCGGACCGCTTCTTCGGCATTGTCTTGCACGTGCCCCATGTAGGCGAGCACGACATCGGCGCCGTAGCGCTTGACCGCCCGCAGCAACTCGGCTGCACCGCATTCGCAGGCAGCGATTTGCGCCGTCAAGTCCGCGATGTTCTGATCGACGTTGCGGCTCGGGTAGGGCCCCTCGTTGAACAGCGCGCGCACGGGCGATTCGAGGAACACACCCTCGGCGACGATCTTGACGTTATCGAGCAGCACGCCTTCTTCTTCGATGCGGGTGCTGTTCGGCGGCATCGATCCCGGCGTAATACCGCCAACGTCGCCGTGATGCCCGCGAGCGGCCACGTAAAACAGCAGCTCGCCGTTATCGCCATACACGGGCATGACGACGGTGATGTCGGGCAAGTGCGTGCCACCGTTGTACGGGACGTTGAGCATGAAGACATCGCCGCGCCGCATGGTCGCGCCATGCTGGCGAATGACGCTCAGCACGCTGTCGCTCATCGAACCGAGGTGAACGGGAATATGAGGCGCATTCGCGATGAGGCCGCCCGCCCGGTCGAAGATAGCGCACGAAAAGTCGAGCCGCTCCTTCATGTTGACGGAGTACGACGTCTTCTCGAGCGTCACGCCCATTTGCTGCGCGATCGACATGAAGATGTTGTTGAAGATCTCCAGGTGGACCGGATGCCGCGCAGTCGTGATTGCGGTGGCGGGGGTGTCCGCTTGCGCGTCGGTGTTGCGCTCCAGGCGCAGCGTACCGTCTTCGAGCAGGCTCGCCGACCAGCCCGGTTGCAGTACGATCGTCGAAATATCCTCGGCGATGAGTGCGGGGCCTTCGAGCCGGTCGCCCACAGTGATTTCCTTGCGCGCGTGAAGCGGAACCTGCAACTCGCGCCCACCGACGAACATCGTTGCGCGTGCATCGGCTCGCGTGGTGCCCGCGGCGCCGCGTGAGACGTTCGTCAGTGTGTTGGTATCGGTCTCGGTCAGGCCTACCGCCTCGACGACAACAGATTCGACGACGAGCGCCTTCGCCGGCATGACGAAGCCATACCGCTTGCGATGCAGCGTTTCGAACGCCAGCACCATTTCGGCTTCGTGCCCGAACGGCACTTCGAGCGTCGAATCGGTGTTCTGATACTTGAGCCGCACTGCACGCGTCACGCGTGCGCGATCGCTCGGGATGCGCTGTGCCACGAGTTCTTCGAGCGCTTCGGTTTCGAGCGCCTGATAGAACCCGCGCAACTCGGGCAGCGCCGCTTCCTCGAGCACCGTTTCGACGGCGCGTTCGCGCAGCACGCGCAAATCCGCGAGCCCCATGCCGAACGCGGACAGTACGCCCGCGAACGGGTGCAGCACGATCCGCTTCATGCCCAGGGCGTCGGCCACCTCGCAGGCATGCTGCCCGCCCGCGCCGCCAAACGCACACAGCGCGTAGTCGGACACGTCGTGCCCGCGTTCGACGGAGATGGTCTTGATCGCCTGCGCCATGTTGTCGACGGCCACAGTGAGGAACCCTTCGGCTACGGCTTGCGGGCTCATCGAGCGGCCCGTTTCGCGTTCGACTTGTTGCGCGAGTTCGGAAAACTTGCGGCGCACGATGTCCACGTCGAGCGGCAGATCGCCGTTGGGGCCGAACACATGGGGGAAATGATCCGCCTGCACGCGGCCGAGCATGACGTTGCAATCGGTCACGGTCAACGGGCCGCCGTTACGGTAGCTCGCCGGCCCGGGATAGGCACCGGCCGACTCGGGGCCGACCTTGAAGCGGCCGTTCTCGAAACTACAGATCGAGCCGCCGCCGGCCGCGACCGTATGGATATCCATCATCGGCGCACGCACGCGCACGCCGGCAACCTGCGTTTCGAACACGCGTTCGTATGCGCCGTCATAGTGAGCGACATCGGTCGACGTACCGCCCATGTCGAAACCGATGACCTTTTGCTCGCCCACGGCTTCGCACGTCTTGACCGCGCCGACGATGCCGCCCGCCGGCCCGGAGAGGATCGCGTCCTTGCCGCGAAAACGCGAAGCATCGACCAGCCCGCCGCTCGACTGCATGAACATGAGACGTACGTCGCCCGTATGCTGCATCACGCGATCGACGTAATCGCGCAGCACGGGCGACAGATAGGCGTCGACGACGGTCGTATCGCCGCGGCCGACGAGCTTCATGAGCGGGCTGACCTGATGACTGACGGAGATTTGCGTGAAGCCGCATTCGCTGGCGATGGCGGCCACGCGCAATTCGTGCTGATGGTAGCGATAGCCGTGCATCAATACGATGGCGATGGACGTGATGCCGGATTCGCGTGCATGGATCAACGCGGCACGCGTGGCGACCTCGTCGAGCTGGCGCAGCACGGTACCTTGCGCATCGATGCGCTCGTCGATTTCGACCACGCGCTCGTACATCTGCGAGGGCAGCTCGATATGCCGCGCAAAAATGTCGGGCCGTTCCTGATAGCCGATGCGCAGCTGGTCCGCAAAGCCGCGCGTGATCGCGAGCAGCGTGCGGGCCCCCTTGCGTTCGAGCAACGCGTTTGTCGCGACCGTCGTGCCCATTTTGATGACTTCGATTCGATCCTGCGGCAGCGGGGCGCCGGCTTCGACCCCGAGCAGCTCGCGGATGCCCTGAACGACGGCATCGCGGTAGCGCTCGGGATTCTCCGAAAGCAGCTTGTGCGTAATGAGCTCGCCGCTCGGCTTGCGCGCCACGATATCGGTGAACGTGCCTCCGCGATCGACCCAGAATTGCCAGCGGCCATCGCTTGCCGTGGTCACTCGCCCAGTGCCGCCAACGCCGGTTGCCGCGTTGTCTTCATTTGCTTGCGCTTTCACTTCCATGACTACCTCGACTCTCCGTCCACGATGGATGACCGCCGGTTGGCTATGTGGGGGCGCACCGCCGGCCATTGTTTTGTCGATTCGATTGTCGAAGCGACGCCCCTGTCAGTCCAGAGAGAAAAATAAATTCACCGTATAAAGAAAATAAATACCCGCCTGAGGGCGGCTTAAAGGCGCCCTGAAGGCGTTATCCGACGGCGTCGACACCCAGATGCCGACGCACCGCGGGATAGTCGTAAAGCTCGTCCCTCATGGCTGAGAGCGTATTGGCCCGCGGGGCCGCTTCGTTGCGCGGTAGTTCCGCCTGTGCCATGGCATCAAGGGCATCGCGCAGTTCTGCCTTCGCTTGTCGCAGTTGGCCGCGGGGCCACCACTTCGCTCGCACGAGATTTGCAAGGCCGACCGGCCCGCTGATGAGCCCATGTCCCACGGCGCGGCCGAGCAGCTTCATTTCGTCCCAGGTCGAATGGACATGCTTGCGATAGCCCGCTGTCTTGCGCAAGTCCACGCGCCGCCCGCCGGCTTGAAACACCCAGCGCGCTTCATGCAGTCGCGATTGCAGCGGGCTCGTACGCGTTTGCGAGAGGATCTTCTTGTTGTCGGCCTTGCTCATGCGCACCTCGCCGGTGGCTCCAGTGAACACCGCGCCGCCCCCGATGCCCGCACCCAACGTGCCGGCTTCGGCGGACGGATGCAGTGCTGTATGGTGCCCGTGGGCGTCCGTGATGTATGACGCATCCGTTGCCGTAATGCCGTCCATGATGGGCAGTGCCGTACCCGTCGACACGCCGGCATGAAAGGCCTGGACATAGCGTTGCACGACCTGAGCGCTTTCTCCTGGTTTGCGAAGTCGCGCGCGACGATTCGCTTTTTCGAGCTGTTTCAAATCGTCGAGACAACGACCGATCAAGCTGTCTGCGGGGATCGCGGCCCAGCGTGCGGGATCGCAAGACTCGAAATCGGCCACGTGCTGCTTGGCAAGCGTGATGCGGTACGTCAGTTCCGCGAGCCGCATGCGATGTGGCATCAGCGCATGCTCGGGCGTGGTGCCGCTCGCTTCCATTCGGCCGACTTTTCGTTCCAGTTCGGCATGCTCGTGCACCCATTCGCCGAGCGCATCTTCGTAGACTTCGCGAACCGCCGCGATCTGCACCTGCGGCTGCGTCATGAACGACGCCCTGAGGGCCGCCTCGGAAACATGCTCCGGCCGCAAATCCTTGAAGTGAATGCGCGCCGCGCCTTCCGTCAGGAAATCGCCCCACTTGGTGTTCGCGCGCAGATTGTAGCGATGTTTGTTGCGTCGTTCGTCGAGATAGCCGGCGCCCCATTGCAGCGGCACGGTCGCGGCCAGTATCGTCGGCCCCGCAATCTGCCCGCCGACCGGCACGGTGGCTGTCACGACGGCGCCCGCCGCGGCGATGCCATTGACCGCCATCCCCCAGCCCTTGCTGTAGGTCTGCGTGCGATTCAAGCCGATGCGACGCCTGTATTGCCGATCCGCTACGTCGTGCAGTGCGAGGAACGCATCGGTCAAGGGGCCCACGGCCTCTTGCATGTCCGCTCCCGATTGCGCGACCTGCCGAAACTGCCCGATCGCGGCAGTCAGTTCGTGCCGCCGCTTCTTGAGCGAGGCCACGATGGTTCCCATATCGGGGCTTCGTTCGATTTGCGGCACGACCACGGGCTGTCCGCCCACGCGTTTGAACGACTCCTTGACGTCGGTGATCGACCGGAGCGTGCCGGTGAGCGCGGGGTTGACGATATTGGGCGGCAACTCGTGCGCGAGGACCTTGGCGGCTTTTTGGGCCGCCTTCAATGCGTGCTCGGTGCCCGGAACGAGCGAGAGGCCGACACTGATGCCCGCAGCCGCGACCGACGTCACGCGGCCCGCGACGCTGTGTAGGCCTTCGTACAAGGCTGCCTTGTGAATCCCTTGCTTATAGAGCGCGACGTCGATATTCAACGCGTCCAGCAGATGATGCTCAGCGAGGTCCGTCAACAAGGTCCGTGAATAGTGCTTGGGATTCGCCTGCACATCGGCGATCAGCTCGTCCGCCGGTACGGCGAGCAACTCCTCGAAGTGCCGCTTGGCAGCGCCTTTTCTCGCGAGACGCGGCATGAACCTGGCCCACTCGTTCTTCTTGCAGTAGACCTCCGCCGCGCATCGCAGCTTGATGGCGGTAAGTGCGCGCTCAAGATCCAGAGGCCGCCCTTTCGCGGTCAAGTAATCGTCGAGCAGTTGGGCACGCCGGGCTTGCGGCGGTGGCGCTCCCGTCGCCGCGGCCTCGTGTACGACCGTATCGGCAGGCACGACGTCATCGGAGGCCACGGCGGACAGGTCGGACACTGCGCTGTGAAACGACGCGTTGCTCACGTCGGACTCGGTTCTCTGCTCGATGCGAGCCGACCGGCGATTCCATGGCCGCAAATCGGAAAACTGTGCGTTGAGCGCGGGCGCTTCGCGGCGCAAGCGCTCAGCCGGGTCGCGTGCAGAAACCGGCTGCGGATCGCTCGATGTCGACGCGACCGACGTCGACGCGGCCGGATTGCTGGTGGAAGCTCTTCCTCTAATCATAGGAGCGATGTGCGAGAGGTGGATCGGGGCGAGCGTCGCGCGGCCCGCGAGGCATCGCGGTTGCCGCGCCTGGCGCACCGTAGCCCAAACCATAAGCGCAATCGCTGCGTTGTTCGGTCCAGCGAACGAATTGCGCTGGAAGCGAGCGAAATACGAATTTGGAATATCGGTTAGACGATTTTCTGGATAGGGCAGTCAATCTCCCATCGAATTCGAAGTACGTCTTACGGAAAAGTAGACCGTCAGTGCCGATCGCTGAAGAATTCGATACCTTGATTGATCGCGCAAGCGTACGTGATTTGCGGCATCAAGCGCGTATAGGCCGGGAGCGAGAACAAGTCGGTCGAGAAGGCGACAGTCTGGTCCGGCTTCACCTGATAGCGGATGAACTGCCAGAGCGGCGAGCCGTCCTGTCCTACGCTCGCATGTTCGTCCGCGAAGCTCAGCGTGCCGTCGGGCGTGATTCGATACGACGAAATCTTGAGGCCGCCGCGCGTTGTGCCGGGCCGCGTCGTGCTCCCGGACGGAGCGCATCGGGTCAGGTCCACGGTAACCGAAACGTTTGCTCCGCGGTTGAGTGCGGCTTCGACGTCCGCCAGCGTCGAGAGCTGGGGGTTGGCCAATACTTGTGCTGACCACATGCCAGCGGTGACCGACAAAGCGAACAGGGCTGCTTTCGATTTCGACATATTTCCTCTCAGGCTTGGTGATTGGGCGATTGGAACGCGGGCCAATATATCGAGATTGAACGATGACGAAAAGGGCCATAAAAGTTTTCTATAGCGTGCGATAAAGATTTTTTCGGTGCGGCTACGTTGAAACAGGCCGTTCGCTGCCTGCTTCGCGGTTTCGTCGGTCGGCGCCGCGGCCCGCGAGACATGCCTGCAAGCTCGCAGGGTGCGAATCAACAGGTCCGGCAAGTGAAAATCAACTTTACCGAAGGCGGCAGCTTCCACATCGAGAAACGCGA
>CBJLAJ010000103.1:0-19307 GCA_966421005.1 uncultured Paraburkholderia sp.
AAGGCCGTCGAAGAAACCGGATTGGACGTGTTCCCCGATACCTGTCCGTGGGCAATGGAGCATCAGGTGCTGAGTCCTGCCTTCCTGCCAGAGTGAGGTAGCAGGGTTGCTGCAATTGGTGCGCTAGCCTTCGGGCCGGCTTTTTGGCAGCCGTTGAGTGGTGCACTCTCAGCAGGTCTTGCGCAGCCATGCGAACGGAGCGCGGCAGCCGGCGCTCGTTCATGGTCGGTTGTTCGGCGGCTTCTCTTCCGTCCATGTCCCTATCTGCGGAAAATGCATAGCAGAAATCGTTCGTTTGGCTGCCGCCCGAATCTGTCTAGACTCGTCCCTCACCCTTTTGTAGCAAACCGATCACATACCGGACGGCGGCAGTGCCGCCCGTTTTGCTTGCGCGCGATGCAGGCCTAACGCGCAAGCTGCGCGCGGACGGAGAAAACCGATGAATACCGAAGTACGCGACTATGACCTCGCGGTCGACGGCAGTGGCCCGCCTGCCCCTCTGCTGGCGCGTCTCGCCGAAGCCGACCCGTCCGTGCGCCGCGTCGCACTGCTCGAACTCGCGGATATCGACGATGCCGCGCTTCTCCCAACGTTCCTCGCGTCGCTGCGCCATGACCCCGCGCCGGAAGTCCGGCGTGAAGCCGCCGCCGTGCTTGCTTCCTGGGAAGCCGATGACGTTGTCGAATCGTTATGCGCGGCCTTGCTCGATGACGATGACGCGGTACGTGCTCAAGCGGCACAAAGCCTGTCCGAACTCAAGCAACCATCGTCAGGTCATGTCCTGCGCCGGTGGGCGATGCACCCCGAGCCGTTCGTACGCCGCGCGGCGCTGCGCGGCCTACGCGAGCTGCGCTTCGCCGATGCGTTCGATCCAGCCATGGAGGCACTCGCGGCTCCACAGGCCGACGTGCGCGTGGAGGCGGTCGCCGTACTGGGCTGGCTGAAAGATCCGCGCGCGCTTGCGTCCCTTGCGTCGCTCGCCACGCGCGACTCGCAGGCGGAGGTTCGCCGTGCGTCGGTCGGCGCGCTCGGTTTTGCGTCGCCCGCGCCGCCTGCCATTGCGAATGCCCTCATAGCGGCGCTTGCCGACGATGCCTGGCAGGTCCGCGAGCAAGCCGCGACGACGCTCGGCAAACTGGGTGTGACGTCGGCTCGCGAACCGCTCATCGCAGCGCTCGACGACGCATATTGGCAGGTCAGACTGCGCGCGGCCCGCGCACTCGGGCAGTTGCGCGACGCGCAGGCGGCGCCCGCTGTTGCCATGCTGCTCGCGCATTCGATCAGCAATCTGCGCAAGGAAGCCGCGCTGGCGCTGGGCGAACTGGGCGTACCGGGTTCGCTGCCCGCGCTGCGGCACGCACTGGAGGATCGGGACCCGGAAGTCCGCAAAGCGGTGCGCATCGCAATCGCGCAGATCGAAGGAACGCCGCAATAAGAATGCCGCGCGCGAATCGATTGCGACGCGAGGGCCGATGTGCTCGCGCCGCGCGCTGTCGCGCTGTCACATCGGCGGACCGAAACGAGTCGACCAGCCAAGCTCGCGCTCGCCGCGACTTTGCCACCATCCGATTGGCGCGGCGAATCTGCCGCGGCAAAACGAAATACATTCTTCAAGTCGGATGACGCCAGGAATTTGGCGCTGATCTCCTCGCGCGACCGTAGCGGAGTTCATTTCGAAGCTGTGTCTGCACGATAATGTCGTCGATACGCCTGCAATCGAAGGCCAATTGAAATGAGACGTCCCGATGGGGCGCTCAGTATCAGCTAAGTCTGCCGCGGTACCCTCTCGGTTACTGTTGCCAGCTTCCGCTTGGCTGCGTGACCGTTGTGTCGTGTCACGCAAGGGCAAGCACGCACCGGAGAATTCATGGAAGGACTCAATCAAGCGCTTTTTCTGTGGCTCAACGCGCCGGATCACCCCAGTCAGCTATCGGTGACGATTGCACTATTTTTTGCGCAATATTTCATTTGGCTGATTCCCGCAACGATTGCAATCGGATGGCTGCGCGGTGGCGAGCGCACGCGCAAGGCGCTGATCGAGGCAACCGTTGCCGCGTCGATCGGGCTTGGCCTCAATCAGCTGATCGGTCTCGCATGGATGCACCCGCGGCCGTTCGTAATCGGGCTCGGACACACATTCCTTGCCCACGCGGCTGACTCTTCGTTTCCGAGCGATCACCTGACGCTCTGGTGGTCGGTCGCATTCGCACTGCTACTGCCTGGCAATTTGCCGCGACTCGGGACGGTACTCGCGTTGCTCGCCTTACCCGTGGCATGGGCACGCATCTATCTGGGCGTTCATTTCCCGTTCGACATGCTGGGGGCACTTGCTGTCTCGCTTGTGAGCGTGGGACTTACACGGCGTGCGGTCGGCTCATACCTGCCCTTTATATATCGGGCCGCAATCTGCGCTCATGGCGTCCTGTTCGGCAAGCTCATCGCATTGGGATGGGTACGTAAATAGAACTGTGGACATTCGCTGGAACGGAGGCACGAGTTCTGCGGCGAATTGATTTGTCTGCAAGGCAATGCCCGTATCAAAAAAGGAAGAAGCACGATGATGAAATCAACTGAACACGCCCTGACGAAGGTACCCGAGGTCACGCTCGGGTTCTGGCTTATCAAGATTGCCGCGACGACGCTCGGCGAAACGGGCGGCGATGCGGTCACGATGTCGATGCACCTGGGTTATCTGATCGGTACGGCCATCTTTGCATTGATATTCGTGGCAGCAGTCCTGGCGCAAATCCGGGCAAAGGGGTTTCATCCCTTGTTGTACTGGCTCACGATTATCGCGACCACAACAGTCGGCACGACGATGGCTGATTTCGCCGATCGTTCGCTCGGTATCGGATATGCGGGCGGCTCGAGCCTGCTGCTGGCGCTGCTGCTCATTTCGCTCTTTGTCTGGTATCGGACGCTGGGCTCGGTCTCGGTCAGCACGATCAACACACCAAAAGCCGAAATCTTTTACTGGGTGACGATCATGTTCTCCCAGACGTTGGGGACGGCGTTGGGCGATTGGACCGCGGACAGCATGGGATTGGGGTACGGCGGCGCCGCGCTCGTCTTCGGCGGATTGCTCGTTCTCGTCGCGGCAGCCTACTACTGGTCGAACATATCGCGCACCATATTGTTCTGGGCGGCATTCGTGTTGACGCGTCCGCTCGGTGCGGCTGTCGGCGACTTTCTCGATAAGCCGATCAACGCGGGCGGTCTCGCGATGAGCCGTTACTCCGCATCGGCCGCTCTGTTCGGATTCATCGTTCTCGGCATTCTGATCTTCCGGCAAAGAGCGGCGAAAGCGGTGCATTGAATGCGAGCGGGCATCGACGGGGAGGAGGAATGCGGGTATTGCTAGTCGAAGACGATCCGATGATTGGCGAAGCCGTTGAAAACGCATTGAAAGATGTTTCGTATGCAACGGATTGGGTCAAGACGGGTCAAGCCGCGCTCGCTGCTTTGGATACCCAGCATTACGACCTCGTGCTACTCGATCTCGGTTTGCCCGGCAAGGACGGTCTTCAGGTACTTGCGACGATCCGCGCGGGAGCCAATGCCGTGCCAGTGGTGATCGTGACCGCGCGCGACGGCCTCGATGACCGTCTGCGCGGGCTCGACGGCGGCGCGGACGACTATGTGCTGAAACCGTTCGAAATGGCGGAGCTCCTGGCACGCATGCGTGCCGTGCTTCGTCGCAAGGCGGGGCACGCGGCCCCTGTGCTGGGCAACGGCCGCGTGTCGCTCGATCCAGCCACGCGTGAGGCGGTGTCCGACGGGGCGGCACCGGTGCAGCTGTCCAATCGGGAATTCGCCCTACTGCATGCGCTGCTGATTCGGCCCGGCGCGATTCTCTCTCGCCGAGATCTCGAAGACCGCATCTACGGTTGGGGAGAAGAGGTGGAAAGCAACGCTGTGGAGTTTCTGATTCATGCGCTGCGGCGCAAGCTGGGCAGCGACATCATCAAAAACGTCAGGGGGGTGGGATGGATGGTTTCAAAAGGCGGTTGAACGCATCCCTCCAGCTCAAACTGTCGTTCTCGCTTTCTCTCGCGATTCTCGTCGTGGCCGTGATCGCCGGCATCTTTTCGTTTGTATCGGCACTCGATGAAGCGCACGAGCTGCAAGACGATACCTTGCGGCAAATCGCGACGCTGATCGATCGGCAGGGCGTTCCGTTCCTTCGATCGCAAGCCGGCGCGAGCGTCGAGAGTGACGACAAAGACTCCCGTATCGTCGTCGAATACCTCGCTGATGGCGCATCGAATCAACAGCCGGGTGCCCGTTCCGGCAATGCCGGGGTGCGGCTACCGATTCCGGCCGATCTGCCCGACGGTGCGCATACGCTGCGGATCAACGGCGAATCGTTTCGCGTCCTCGTCAAAACCGCGACGGGCGGTGGGCGGATCGCCGTGACGCAGGAATCGGACGTGCGCGATGAGATCGCGCGCGATTCCGCTTTGCGCACCTCGATGCCGTTTCTGCTTCTCGTGCCGATCCTCTTCGTTCTGATCGCCGATCTCGTTCGCAAGATGTTTCGCCCGATCGCGGCGCTCTCGTCGGAAATCGATCAACGCGCCGAGCGGGAACTGCATCCCGTGGAAACGAGCCATTTGCCCGTCGAGGTGCGGCCTTTTGTCGTTGCGATCAACCGTTTGTTGACACGTGTCGCGCAATCGATGGAAGCCCAACACCGATTCGTCGCCGATGCCGCGCACGAACTGCGTTCGCCGTTGACGGCGCTTTCGCTGCAGGCGGAACGATTGGCCGAGGCGGAGATGTCGGCGACGGCACGCGAGAGATTGAGCTCGCTGCGTCAGGGCATCGAACGAGGGCGAAACCTGCTGGATCAACTGCTGACGCTCGCGAGAGCGCAATCGCCTTCGGAGCCACTGCGCGCGACGGAAGCAGTGTCCGTGCTCGGCATCTATCGACGCGTGCTCGAAGATCTCATGCCGCTGTCCGAAGCGAAAGAAATCGATGTCGGTGTCGAAGGAAACGAAGATGCGCTCGTGCGGGCAAGCGAGCTGGATCTGATCGCGATCGTGAAGAACCTCGTCGACAATGCCGTTCGTTATACGCCGCGCGGCGGCAAGGTCGATTTGTCGGTGCGCAAGACGCAAACGCATGTGGTGTTGAGAGTGATCGATAACGGGCCGGGCATTGTGCCCGCGGAACGGGCGCGTGTCTTCGATCCTTTTTATCGCACACTCGGCAGCGATCAAGTGGGCTCGGGGTTGGGGTTATCCATCGTCAAGACGATCGCGGAGCGCATTGGTGCTGAGGTGCGCCTCGAATTTGCGGATGAGGTGAACCAGGTGGGGTTGTGTGTTTCGGTGCTTATCCCGCTGGGCTGACGGGGGCATTGCAAGTTGACTAGACGACCGGTCTATTCCTTGCTAAAGTCCGATCCCATGAATACCGCGCCGTCCTCCACCGATGTCCGCCGCCACATTCTCGATGTGGCGCATCCGCTGTTTTTGAGCAAGGGCTTTACTGCCGTAGGGCTGACGGAAGTGCTGGCGGCGGCGAAGGTGCCGAAGGGTTCGTTCTATCACTACTTTTCGTCGAAGGAAGCGTTCGGCGAGGCGGTGCTGGAAGCGTACTTCGACGGTTGTCTCGAGCGAACGGACGGTTTGCTGAGCCAGCCGGGTACGGCTCAGCAACGGCTGATGGCCTACTTCTTGGATTGGCTCGAATCGCAGACGGGCGATGAGGCGCAAAGCCGCTGTCTTGTCGTGAAGCTCGGTGCGGAGGTGTCGGATCTGTCGGATGCGATGCGGGCTGCCCTCGAACGCGGCACGCGAGCCATCACGGCACGGCTGGCTCGCTGTATCGAAGAAGGCCGGGCGGACGGCTCGCTGCCGACGTCGCTCGACGCTGCTGGCACCGCGATGACGCTTTATCAGAACTGGCTCGGCGCCAGTCTGCTGGCCAAGATCACGCGCGACCGGACGCCACTCGATACGGCGATGAAGTGCACTCGCCAATTGCTTGGCAACGCTTGAGGGCGCCTGGTGAAGCGAGCTTCGCTTTTTCGTATTCGTTTTGTAGACGACTGGTCTACTTTGAACTTTTGCCGTGCCACGTCATTCACTGCAAGCCCCATTCTGATCGCCATTCATTAAAGGAGTCGCACGATGCCGCAAACCAATACCGTCAATCGTCGTGTAGTGCTGGCTGATCGCCCGCGCGGATTGCCCACACCGCGGGACTTCCGTATCGAGGAGGTCGCCGTTCCCACGCCCGGCGAAGGCCAAGTCCTGCTGCGCACGCTCTATCTCTCGCTGGACCCTTACATGCGCAATCTGATGGAAGAGATCGGGCCGGCATATGCGCCGTCGATAGCGCTTGGCGAGACGATGGTGGGCGGTACCGTGAGCCGTGTTGTCGCGTCGAAGCATCCGCAATGGCGCGAAGGCGATCTCGTGCTCGGGAACTCGGGGTGGCAAGACTATGCGTTGTCCGACGGCAGCGATCTGACTGCACTTGGGCAAGACCCACATCCGTCGCTGTCGTTGGGCGGGCTTGGAATGCCGGGATTCACCGCATACGTCGGTCTGCAGGATATCGGGCAGCCGAAGACGGGCGAAACGGTCGTCGTGGCGGCGGCGTCGGGCGCGGTGGGTTCGGTCGTCGGGCAACTGGCGAAGATCAAACGGGCGCGTGTAGTCGGCATTGCGGGCGGCGCGGACAAGTGCCGGTATTTGACCGAGGAGCTCGGTTTCGATGTGGCGATCGATCGGCGCCAGCCTGATTTTGCGGCGCGTCTTGCGCAGGCTTGTCCGGATGGTATCGATGTTTACTTCGAAAACGTCGGTGGCGAAGTGTTCGACGCCGTCCTGCCGCTTTTGAGTGTCGGCGCTCGTGTGCCAGTGTGCGGTGTCATTGCGCATTACAACGACGACGCGTTGCCGTCCGGGCCGAATCGACTCCCGTTGGTCATGTCGACGGTGCTGCAAAAGCGTATCCGTATGCAGGGCTTTGTCATTCTCGACCACTTCGGCGAGCGTTTCGATGTGTTCCGTCGCGAGATGCGCGAATGGGTCGACGCGGGCAGGGTGAAGCTGCGCGAGGATCGTGTCGACGGGCTCGAGAATGCCGGCGAAGCGCTTATCGGGCTGCTGCAGGGGCGCAACTTTGGAAAGGTCGTGGTGCGCGTGGCCGACGTGTAAGTGGGCGGCAGCAGAAGCGGGCATCTCTTCGGGCCGACAGAGTTCGCCGCCGACGCTTGCCGGTGCGGCGAATACCGCATATATTCACCGCATAATTTGCGGAGAATATATGTATATCTGGTCGACGGAAGACTGGCCTTCGTGGCGCTACGATCTGACGAGCCTGGCTGGTCTGCTCTCCGATGTGAGCCGCGCCCAGGGCCTTCTGCTTGGCCGCCTCGCCGATGTAGGGGGCGAGCTGCGCGATGAAGCGAGCCTCGCTGCTCTGACCGGGGAGGTGACGAAGACGAGCGAAATCGAGGGGGAACGACTCGATGCCGCGTCGGTTAAATCATCGATCGCCCGGCACCTGGGTGTCGACATCGGTGCGCTTGCGCCAGCAGATCGCCACGTGGATGGCGTGGTCGAGATGGTGCTCGACGCTACATTGAACAGTCATGCCGCAGTGACGCGCGAGCGGTTGTTCGGCTGGCATGCGGCGCTTTTCCCGACCGGTTACTCGGGGCTCGTACGGGTCAACGTTGGGCGTTGGCGCGACGACGCGACGGGGCCGATGCAAGTGGTGTCGGGGCCTATCGGCAGACAGCGCGTGCATTTCGAAGCGCCGCCCGCGGAACGCCTCGACTATGAAATGCCGTGCTTCCTCGACTGGATCAATGGCGCGACGCCCGAGCCTGTGTTGATTAAAGCCGGTCTCGGCCATCTCTGGTTCGTCACACTGCACCCGTTCGACGACGGAAACGGGCGAATCGCGCGTGCGATCGGCGATCTCCTTCTTGCGCGAGCAGACGGCAGCCCTCAGCGCTTTTATAGTTTGTCCGCGCAGATTCAACGCAAGCGTAATGCCTATTACGATGTTCTTGAACGAACGCAAAAAGGCGGCCTCGATGTGACCGAGTGGTTGCATTGGTTTCTGAGCACGTTGAAGGAAGCTGTCGAACAGGCTCATGTGACGCTCGATTCGGTCCTGGTCAAAGCGAGGTTCTGGCAGCGCTTCGCGCACGTGCCCATGAATGCGCGGCAAATCAAGCTATTGAACAAGCTGCTCGACGGATTTGACGGCAAGCTGACGAGCAGCAAATGGGCCGTGATTGCGAAATGCTCGCCCGATACGGCGCTGCGCGATATCAATGAGTTGGTCGACGCGGGAGCGCTGCAGAAATCGACAGCGAGTGGCCGAAGCACGAGCTACGACCTACCGAAAAAAGGCCGTTAGCAGCAAGGCCATTCATGCGCGCTCAGCGCGCGTGAATGGCCCGAAGGGCGCCAGACTACTTCGCGTACGCTTACCCCCCGTTGAGCCGATCCGAAATGCGTCGGAGCACCCCGGGGGAGCGCTCCTTGATAGCCGACGGCGGCGGTGCCGACGGCGCGGAGATGCGAGGACGACGTCCCGAGGAGGCCTCCTTCTCCGGCGCATCGTCGAGTGCGCCAGATGCGGGTTGCGGGCTCGGCGCGGGAGCTTCTTGTTTGCCTTGTGCCGCATCCCTTTGGACCGCCTCGATATGTGGCATTGCCGGCGTCTGAGGAATGTTTCCCGCAAAGGGACTCCAGCCCATTTCGTTGCTCCTTCATCGAAGAAATGAAGGCACTATCAAAGCAGAGTGCTGGAAATCGAGCCGACATATGGCGAATCGGCGGCATCCCACGCGAAAAACGACTCGTCAAACCGATGATGGGTTGAAGGCTTTCGGCATTGGCGCAATTCGACAAGTGTGGCGCGATTTGACAACCTATCCGCCGTCGCGTAAATTTCGCGCACGCGTCGGGAGAGCGCGTCGGCAGCCTGCTTCGCAAGTGCGCTGCCACGCCGCCGAAGGGGCATACCCACAAACTCTCAGGCAAAAGGACCGACCGCGTCGAAAACTGGCATTTGACTGACGGTTTTCGAACTCTGGAGAGCGGCAGTAGCCGATGAGCGGTGCGCACGAAGCGCCACGCCCGGCAAGCTGCCCACCGAAGGGGCGCGCGTTTCGCCCGGAAACGAGATCCGCGATAGGACTCGTCCAGGCTGCGCAATCTCTCAGGTACCGAGGACAGAGGGGCCATCCATCGCACACGCGGCGCTCACCGCGACGCAGCGCGATCGGCATGGCCCTTTTTTGTTTTCGCGAACCCTGTAGCGCGCCGAGGCTCCATTCCATGACCGAATTGAAACGCACCCCGCTTCACGCCACCCATCGCGCGCAGGGCGCGCGCATGGTCGACTTCGGCGGATGGGACATGCCCGTCAACTACGGCTCGCAGATCGACGAGCATCAGGCGGTCCGGCGCGACGCCGGCATGTTCGATGTCTCGCACATGTGCGCCGTCGATTTCACCGGCCCGCGTGCGCGTGCTTTCTTCGAATTCGCCATTGCCAACAACGTCGCCAAGCTGCAAACGCCGGGACGGGCGCTCTACTCGTGCCTGCTCAACGAAGCGGGCGGCGTCGTCGATGATCTGATCGTCTATTACTTTTCAGACGAATGGTTTCGCGTGGTCGTCAATGCAGGCACGGCCGAAAAGGACATCGCCTGGTTTTCGCGCCTGAACACCGAGCACGGGTTCGGCCTGACCATCGCGCCCAGGCGCGATTTCGCGATCGTCGCGGTACAGGGGCCGAATGCGCGCGCCAAGGTCTGGCAAGTGGTGCCGATGGCGCGCGAGGCAACGGAGTCCCTCAAACCGTTCAATGCCGCGCGCATCGAGGCCACGCCGTTCGGCGAGCTGACGATCGCGCGCACGGGCTATACGGGCGAAGACGGCTTCGAGATCATCGTCCCGGCCCAGCACGCCGTGGCGCTCTGGGATGCGCTGCGAGCCCAGGGCGTCACGCCATGCGGCCTCGGCGCACGCGACACGCTGCGCCTCGAAGCGGGGATGAATCTGTACGGGCAGGATATGGACGAAACGGTCTCGCCGCTCGACGCGGGCCTCGCCTGGACGGTCGATCTGAGCTCGCCGCGGCCCTTCGTCGGGCGCACCGCGCTGGAAGCGAACGGCGCGACGCGCGCATTCGTCGGTCTCATTCTGCGTAAGGAAGGCGGCAAGGCGGCGGGCGTGCTGCGTGCGCATCAGAAAGTACTGACGTCGTTGGGCGAGGGCGAGATCACGAGCGGGACGTTCTCTCCGACGATGCAAGAGTCGATCGCCTTCGCGCGCGTGCCTAAAGGCGTCGAGCCCGGTGACACGGTACAGGTCCAGATTCGCGACAAAGCGTTGAACGCAACCGTGGTAAAACTGCCGTTCGTGCGCAACGGTAAGGTGCTCGCCGCCTGAAGCCGGGCGCGCGCCGCACGCGTTTCGCGTTTATCCGAATATTTCCATTTATCAGGAGCATCCGATGAGCAACGTTCCGGCCGATCTCAAGTACACCGAAGAACACGAGTGGCTGCGCACCGAAGCGGACGGCACGCTGACGATCGGCATTACCGATCACGCGCAAAGCACGCTCGGCGACATCGTCTTTCTAGAACTGCCGGAAGTGGGCAAGCAGGTGACCGCTGGTGACGCGGTCGGTGTCGTCGAATCGGTGAAGGCGGCCTCCGACATTTACTCGCCTGTCTCCGGTGAGATCGTCGAAGTGAACTCGGCCATCGTCGATACGCCCGACGCTGTCAACAGCGATGCGTACGCAAGCTGGCTCTTCAAGATCAAGCTCGCCGACAGCGCATCGACCGACAAGCTGCTCGACGCCGCGGCCTACTCCAAGCTGGTCGACTGAACTCTTTCGTCATATCGCGTGGCGGCTTCGCCGTCGTTCATCGAAACCGCCACGCATCACGCGCCACCCGCACCGCCCGCCCATCATGAAGCTCGAACACCCGGATCGCCTGATGAACCGCACCCCTTCCTCGCTTGCCGCGCTCGAAGTGCATGACGCCTTCGCGGAGCGGCACATCGGCCCGGACGCAGCCGATCAGCAAAAGATGCTCGATGCGCTCGGATTCGCGACGCGCGATGCGCTGATCGACGCGGTCATTCCGCAAGCGATCCGCCGCACTGAAACGCTGCCGCTCGGCCCCTTCGCGCAGCCGTTGGGCGAGGCCGAGGCGCTCGCGACGCTGCGCGAGCTGGCGAACAAGAACGAGGTGTTCCGCTCGTATATCGGGCAGGGCTACTACAACACGCACACGCCGGCCGTCATCCTGCGCAACGTGCTCGAAAATCCGGCGTGGTACACGGCTTATACGCCTTATCAGCCGGAAATTTCGCAGGGCCGGCTCGAGGCGCTGCTGAATTTCCAGCAGATGATTACCGACCTCACCGGGCTGTCGATGGCCAATGCCTCGCTGCTCGACGAGGCCACTGCGGCGGCCGAAGCGATGACGCTGCTGCAACGTGTCGGCAAGCCGAAATCGAACATCTTCTATGTGGCCGACGATGTGCTGCCGCAAACGATCGAGGTCATCTGCACGCGTGCCGCGCCGATCGGTATCGAGGTCAAGGTGGGACCCGCCGCCGAGGCAGCCGCATCGAATGCCTTCGGCGTCCTGCTGCAGTACCCGGGCGCCAACGGCGACGTGCGCGATTACCGCGCGCTCACCGAGGCCGTGCATGCGGCGGGGGGCCATGTCGTTGCCGCGGCCGATCTGCTTTCGCTGACGCTGCTTGCGCCGCCGGGCGAGTGGGGCGCGGACGTGGCCGTCGGCAGTTCGCAGCGCTTTGGTGTGCCGATCGGTTTCGGCGGACCGCATGCGGCTTATCTCGCCGTACGCGACGAATTCAAGCGGCAGATGCCCGGGCGGCTCGTCGGCGTGACCGTCGATGCGCAGGGCAACCCCGCGCTGCGGCTTGCGCTTCAAACGCGCGAGCAACATATCCGTCGCGAAAAGGCGACTTCGAATGTCTGCACGGCGCAGGCGCTGCTTGCCATCATGGCGAGCATGTACGCCGTCTATCACGGGCCGCACGGCCTGAAGACGATCGCGCTGCGCGTGCATCGCATTGCGGCATTGCTCGCGGCCGGCGCCAGACAGCTCGGCTATACGCTCGCCAACGAGACGTTCTTCGACACGCTGACGATCGAAACCGGTAGCCGGACCGCTGCCGTACACGATGCGGCCAAGCGCGCGCGGATCAATCTGCGGCGCATCGACGATACGCGCGTCGGTGTCTCCATCGACGAAACGACGACACGTCGCGATCTGGCCGATCTGCTGGCCGTATTCGCGCATGCGGCCGGTGCGATCGACGTGCCCCACGTGGACACGCTCGATGCCGCGCTCACGCGCGCGGCGGGCGATGGCGCACCGGGCGATGCCACGGCGATTCCCGAAGCGCTCGTGCGCACGAGCGCCTATCTGACGCATCACGTCTTCAATCGGCACCATTCGGAGACGGAAATGCTGCGCTATTTGCGCGGCTTGGCCGACAAGGACCTCGCGCTCGACCGCTCGATGATTCCGCTCGGCTCGTGCACGATGAAGCTCAACGCCACGTCGGAGATGTTGCCCGTCACATGGCCCGAGTTCGGCGCGATCCATCCGTTCGCGCCGGCCGAGCAGACGGTCGGCTATCGCGAGATGATCGACCAGCTCGAACAGATGCTTGTCGCCGCGACCGGTTATGCGGCCGTCTCGCTGCAGCCCAATGCGGGCTCGCAAGGCGAATACGCAGGACTGCTGATCATTCGCGCCTATCACGCATCGCGTGGCGAAGCCCATCGCGATATCTGCCTGATTCCGGCCTCGGCGCACGGCACGAACCCCGCATCGGCGCATATGGCGGGCCTGAAGGTCGTGGTCGTGAACTGCGACGGACAAGGTAACGTCGACACCGAAGATCTGCGCGCGAAGGCGGCCGAATATGCCGACCGACTCGCTGCGATCATGATCACTTACCCGTCGACGCACGGCGTGTTCGAGCGCAATGTGCGCGAGATCTGCGAGATCGTGCATGCGCACGGCGGGCAGGTCTATGTCGACGGTGCGAACATGAACGCGATGGTGGGCTTGACCGCGCCGGGCCAGTTCGGTGGCGACGTCTCCCACCTGAACCTGCACAAGACGTTCTGCATTCCCCACGGCGGCGGCGGACCGGGTGTGGGCCCGGTTGCTGTCGGTGCGCATCTCGCGCAGTTCCTGCCGAATCAGACGTCATCGGGCTACCGTCGTGCGGAAAGCGGCATTGGCGCCGTGTCGGCCGCGCCGTACGGTTCGGCGTCGATTCTGCCGATCTCGTGGATGTACATCGCAATGATGGGCGCGAAGAACCTCACCGCGGCAACCGAAGTTGCGATTCTCAACGCGAATTACGTGGCGAAGCAGCTCGCTCCGCATTATCCGGTGCTCTATTCCGGGCCGGGCGGCCTCGTGGCGCACGAGTGCATTCTCGATCTGCGGCCGATCAAGGACGCGAGCGGCATTACCGTCGACGACGTGGCCAAGCGCCTCGCCGATTACGGCTTCCATGCCCCGACGATGAGCTTTCCGGTGCCGGGCACGCTGATGGTCGAGCCGACCGAGTCGGAATCGAAGGAGGAACTCGATCGCTTCATCGAAGCGATGATCGCCATTCGCGAAGAAATCCGCGCCGTCGAACAAGGCCGCGCCGATCGCGAGGACAATCCGCTCAAGCACGCGCCGCATACGGCCGCTGCCGTGACGGCGAACGAGTGGCCCCACGCCTATTCGCGCCAGGAAGCGGCCTATCCGTTGCCGTCGCTCGTCACCCGCAAGTATTGGCCGCCCGTCGGCCGCGCGGACAACGCTTATGGCGACCGCAATCTCTTCTGCTCCTGCGTGCCTGTGGCCGACTACGCGTAACGGGCCGTCCATGCGCGCGCACGCCGGGCCGCATCGCGCGGCTTCGGCGCGGACATCGTTTCCGCGCGTCGCTCGACACGAATACCGGCTAACATCTCACACCAAGCAAACGAAGGAGCGACGCATGGTGCGAATGGGGGCCACGACGAGCAGGCGTGCAACGCGCCTGAAAACATGGCGCGAGCGCGGCGCGCGAGCGCTGAGCTGGCCACGGCTCATTGCTTGCGCGACGGCATGCACGATGCCGGCCCTTTCGTCCGTTTCGGCCCACGCGGCGATGAACTTCTGTGCCGCTCCGGGATTGCAAACGAGCGAACGCGCCAACGCGGCACCGGATGTGCAGGCGTTGATGAAGCGTGTCGGCGCGCAGCTCGGCGCGCAGCCGAAGCCGCTCGCGCGGCTGCACACCGAAGGCACGCTGCCGCACGAAGGGATCTACGACGAAAGCGCGGAAGCCGAAAAAGAGCTGGAATTGATGCGCGACGCGGCGCTCGTTTGGCGCGCGACGGGCGATGATCGTTATCTGAAGCTCGTCGACCGGTTTCTCATGGCTTGGGTGAGCACCTATCGCCCGAGTTTCGATCCGATCGACGAAACCCACTTCGATGGGCTGATTCTGGCTTACGACATGACGGCGAGCGCGCTGCCCGTCAAGACGCGCAATGCGACGGCGGCCTTTATCGCGACGCTGGGAAACGGCTATCTCGCGCGCATCGATAGCGCCGCGCGTCCGCTTACAGGCACGTATCGCAACAACTGGGAAAGCCATCGCGTGAAGCTCGTCGCGATGGCGGCTTTCACGCTCGACGATCGCAAGCTCATCGATGCCGCGCAGCGCATCTTCGTCGAGCAGATTGGCAACAACATCGCGCCCGATGGTTCGACGGTGGATTTTGCCGAACGCGACGCGCTGCACTATGTCGCCTACGATCTCGAACCGCTCGTCGCCGCGGCGCTCGCCGCGCGGCGCCACAATCGCAACTGGCTCACGCTCAAGGCCGGCAATGGCGCTTCGCTCGCGCTGGCGCTCAATTGGCTCGTGCCCTATGCGCTCGGCCAAAAGACGCACGACGAATTCGTGCATTCGAGCGTGCCGTTCGACGCGAAACGGCGCGCGGCCGGTGTGCCGGGCTTCTCGGGCCAGTGGGACCCGAAGCGCGCGGCACCGCTTTTTCATCTTGCGGCGCGTCTGTCGGGGCGCTATACGAGCGTCGCGCTGCAGCTTTCCCCGACACCGCCGGCCTGGGTGGCCGTCTGTCTGCCGCTCGCGGCCCGGTGAGCGGACCACTGATCGGACCACCGAGCAGGCCGTATATTTCTTTTCTGGAGCAACAATGGCAGTCAGCGTTTTCGACCTGTTCAAAATCGGCATCGGTCCGTCGAGCTCACATACGGTCGGGCCGATGCGCGCGGCGTTGATGTTCGCGCAGGGGCTCGAACGCGACGGACTGCTTGACGCCACTGTGGCGGTCAAGGTGGAGCTCTATGGATCGTTGGGTGCGACGGGCAAAGGCCATGGCACCGATCGTGGCGTGATGCTGGGACTCCTGGGCGATGCGCCCGACACGGTCGAGCCGACCACCATCGCCGCGCGTCTCGAAGCCGTGCGCAGCACGCGGCGGCTCGCGTTGCTCGGCAAGCACGAAATCGACTTCACGCCGAAGGACCAGATCGCCTTTTATCGTCAGGCGTTGCCCGAGCATCCGAACGGGCTCAAGCTGCGCGCCACCGATTCGGCGGGTACGACGCTGCGCGAATCGACTTACCTCTCGGTGGGCGGCGGCTTTGTCGTGACAGCCGGTGCGCCCAACACAAAGGTGCTCGCCGCCGTCGATCAGCTCCCGCATCCGTTCCGAACGGCCAACGAGCTGCTCGCGCGGTGCGCCGCAACGGGCAAGAGCATTGCACAGCTCATGTGGGAAAACGAGCGCGCCTGGCATACCGACGACGAGACGCGCAGCGGATTGCTGAAAATCTGGGAAGTGATGCAGTCCTGCGTAGCGCGCGGCTGCGGCGTGGGCAATCCCGACGCCGACGGGACGCTGCCTGGACCCTTCAACGTCAAGCGCCGCGCGCCGCAGCTTTACCGCGACTTGTCGGGCAATCCCGAGCAAAGCCTGCGCGATCCGCTCTCGATGGTCGACTGGATCAACCTCTATGCGATCGCGGTCAATGAAGAGAATGCGGCGGGCGGGCGTGTGGTGACGGCGCCGACGAACGGGGCGGCGGGCATCATTCCCGCGGTGCTGCACTATTACACGCGCTTCACCCCCGGCGCCAACGAGCAGGGCGTGATCGACTTTCTGATGACGGCCGCGGCCATCGGCATTCTCTACAAGCTCAATGCGTCGATCTCGGGCGCGGAGGTCGGATGCCAGGGCGAAGTCGGCGTGGCCTGTTCGATGGCGGCCGGCGCGCTCGCCGCGGTGATGGGGGGCAACCCGAAGCAGGTGGAAAACGCCGCCGAAATCGGCATGGAGCACAACCTGGGGCTCACGTGCGACCCGGTGGGCGGGATGGTGCAGATTCCCTGTATCGAGCGCAACGCCATGGCTTCGGTGAAGGCTGTCAATGCGGCGCGCATGGCCTTGCGCGGCGACGGCAGCCACTATGTCTCGCTCGATTCGGTCATCAAGACGATGCGCGAGACCGGCGCAGATATGAAGACGAAGTACAAGGAGACATCGCGCGGCGGGCTCGCGGTCAATATCGTCGAGTGCTGACGCGAAAAATCGCTGCGTTTTTCGAAGGACGTCCAACCCATCAGGAGGTCGCCGCATCATGCCCAACGCCGCTGACGCCGTTTCCACGACAGGCGCACGTCTCATCGTCGATGCGCTCGTCGCGCAAGGTGTCGACCGTGTGTTCTGCGTGCCGGGCGAGAGCTTTCTCGCCGTGCTCGATGCACTTCATGACGAGGAAGCCCGCATCCGCACATTCGTGTGCCGGCATGAAGCGGCGGCCGCCAACATGGCCGAGGCGACAGGAAAAATGACGGGGCAGCCCGGCGTGGCGTTCGTGACGCGCGGACCGGGCGCCACGCACGCATCGATCGGCGTGCATACGGCCTTTCAGGATTCGACGCCGATGATTCTGTTCATCGGCCAATGCGCGCGCGAGCATCTCGATCGCGAGGCGTTCCAGGAGATCGACTATCGACGCATGTTCGGTCAAATGGCGAAGTGGGTCGCGCAAATCGACGACGCGCGGCGCATTCCCGAATATCTGAGTCACGCGTTTCATGTGGCCTCCTCGGGGCGACCGGGGCCCGTCGTGCTGGCCCTGCCGGAGGACATGCTCTCGGACCCATGCCCCGCTGTGCCGACGGCGCCCCGGTTTCAGCGTGTTGCCGCGTCCCCGGCGCCGGCGCAGATCGAGCACCTGCGCACGCTGCTCGAAAACGCACGTCAGCCGATGCTGATTCTCGGCGGCAGCGGATGGACGGCAGCCGCTTGCGACGACCTGCGCCGCTTCGCCGAAAACTGGCAGTTACCGGTAGGGTGCGCCTTCCGCTATCAGGACCTCTTCGACAACGCGCACGCGAACTATGCGGGTGACGTGGGGCTCGGTATCAATCCGGCGCTCGGGCGGCGCATTGGCGAAGCCGACCTGTTGCTCGCGATCGGCCCGCGCCTTGGCGAGGCGACGACGGGCGGCTATACATTGCTCGACATTCCGAAAACGAAGCAGACGCTGGTCCACGTGCATCAAGGAGCGGAGGAGCTCGGGCGCGTTTATGCGGCCGATTTGCCGATCGTCTCAGGCATGCCCGAAATCGCGGCGGCGCTCGCGGCCCTCGAGCCGAGCGCGGCGCCCGCATGGGCCGGCAGCGCCGAGGACGCGCATCGCGCCTATCTGGACTGGCACCGGCCGCGGCCCATGCTCGGCGACGTGCAACTGGGCGAAATCATGGTGCAGTTGCGCGAGCGGCTGCCGGAAGACGCATTTCTCACGAACGGCGCCGGCAACTACGCGATCTGGCTGCACCGGCACTTCGCCTATCGGCGTTTCAAGACGCAACTGGCTCCGACGAGCGGAGCGATGGGCTATGGGGTACCGGCCGCGCTGGCGGCCAAGGCGCTTTACCCGGAGCGGATCGCGGTGGCGCTTGCCGGCGACGGGTGCTTCATGATGGCGGGCCACGAACTTGCCACCGCGATGCAGTACGGCCTCAACGCGATCTTCATCGTCGTCAACAACGGCCATTACGGCACCATTCGCATGCATCAGGAGCGCCACTATCCGGACCGGCCGCATGGAACAGGGCTGACCAACCCCGATTTTGCGGCCTATGCGCGTTCGTTCGGCGCGCACGGCGAGACAGTCGTGACGACGGCTGCGTTCTTGCCCGCACTCGAGCGTTCGATCGCCAGCGGCTTGCCGGCGTTGATCGAAATCCGGGTGCCGAAGGAAATGAGCACCCCGGCCGCTACGCTCGAGCAGATTCGCGAACAGGGACGCAAGGCGCGCTCGGGAGCGTGATCCGCGGTTTCGCGCGGGCGACCGATGTTGCCGTCAATGGCCGCGGTAAATCGCCGTATGCGATTCCGATAGCTGCGCGCTGCGCGCTGGCTTGAGGCGTTCGCGCGGCTCGATTTCATTCAGCACGGCATGCCATGTCTGCTTGGCCATCGCGAGCGGCGAAGAGGCGGGCCCATGTTCTTCCGTGCGTTCCGTCGCCCGTTCGGGTGCGCGGCGAACGGCTCGGTTCGCTGCGCTCGAGGCCACATGTTGTTTCGGCGTGTGCGTCTTCGCTATTCGTTTGGCCGGCGATTGCGCGGTTTGCGTGTGTTCCAAGAGGGGCCCGGTAGCTCCAGATCCCGCCGGCGCTGGCTTCACCGGCCCAGACCACACTTCATTCGTCTGCCCCGCCGGTAGCGTGCGCGAGCCGCTCGTATCCGGAGGCGATGCGGTTTCCTTGCACTCCTCGCTATCGCTGCCCGCGGTGCAGCCGGGACGCGGACGGGGACGCGCTTCCTCGCCCCGCTCGGTTTGAACCGGAGCAAGCGCGGGCGTGGCGAGGGCGGCGGGTGCTGTCGGTATCGACGATGCAGGCGAGGGCGCCGTCAGCGTCTGCGAAGTCTGGGTGTCGGCGGCGGGCGGTTGCTCCGGGATACGCGGTGCCTCCGCGGCGGGTGCGGGATTGGACGGCAGTGTCCTGGCCGGCAGTGCGGCAATTCCCGTCGTATCGGGTGGCGGCCGCACAGCAGGGGCCGCCGTTGCGCGCACCGGCTCGGAGGCAGCGGGGCGTATCGAGGCGAGTGCTTCCGATTGCGCTGTCGGCGGTACGGGACGAGACCGGGGGTGCGAAGGTGCAAAGCCGGAGCACGGCCACCGGGTGGGGTTGGTTGGAACAGGCTATTGGGCGTGTGCGTGGTTTTTC
>CBJLAJ010000104.1:0-19129 GCA_966421005.1 uncultured Paraburkholderia sp.
ACGAGCGGTGGCACGAGCGCGGGCGTGAGCGCCGGCTCGGATCTCAACGCGACTACGCCACCCGCGCCGGCTGGCGGGATGTCGTCGAGCCATATGAGTACCGAGGGTGCGGCGAATACGAACGGTGCGAACGCGGTGGATCGGGATAAAGGTGCCGCGCGTGCGGAGGATCGCGCGGAGGTGAACGGCAAAAGCAGCACCCGCACCCGGACTTCCACCAAGCATCACAAGATCGCGAAGCCCGCGGCATCGGACGCCAGCGGTTCGTAATCGTCCGTAGCTCTGTTGCCGACAACTCCTGAACACAGAGTGGCCCGGTCATAGGGGTTGTCGGGAATTAAAAAAATCCGGCGGATGAGGCGTGCAGCCCATCCGCCGGATTGCTATTGTGCGAAAACGATATGCCGCGACAAAGCAGCGATGTGCACGTGGCAAGCCGCAGCGCTACTCGCTTTTCTCCTGGGGCTGGGTCGGCCTGCTTTGACGCAGCTTATCGACACCGATCCGTTCGATCTCCGCGCCCAGCAAAACCATACCTGCCCCGCCACTGACCATCTCATGCAGTTGTTCTAACCCAGTGACGCCTTCCCTGTTCAAAAGATGCATCACGAGTGCATGCGAACAATCGCCATGGATTCTATTTTGATTGGCGATCAGCGGCCAAATCTCCGCAAGCTGGGCCGATCCACCGTAACGATCGACGAGGCTGATTTCCGCCGGCGAGAAGCCAAAAGTTTCCAGTAGCTCGTTCGGTGGAACGGTTTGTTTGGCGGGCGTTGCCGGACGCAATTCTCGGCCTCGAGCGCTGTCCGCCGACACGGCCGGCGTTAGTTCGCCGCCGAGCCGCCTGAGCGACAGAGAACCGGGCCGGACAGACGGTGTGTTTCGAGGAGGCTCGCCTGCCGCTGATGGGCCGTCGCCCTGCGGTGATGCGGGGGAAGCGTATGCTTGAAACGAACTCGCTTTGGCTGCACCCTCCGTCACCTCTCCCATAAGCCGGCCGATTAGATCCGAGCGAGGCAGCTGCGTTGGCTTTACGGCTTCGTCCTTGGCGGGAGTCGGGTCAGCGCCAGCTTCGGCGCCAGCGCGGTTCACGGAGGCTGAATCGGAACGGTTTATCTCGACCATAATGCGACTCCTTCAGCGAAAACGATCTAAAGCAAACTCCTCGAAATCTATACGGCATCGCCGAGCGCCTACGGGCAGATGCGAAGCGATAGCGGGAAATACGTATCGACGGGCCCCCGTACGGTCCGGGCCAGCGTGCTTTGTGTCGCGCGAATGACAACATGGTAAACCCCGGCATTGCCATCTCGCCTTAACGCAAAAGCTGTTGCAAAAATGGCATCGTATTGCGCGGTTCGCAAGGAACTGGCATATTGACGCGTAGTTGTTGCAATTTCGGTCAGTTTTTGATAAGTCGGGAAGATGTCTGCCGAGCGATCGCCGGGCGGGTGTGCGGCATCAAAAATGCGTTCGAAGACACAGCACAAGCGCGCAGTCAAATATTGCAAAGGCGCGATTCGCGTTGCATTGAATAGATGCAGTAGCGTGCTATTCGAGCGTTTGCTCAACGGGGTGGGGTATGTTTGATGACGATGATTGCGCGGTGCTCGAGGTCTTGCTCGGCACGAAAAGCCCCTGCTGGCGCCTTCGCAGCGACAGCAATGCCCTCGAATTGGCGGCAGTCCGCGGCCTGACGAATGTCAGCGTCGCGCTCAGCGCTGAGCAGGCAGCAAAGATCCGCGGTTTGACGGGCGTGACGTCGCATATCCTGCTCGACGTTTCTCTATTCGGCAATGCAGTGACGCTTCACCTCGTCGGCAAAAAGATCAATACCTCCGACTGGGCAGGCACGGCATCCACCAATTCGGACACGCTATCAGTCGCGGAAGCGCTATCGAATGGGCTCGCATCGGCGGAGCAGGTCGTATCGGAAGTCAATTCGCTCGTCGTCATTCTCGATCGCAATGGCTTCGTGCAGCGTTTCAATCGGATGTGCGAAGAGGTAACGGGCTGGCGAGAAGTCGATGTGATCGGTAAAAGCGCGTTTGACCTGTTCATGAGCGCCGATCAGGGCGAGCAGTCGCGCAGCAACATCAGGCGGTTTTTCGAGAGCCGGCAGTCGTTCGAAGTCGAACGCGTCATCAATACGATCAAAGGGCCGCGCTTGTTCCAGTTCCGGAACAAGTTCGTTCATAGCGGCAGCGGAGTGGATGAGGAATTCATCATCTGCTCCGGCACCGACATTACCGACGAACGCAATGCCCGGCAGCGCTTGAAAGAGCTGGCGTCGCAAGACGTTCTCACGGGGCTCATGAATCGCTACGCGATCAACGCGAAGATACAGCAGGCGCTCGACGATGCGAACGGCGATCCATCCCGTGTGCTCGGCATCATCTTTCTCGATCTCGACAACTTCAAGCGCGTCAACGATCACTACGGACACGTCTATGGCGATCGGTTGATCAAGCGCGTTTCTGAGCTCGTCAGCGAATCGCTGCCAGAGGGCGCTACGATTGCCCGCCTCGGCGGCGACGAGTTCCTCATTCTGGTCGATCCCTGCTCGCGGGAATTACTCGAGACGCTTGCGCAAACGATCATCGATCGTTTCCGTTCGCCGATCCATCTCGATTTGATGGACGTCTATACCAGTTGCTCGATCGGAATCGCCGTCTACCCGCAGCATGGCGAAACGCTCGAGGCGCTCATCTCGCATGCCGATACCGCGATGTATGCGGCCAAAGAGGCCGGTAAGCATACCTACTGTGTCTTCTCGCCCGAGATGAACCAGAAGGTTGCGAAGTACATCTGGCTCGACACCGAATTGAGGCGGGCCATCGACGAACAGCAGTTCGTCCTTCACTATCAGCCGCTCGTCAATCTCTACACCGGCCAGCTCCATAGCGCCGAGGCGTTGATTCGCTGGCAATCCAGTCGCGGATTGGTGCCGCCATCGGAGTTCATCAATTTCACCGAGGATTCGGGACTGATCATTCCGATCGGTCGATGGTTGATGCGCGAGGCGGTGACTCAGGCTGCGCGGTGGAACGCAAACGGCCTGAACGTAAGAATCTCCGTCAACGTGTCCGCGCGGCAGCTGCGCGACGCGGGTATCGTCAATCAGTTGCGCGAGTTGATCGAAGAAAGCGGTGCGGGGCGAACGCTTGTCGATATCGAATTGACGGAGAGCTGCTTCATCGAGGATGAAAAGTCGGCAATCGACCTGATGAGGCAGTTCAAACAGCTCGGCGCGCGTATCCTGCTGGACGACTTCGGCACAGGTTATTCGTCGTTGTCGCAACTGACGAGACTGCCGATCGACGTCATCAAGCTGGATCGCAGCTTTATCACCGGGATCGACCAGAATTATCAGTCGCAGTCGCTCGTGCGCTCGCTGTTGGGTCTCGCGCGCGCGTTCGGCTTCGCCATCGTTGCTGAAGGCGTCGAGACGGAGCGCGAAATGCAGTTCCTCAAGGACATTGGCGTCGACTACGCGCAGGGCTACTTCTATTCGAAGCCGATGGCGCCCGATATGTTCGAAGCGTGGGTTGCCGATAAGAAGAAGCTCAGGCTCATCGCCTGAGCTTCCGGCGAGGCGCTGAGCGACGGCACGCGGCCGTCGCCCGTCGCCGCTTACGATACAGCCTTCAGTTTGGACACTCGCCGGTTTTGCAACATGACGAGCCGCTCCATGAAGGACACGTCCTTCTCCTCGAGCATGAAGGCGGACTGCACCCAATCTTCCGTGATGTCCATGAGCTCCGCGCGTGAAAGCGGCAACACGCGCTGGCGGGCGCGCAGCATCGCGCGCGTACCGTTGAGCATTGGCCGGGTCACGTCGATGAATGTTCGCGTCTGCAACAACGCATCGCCCGGCTCGAACACGCCGTCCACCAGCCCACGCTCGGCGTGCCATTCCGCGCATTGCGATTCTCCTGTGCTGATCAGCGTTTCTGCGACGCGCATGTTCGACTTCCGCGCGACGAGCGAGTAGCCGCCCATGCCGGGAAAAAGATTGAACGCCACCTCGGGAAATCCAAGTTTCGAACCGCGTTGAGCGAGCACATAGTGATGAGCGAGTGCGGCCTCGAACCCACCCCCGAGCGCACTGCCTTCCACCATGGCGATGGTGACCGCGCCGGTGCCGAAACCATTGTAGATTTCCCAAACGCCGTCAATGCAGGAGCGCGCGTAGGCCAGGAGCCGGTCGCGGTCGCCTTTGCGGATGGCATCGACAAAAAAGTTGAGATCGCCGCCTACGTTGAAGATTTCCGGGACCAGCGAGCCGGTGACCCAGAAGTCGAACCGCAGGCCGGACTCGCGGGCCGCGCGGGCCAAACGAATGATGTCCGAGACCAATTGCTGATTGAAGCAAGGCCGCGGTTCCGAGCGCAGCATCATCCACATCGTGTGGCGTTCTTCTTCGTAGTAAGCCATCAGTTGGCTGAATTCGCCTGCTTCATGAAAAGGGCGGCATGTGGAGCTAATGTCGAATTGCATGGTTTTCCCCATTTGCGTGAGTGGAGTTCGGTTGAATCGCTCTCAAAGATGCAGAGGTGCCTTTGGGCATCGGCATTTTGCGCGACTAAAGTCCTTATCGGACGCCGTCGTTAAAACTCCAGGGGATTGCGATCCGGCACCGTGCCATTGGCCACATATCAAGCGGGTGCGACCCTTACGGAATGTGCGGGGCAGCACATTCGTCCAATTTCTCGAATCGAGAAAAGGGCAAACGTTTGCGAATGATTGTTATTGTGAAAATAAAGCGCTATTTAGGAGAATTGCTGTTGAAAGAATGCGGGGTGAAGCGGCGGATTGATTTCGATGGGCAGAATCGATGCGCGATGTCAATACGGTTTGAGTATATCCGCATGTAATCCGTATTGAAGCAATGCAAGAAAAAGGACCGCATCGAGATTGACGGTCGAAGGTGGCGGCGCTCGGCCTCGAGGCGGGGCGCGACGGTTGCAGTACGGCTGCCCCGCCGATTGCCGAGCGGAGCTGACTGCCGCGCGGTTTTGCGGCAGCGCTGCATCACCCTGGGGCTTACCCGACCGATGATTGCTGCGATGCCGCGCCGTGCGATGGGGGCATTGCGCTGCAGCGCAGCCCCACTCGGTGGCAGAATCGGTGACGCGACCGCCCGGATGCCTTGCCCTCGGCATTCAATCTTCGAGGGCTTCGAAGTTCCCCCGACGTATTCCTTTAGGAGAGTTGGAATGAACGCCTACATCATTGCCACGATCACGCCGAAGCCCGAGCACGCCGTCGATGTCGAAAAGCAGTTGCGCCATATGGTGGAAGTGACGCGCAAGGAGCCCGGTAACCACCGCTATGACCTTTTCCGCGAATCGGCGCCAAGCGGGTCGGTACTGCATCTTTACGAGATCTATGAGGACCGGGCCGCGTTCGATAGTCATCTCGCGAGCGACCACTTCCAGACGTTTCGTGCGACGGTCGCGGATTGGCTCGCCGAGCCGCCGCAGGTAAGAGTGCTCGACGCGCTCGATGTGGCGCCCGAGCGCTGAGGGCGGACGTCTCTGGGGATCCACTTGGAGGTCTGCGGCAATGCGTCGGCAGGTAGGGTGGCACGGGGGTTGCAGATTGTCAGGCGATCCTATCGAGATTGCGGAACCTGCATGTCGCGTAGCCGCCGGACGAATGACCTACTGGATCGCGCCTTGACACGCGATGACGGGGCGCGCTCGTTCACGGGCAACAACGATGTCGACGTACCGCCTGGCCTGCATTACGTCGACGATACGAAGCCGGGTATCCGGCGCAGGCTGATTCGCGGCCACTTTGCCTATTTCGACGCGCAGGGGCGCCGCATTCGCGATACGGACGAAATCGCGCGCATCAACGCGCTGGCCATTCCCCCTGCATACACCGACGTCTGGATCTGCCCCGATCCGCTCGGACACATGCAGGCGACCGGCCGCGACACGCGTGCGCGCAAGCAGTACCGCTATCATCCGCGCTGGCGCGAGACGCGCGATGCGACGAAGTTCGAGCGCATGGCCGCGTTTGCGGAGGTATTGCCGAGAATCCGCGCCCGGATTGCGCGCGATTTGCGACTGCCCGGCATGCCGTGGGAGAAGATCGTGGCGACCGTCGTGCGGCTGCTCGACGTCACGCTGGCGCGCGTGGGTAGCCGCGAGTACGTGCGAGAAAACAATTCCTACGGTCTGACCACGTTGCGCAAGCGCCATGCGGCGGTCCGTGCCGCACACCTGCGCTTTCGCTTTCGCGGCAAGAGCGGCATCGAGCACGACATCGATGTCGAAGACCCACGCCTCGCGCGCATCGTGCGCAAGTGCCTCGATCTGCCAGGACACGAGCTCTTTCAGTACATCGACGATGCGGGCGAGCGACACCCCGTAGGATCATCGGATATCAACGACTATCTGCGCGAGGCAAGTGGCGCGGACTTCACAGCGAAGGACTATCGCACCTGGGCAGCTAGCGTGCTGGCGCTCGGCGCACTGCGCCGCATCGAACCGCAGCCGGGCGAGCGGCACCTGCGCACGCATGTGGTCGAGACCGTGAAGGAAGTGGCCGCGACACTGCGCAATACGCCGGCCGTTTGCCGCAAGTGCTACATCCATCCGGCCGTGCTCGAGGCGTTCGAGGCGGGCGAGCTGCATCGATTGCCGAAGGTTCGCACGCGCCATGGTCTGAAGGCCGACGAAGCCGCGTTCGCGGCATTGCTGCGGCGCGAGGCAAGACGCGCCCGGCGCGGCGATCGACGTACCGGGACGCTCGAGAAACAACTGACGGCCAGCATCAAGGCGGCGGAACGCTCGCGCCGATGAGCTCTCCCTCGAATTCGAGACCATCGAGCGTCGCCGCTTGCGCGAGCCGATCGATATAGCGACGCAGGCTGGTGGCAAACGCCTGTTGCCTCAGCGTTTGCGCGACGGCGGCACGCACGCTCTCGAACGGTGGCTCCGTGCCGGGCTCCCGCTCGAGCACCTCGACGACGTGAAACCCGAACCGGCTCGACACGAGGCGGGAGAGCACGCCGACTTCCTTGTTTCCGAAAAGCTCGCGCGCGAACTCGGGTGCGCATGTCTCGACGTCCACCCATCCGAGGTTGCCGCCTTCGGCACCGCTCGGACAATTAGACAACTCCGCGGCGGCGCGCGCGAACCGTCCGTCGTCCGGGCTCGTTTTGCAGCGCAGCTCGAAGAGGCATGCCTCGGCACGCGCGCGCAACTGCGCGACATCGACGCCGGGTACCACCGCGAACAGTACGTGCCGCGCACGCACGCGAGCGCCTACGGCATAGCGGCTCGTATGGGCCGCATGATAGCGGCGGCATGCCTCGTCCGACGGTTCTTCGACGGGCACCGCATCGTCGAGTAGCGTTTCGATCGCCATGGTTGCTTCGACGCTGATGGCGCCATCTACGGGCTCGGGATCGTCATGACCCAACAGGCCCGCTTGCATCGCCGCCTGACGCAAAAGCTCGGTACAAGCACGTTGTCTGAGGACTTCGGTGCTCAGCGTCTCGCCCGGCACATGGAGCGCGACGCCGTTGACCGTCGCCACTTCGCCGTTTTGTCGAATCGTCATGGCGCGCCTCTCGGATTCAAATGCGGTGCTGGGAACGTGTATGTTCGGCTGGCAGATTGAGCCGCCGCGAGCGCACGAGCTGGTATGGACGGAACGCGTAGCTCAGCGTGCCGAAACCGCTCCAGATATGCACGAGGCGCGTGAAGGGAAACAGCAGGAAGATCGTCATGCCGAGCACGAGATGGATCTTGAATGGCCACTCGAGCGCAGCCAGCACGCTCGCATCGGGTCTCAGCGTGACGATATGCTGCGCCCAATAGGCAAGGCTCAGCATTGTGGCGGCCGTTTCACGATCGGCATACGAGAACGGCAGCGTAACGAGGCCGAGCACGAGCTGCACCCATAGGATCGCGAGAATCGCGATATCGGTGCGTCGGCTCGTCAGCCGGATGCGCGGATCGAACAGCCTCCGATGCAAGAGCAGCGTCAGACCGATGAAGCAGATCGTGCCCGCCACGCCACCCGTGACAATCGCAAGCATCTGCTTGTTCTGTGCGGAAATCATCGATTCGTAGAGTGCGTGTGGCGTGAGCAGCCCGACTGTATGGCCGAACAGCAGAAAGAGGATGCCGATGTGAAAGAGGTTGCTTCCCCATCTAAGCTGGCCCGCGCGCAGCAGCTGCGATGAATCGCTCTTCCACGTGTATTGATCGCGGTCGAAACGAACAAGCGAGCCAAGCAGGAAAATCGCAAGGCAGATGTACGGATAGACGCTGAAAAGAAACGTATTGGCGGCGTGACTCATCTCAGGCTCCCTGCGCGCGCTGCTCGCGATTAGCCGCATGCGGCGTCTTCACGATCCGGATCGGCTGCGGTTGATTCGGGGTGGCGGACTGTCCCTCGGTCGAACAGCCGCCGAACGCGACGGGTTCGTTCCATGTTTCGTCGAGTGGCGGCTCTGTCGTCAGAGCGATCGGTTCCGTCGATTCGCCGGCCAGCTCGATGAGTGCGGCCAGCACGCTGGCATAGGCACTGTCCCGCTCGACGAGCGCGCTATGAATGCTGCGCAGCAAGTGGGCGATTTCGCGCAGAAAGGCTTCCGCTTGCCGGGGCGGTTGCGTGGACGCGAACTCGAGCACGACGCAAAGATGATCGGGCAGTTCGTCCGATGCCAGCATGAGGCCTGCCTCCTCGTAGGTCTTGATGAGGTCGATCATGGCCGGCCCCCGGTCGCGCGAATCGCCATGCACATGCTCGAACAAATGCAAAGCCGTGCGGCGGCCTCGATCGAAAAGGTCGACATAGGCCGCTTCGGCTTCAAGACCGGCGCTGCCGGCAAGACGGTCGATCAGCACGTCGAGCGAGGCGAGCCGCGGGGCATTCAGCGCCGCGTCTTCGCGCAGCGCCGCGCGCATCTCGGGCAGGTGAGCGCGCAGCGACGTGTCGGGGTAGCTCAGCAAGAGCGCAAGCACGCGTAACGTAGTGGCGCAACTCGCGACGGTATGCGGGGTGCTCATCGTTCAGATCTCCGCCTTGATGGGAATCGTGCGGCGCTGCGCGCCACCGAACAAGCTCGTTTCGCTGACGCCTTCCGAGCAGCCATTGCCGAAGCTGAAGCCGCACCCGCCGCGCACATCGAATGCGTTTTCGGCGTATTCGCGGTGCGAGGTGGGAATGACGAACCTGTCCTCGTAATTGGCGATTGCCATGATGCGGTACATGTCTTCGACTTGCGCCACGCTGAGATCGGCCTGCGCCAGCGCCGTATGGTTTTCGATGCCGTCGACATGTTTGCCGCGCTGCCACGCTCGCATGGCGAGCATCCGTTCGAGCGCGCGCACGACAGGCACCGTGTCGCCCGCGGTCAGCAGGTTCGCGAGATATCGCACCGGAATGCGCAATTGGTTGACGTCGGGAATCTCTCCATTCGCGCGGATATGTCCGGCCTGGGCCGCCGATGTGATCGGCGAGAGCGGTGGCACGTACCAGACCATCGGCATCGTCCGATACTCGGGGTGCAACGGTAACGCCACTTTCCAGTCGACTGCCATCTTGTAGACGGGGCTGACACGCGCGGCCTCGATCCAGTTCTCGGGCACGCCGTCCCTGCGCGCCTGCTCGATCACCTCCGGGTCGTGCGGATCGAGAAACACATCGAGCTGCGCCTGGTACAGGTCGCGATCGCTCTCGACGGAGGCGGCCGCTTCGATGCGGTCGGCATCGTAGAGCAGTACGCCGAGGTAGCGGATGCGCCCGACACAGGTCTCCGAACAGACAGTCGGCTGTCCCGCCTCGATGCGCGGATAGCAGAAGATGCACTTCTCGGCTTTGCCGCTCTTCCAGTTGTAGTAGATCTTCTTGTACGGGCAGCCGGACACGCACATGCGCCACCCGCGACACTTGTCCTGATCGATCAGCACGATGCCGTCCTCCTCGCGCTTGTAGATCGAGCCGGAGGGGCACGAAGCCACGCATGCGGGATTGAGGCAGTGCTCGCACAACCTCGGCAGGTACATCATGAACGTGTTTTCGAACTGACCGTAGATGTCTTTCTGGACGTCGTCGAAGTTGCGATCCTTGCTGCGCTTGGCAAATTCGCCGCCGAGGATTTCTTCCCAGTTAGGACCCCAAACGATTTTTTCCATTCGCTGGCCGGTAATCAGACTGCGCGGGCGAGCGGTGGGCGCGGGGTTCATTTCGGGCGCGCTTTGCAGATGGTCGTAATCGAATGTGAACGGTTCGTAGTAATCGTCGATTTGCGGCAGATTCGGGTTCGCGAAGATGCGCATGAGCAGCTTCCACTTGCCGCCCTGACGCGGCGCAATCGAGCCGTCCGCGTGACGCATCCAGCCGCCGTTCCATTTGTCCTGGTTTTCCCATTCCTTCGGATAGCCGATGCCGGGCTTCGTCTCGACGTTGTTGAACCATGCGTATTCCATGCCTGGACGGCTCGTCCAGACATTCTTGCAAGTCACGCTGCATGTATGGCAGCCGATACACTTGTCGAGGTTCAGCACCATGCCGATCTGTGCGCGTACCTTCATTGCGTTTCTCCGTGAGGCGGGTTCGCGCTACACGCGCTGTCATCGCGCGGCGTGTCGAGCCAGTCGATCCGATTCATCTTGCGCACGACCACGAATTCATCCCGGTTCGTGCCGATCGTGCCGTAGTAGTTGAAGCCATAACTGAGCTGAGCGTAGCCACCGATCATGTGCGTCGGCTTCAGCACGATGCGCGTCACCGAGTTGTGAATCCCGCCGCGCACGCCGGTGATTTCCGAGCCCGGGGTATTGATGATCTTTTCCTGTGCGTGATACATGAGCACCATGCCGGGATGGACGCGCTGGCTGACCACGGCGCGCGCGGCGATCGCGCCGTTCACGTTGAAGAGTTCGATCCAATCGTTGTCCTCGATCCCGGCGCGGCGCGCATCGTCTTCGCTGATCCAGACGACGGGGCCGCCACGGTTGAGCGTCAACATCAGCAGGTTGTCGCTGTAGGTGCTGTGAATGCCCCATTTCTGATGCGGCGTGATGAAGTTCAGCACGACTTCGGGATGGCCGTTCGGCTTGACGCCGTGGATGCCGGCTGTTGCTTTCAGATCGATGGGCGGGCGGTATGTCGAGAATCCCTCCCCGAACGCGATCATCCAGGGGTGATCCTGATAGAACTGCTGACGCCCCGTCAGCGTGCGCCAGGGAATCAGTTCGTGCACGTTCGTGTAGCCCGCGTTATAGCTGACGGTTTCGCTTTCGATGCCGCTCCAGGTGGGCGAACTGATGATCTTGCGAGGCTGAGCCTGGATATCGCGGTAGCGGATCTTTTCGTCTTCGCGGTAAAGCGCCAGATGTTTATGTTCGCGGCCAGTCGCTTTTGCGAGCGCTTCCCACGCCTTGACGGCGACATGTCCATTCGTCTCGGGTGCGAGATGCAGAATCACTTCGCAGGCATCGATATCGGAGACGATGCGCGGCATGCCCTTCGTTGCGCCGTCTTCGAGTGTCACGCCGTTCAGCTTGCCGAGCTGCTCGACTTCGGTCGCAGTTTTCCAGACGATACCCTTGCCACCGTTGCCTACGCGGTTCATGAGCGGGCCCAGTGCGGTGAAGCGCTTGTAGACGTTCGGGTAGTCGCGCTCGACGACGCTCACCTGCGGTGCTGTCGTGCCCGGTACCAGCTCGCACTCGCCCTTTTTCCAATCGCGTACCTCGAACGGCTGGGCGAGCTCGCCCGGCGTGTCGTGCATGAGCGGCGTGAGCACCACTTCCTTTTCGACGCCGAGATGGCCGACGCAGACCTCGCTGAACGTCTTGGCGAAGCCCTTGTAGATCTCCCAATCGGAGCGGGCCTGCCAGACGGGATCCACGGCCGCCGAAAGCGGGTGGATGAACGGGTGCATGTCGCTCGTGTTGAGGTCGTTTTTCTCGTACCAGCTCGCAGTGGGCAGCACGATGTCCGAGTAGAGGCAGGTCGTGCTCATGCGGAAATCGAGCGTGACGAGCAAATCGAGTTTGCCTTGCGGCGCTTCGTCGTGCCAGCGTACTTCAGCCGGTTTGGCATCGCTCGCGCCGAGGTCTTTGCCTTGCAAGCCGTGATCGGTGCCCAGCAGGTGCTTGCAGAAATATTCGTGACCCTTGCCGGACGAGCCAAGCAGGTTGGAGCGCCAGACGAACATGTTGCGAGGCCAGTTCTGCGGTGCATCGGGGTCTTCGCAGCTCATCTGCAGCGATCCCGACTTCAGCGATTTCGCCACGTACGCTTTGGCGTCCATACCCGACGCCGCAGCATCCTTCGCCACTTGCAGAGGATTCGTCGCGAGCTGCGGCGCGCTTGGCAACCAGCCCATGCGTTCGGCGCGTACGTTGTAGTCGATCATGCTGCCGCCGAATCGGGTTTTGTCGGCGAGCGGCGAAACGATCTCGTCGACGCCGAGCTTTTCATAGCGCCATTGGTCCGTATGCGCGTAGAAAAAGCTCGTGCTGTTCATCTGACGCGGCGGACGGATCCAATCGAGCGCGAATGCGAGTGCGGTCCAACCCGTTTGCGGACGCAGCTTTTCCTGGCCGACATAGTGAGACCAGCCGCCGCCGCTCTTGCCGATGCAGCCGCACATCATCAGGAGGTTGATGACGCCGCGATAGTTCATGTCGGCGTGGTACCAGTGATTCATGCCGGCGCCGATGATGATCATCGAGCGGCCCTGCGTCTTGTCCGCGTTGGCGGCGAATTCGCGCGCAACGGTGACGATCTGCTCGCGCGGCACGCCCGTGATCGATTCGGCCCATGCGGGTGTGTAGGGGGCGTTGTCGTCATAGCCGGCCGCGCCGCTGCCGAGGCCCCGATCGATGCCGTACTGCGCGGCTTGCAGATCGAAGACGGTGGCGACGAGCGCGTCGACAGCCTCTCCGTCCCGCATGAGGCGCAAACGTGCGACAGGCACTCGCGCGAGGTTGATGTCGCCTTGCTGAGCGTTCGCCGTAAAGTGTGGCGAACTCACGCCGCCGAAATACGGAAACGCGACATCGGCGACGTCATGGGTGGGGGCCGTGTTCTCGAGCAGCGACAGTCTGAGCTTGACTTCGCGTCCGTCGCACGCGTCCTTGTTTTCGAGGTTCCACTTGCCGGCATCGTCCCGGCCGTCGTCGCCCCAGCGAAAACCGATCGAGCCGTTCGGCACGACTGGCTGGCCCGTCGTGTCGTAGGCGACGGTTTTCCATTCCGGGTGATTGGCCTGATTCAATGCGCCGTCGAAGTCGCTCGCGCGGACGTAGCGATCGGGCACGAGCGCAACGCGCCCGTCTTCGAGCGTGCGTGTACGAAGCAGTACGAGCAACGGCAAATCGGTGTACCGGCGCGCGTAATCGTCGAAATAGGCGCTGCGTGTCTTGAAGTAGAACTCGTTGAGCGCGACGTGACCGAACGCCATGGCCAGGGCGGCATCGGTACCTTGCTTTGGGTGAAGCCAGAGGTCGGAGAGCTTCGCGACTTCGCTATAGTCGGGCGTAACCGCGACGGTCTTCGTACCCTTGTAGCGAACTTCGGTGAAAAAGTGTGCGTCGGGCGTGCGCGTTTGCGGCACGTTACTGCCCCACGCGATGATGTAGCTCGAGTTGTACCAGTCGGCCGATTCGGGTACGTCGGTCTGCTCGCCCCAGATCTGCGGGCTCGACGGCGGCAAATCGCAGTACCAGTCGTAAAAGCTCATGCATACGCCGCCGATGAGGCTCAGATAGCGGCTGCCGGCCGCATAGCTGACCATGCTCATGGCCGGAATCGGCGAAAAGCCGATCACGCGGTCAGGCCCGTGTCGCTTGATCGTGTAGACGTTGGCAGCGGCAACGAGACGGTTGACCTCGTCCCAGCTGCTGCGCGCGAAACCTCCCATGCCGCGCACCATCTGATAATCGCGGCGGGCCGCATCGTCTTCGACGATGGAGGCCCAGGCGTCGACGGAGTCTCCGCACGCCGTCAGCGCGGCGCGCCAGCGTTCGAGCAGACGCGCGCGTACCATCGGGTACTTCACGCGGTTGGCGCTGTAGAGGTACCACGAGTAAGACGCGCCGCGCGCGCAGCCGCGCGGTTCGTGGTTCGGCATGTCCCAGCGTGTGCGCGGATAGTCGGTCTGCTGCGTTTCCCAGGTGACGATCCCGCCTTTGACGTAGATCTTCCACGAGCACGAACCCGTGCAGTTGACGCCGTGCGTGCTGCGCACGATCTTGTCGTGCGACCAGCGATTGCGATAGGCATCTTCCCACGTGCGATCCTCGCCGGTGGCGACACCGTGCCCGTTGGAAAAGCTTTCTTTCGGCAGTGCGAAATGATTGAGTCGATCGAGAAAGTGGCTCATTTGGGGCGATCCGTCGTTTCAGCAGGGCATCGGTGCATTACGGCGCGCGTAGCGCCACCAGGTCACGCCGATGCAAATGGCGTAAAAGCCGATGAACACGTAAAGCGCCGCTTCGGGGCCGCCCGTCAATGTGAGGGACGTGCCATAGCTCTTCGGAATGAAAAAGCCGCCGTACGCCGCAATGGCCGCGGAAAACCCGAGCGTCGCGGCGGCCTCCGTGTTCCCTTCCTTCGTGGCGCGTTGCACGGCTTCGCGATCCGATGCGTTCGCCTCACGCAGCTTCAAGGTCTGGAAGATCACGGGGATCATGCGGAACGTCGAACCGTTGCCGATGCCCGAGGTCATGAAGAGCACGAGGAAGCTGACGAAGAACCCGCCGAAGCTGCCGCCCGACGGCCCGGAGGGCAGGAAATAGAGAACGCCGCCGACCGCGCACGCCATGACGATGAAGTTCCACAGCGTGACTGGCGCGCCACCGAGCTTGTCGGCCAGCCATCCGCCGAACGGGCGGATGGCGGCGCCGATCAGCGGGCCGAGCCATGCGTAGGCCAGCGCGTTGACGCCGGGAAACTGACTTTTGATGAGCAGCGGAAAGCCAGCGGCATAGCCGATGAACGAACCGAACGTGCCGAGGTAGAGCACGCACATCAGCCAGGTGTCCTTGCGCCGGAAGATTGCGGCTTGCGCCGAGAACGACGCTTTTGCATCGGTCAGATCGTGCATGCCGACCCAGGCCGCCAATGTCGCGATGGCGATCCATGGCACCCAGATGAACGCGGCGTTCTGAGTCCAGACTTGCGCGATGAGCCCGTTTCTCACGACGGTATGGGGTGCCCCGCCGAATATGCCGAAAATGCCGGCCGTCACGACGAGCGGGCTCAGAAACTGCACTGCCGATACGCCGAGATTGCCGAGGCCCGCATTGACGCCGAGCGCCGAGCCCTTGCGCTCGCGCGGGAAGAAGAAGCTGATGTTGGCCATGCTCGAGCTGAAGTTGCCGCCGCCGAAGCCGCACAACAGCGCGAGGATCAGCATCGTCGGATAGCTCGTCGTGTTGTCTTGCACGGCGAAGCCGATGCCGATCGCGGGAATCAACAGCGATGCGGTGGAGACGGCGGTCCAGCGCCGGCCGCCGAAGACCGGCACCATGAACGAGTAAAAGATGCGCAGCGTCGCGCCGGAGAGCGCCGGCGCCGCCGCGAGCCAAAAGAGCTGGTCGGTCGAGTATCGGAAGCCGAGCATCGGCAATTGGACCGCAACGGCGCTCCAGACCTGCCAGATCGCAAACGCGAGGAAGAGCGCGGGAACGGAGATCCAGAGGTTGAGCTTCGCGATTGCCTCGCCCTCCCGTTCCCAAAAGGCCTTGTCCTCTGGCGTCCAGATATCGAGCGTGCGGCCTCGGCGCGAGCTCAGTGGGGGCGATTGGGTGCGCATGCGCTCTCTCCTTGTGTCGGCATGCGCATCGGACCCGGGAACGAGCGCTTCAGCGCGGTCCTCCGTGTTCCAGTCTCTTGCGCGCTCGATGGGGGTTGGAAGTATCACAGCGCGATATTCGTCCTTCGGTCCGCAGCGTTGTTGAGCGAGATCAAACGGGACTGAAATTGGCGCAGGTGCGCCCATGTGCGACAACGCGCCGCGCGGGGTCTCCCAATGTTCACGCTCCGCGCGAGCCTTGCCAGGGCAGTCGGCCCTCCTTAAACTCGCGCGTGATTCCACCGACAGGCGGCGCCGTATCAGCGGCGGCCTACGCCGACATAAAAAGGAGCCCCACGAGCATGGCCGATTCCTATTTCCCGCGCTGGCGCCTCGCGCCGCGTGCCGTCGAAAGCCGTGTCGTCGGTCCCGACGAACGGCTCCCATGGCCGCAGACGATCGCAATGGGCGTACAGCACGTCGTCGCCATGTTCGGCTCGACGGTGCTTGCGCCATTGCTGATGGGCTTCGATCCGAATCTCTGCATTTTCATGTCGGGCGTCGGCACGCTGCTCTTTTTCGTGCTCGTGGGCGGACGCGTGCCGAGCTATCTCGGCTCGAGCTTTTCGTTCATCGGGCTCGTCATCGCGGTAACGGCATACAGCGGCCACGGCCCCAATCCGAACATTCCCATCGCATTGGGCGGCATCGTCGCCTGCGGCGTGGCCTATGCGGTCATTGGATTGATCGTTGCCGCGGTCGGCACGCGCTGGATCGAGACGTTGATGCCTCCTGTGGTAACGGGAGCCGTCGTTGCGGTCATCGGTCTCAATCTCGCGCCGATCGCAGTGAAAGGTGTCAGCACGTCGGCCTTCGATTCGTGGATGGCGCTCGTCACTGTGCTGTGCGTCGGTATCGTCGCCGTGTTCGCGCGCGGCATGGTGCAGCGACTGCTGATTCTCGTCGGCCTCATCCTGGCCTACGCCATCTATGCCGTGCTTGCCAATGGCATGGGCATCGGCCGGCCGATCGACTTTGCCAGCGTGGCCAATGCGGCATGGTTCGGCATGCCGCATTTCCGCTCGCCGGTCTTCGATCCGCACGCGATGTTGCTGATCGCGCCGGTAGCGGTGATTCTCGTGGCGGAGAATCTCGGGCACATCAAGGCCGTCAGCGCGATGACCGGCCAGAACCTCGACCGTTACATCGGACGCGCGTTCGTCGGCGACGGGCTTGCGACTATCGTTTCCGGCATGGCGGGTGGCACAGGCGTGACCACCTACGCTGAAAACATCGGCGTCATGGCGGTCACCAAGATCTATTCGACGATCGTCTTCGTCGTGGCCGCGATCATCGCCATCGGGCTGGGCTTCTCGCCGAAGTTCGGGGCCCTGATCGAAACGATTCCGGGGCCCGTGCTCGGGGGCGTCTCGATTGTCGTCTTTGGGCTCATCGCGGTCACCGGCGCTAGGATCTGGGTTGCGAACCGGGTCGATTTCTCGGACAACCGCAATCTGATCGTTGCGGCCGTCACGCTCGTGCTCGGGGCGGGCGACTTTTCGCTGAAGTTCGGGGGTTTCGCGCTGGGCGGTATCGGGACAGCGACATTCGGCGCCATCATCCTCTATGCACTATTGCGGCGCGAAGCCGCGCCCGGTCCGGTGCTTTGATCGAGCAGGGAGCACGCGCGTCGCGCGATACGCGCACCGTCACGGTGCGTTCGCGCGGTCATGCCCTGAGCTGATGCGCGAGCTGGGCGGTTCGCAGCGCACCGCGTGCTCGCGCACGGAGCTTGCTTGGTGGGAGTCGCCGTCAATAAGATGATTCCGAGGAGCTCCCAGATGAACCCATTCCCTTCGATTCAAGATCCTTGCCGGAGGCGGCCATGATGAGCGCGTTGCAAGACGCGCCGGTGATGCCGCCCGCAGGTTTCGAGTTCGACATGGTCTCGGGGTTGCAGCGTTATGCGCTGCGGCACCGCGAGCTGACGTTCACGAGCGTGTTCCAGCCGATCTTCAGCCTGGCGCACCTGCGCGCGGTGGGCTACGAGGGCTTGTTGCGCGCGCACGATACTTTCGATTGCCCCGTGCCGCCGCTCGATGTATTCGGCGAGGCGTCGCGGCAAGGCGAACTCCATCATGTCGACCGGCTCGCGATGACGCTGCACCTCGAGAACTTCAAGATGCTCGGTGCCGAACGCGAGTGGCTGTTCCTTAACGTCCATGCCGGTGCGCTGAGCGAGTCCTACCACGCAGCGGCGTTTGCCGCGAGCTTGTCGAGGCTCGCCTTGCCGCCGCGGCGCATCGTGCTCGAGATCCATGAGGACCGCATACACGATTTCGAGCGCGTCGCCGAAGAGGCTCGGCGCTTTCGCGAGCTCGGGTTCCTGATCGCGCTCGATGACTTCGGCGCTGGCGATTCGAATCTCGAGCGCGTTTGGCAGCTCGATCCCGACATCGTCAAGATCGACCGGATGATGCTTTCGCATGCCGCGCATCGCACGCAAGCGGCAACGATTCTGCCGGGCTTTGTGTCGTTGCTGCACGAAGCAGGCAAGCTCGTGCTGATCGAGGGTGTCGAGACCGAGCACGAAGCGCAACTCGCCTTCGCCAGCGATGCCGATTTCGTCCAGGGCTTTTATTTCGGCCGACCGGCCGCCGGCCCGGCGGACAGTGGCTATGCCGCGGCGCGCATCGGCGAGCTTGCCGCGCATCACCGTTTGGAAACGGAGTCGCGCGAGCGTCGCCGTGCCGCGCGGCTTGCGCCTTATTTGCGCGCGTTCTCGCGTGCTGGCGAACGGATCGCGGCCGGTGAGCCCCTCGAAGAAGTCTGCTGGAATTTTCTGGCGCTCGACCATGCGGCGCGCTGTTTCCTGCTCGATGCCGAGGGGCGGCAGGCGGGCCGCAATATCGTGCTGCGCGCCGACCGGCCTGGACACGAGGCCCGCTTCATGCCGGTTGCCGACGCCGAGGGCGCGAACTGGATGCGTCGGCCGTATTTCCGAGCTGCGATGGAAATGCCCGATCGCGTCCATGCGACGAAGCCTTACCTGTCGATCAACGAGGCGTTGCCCTGCGTCACGATTTCGTTGGCCATTCGTATCGGCGAGCGGTTGTGTGTACTGTGCGGCGACATCGATTGGGTCGAGGATGAAGCCGCGTTGGAGTGAAATCCTCGGTTCGACGCGCTCGGCGATGCAATGCAGTCAATTGAGGCGCAGCTGGGCCGTGCGGTAGACGATTTCGCGCTCGCGTTTTCCGACGGCGACGACCACGACCGTGACAGCGTGCTCGTCGACGCGATAAACGAGCCGGTAGCCTGGGGCCTGTTCACGCTAATTACAGGCTT
>CBJLAJ010000105.1:0-19126 GCA_966421005.1 uncultured Paraburkholderia sp.
TGCCCCCCGAGGGGGCCGCTGCCTCCCTTGGGGCGGCCCGGCGGGAGGCACCATGACTGGTTTTCGCACCCTCTTCTACAAAGAGATCCTGCGTTTTTGGAAGGTTTCGTTCCAGACAGTGCTCGCGCCCATCGTCACGGCGCTGCTCTATCTGACGATCTTCGGCCATGCGCTGCGCGGACGCGTCGATGTCTATCCCGGCGTCGAGTACACGAGCTTTCTGATTCCGGGGCTCGTCATGATGAGCGTGCTGCAAAACGCTTTCGCCAACAGCTCTTCGTCGTTGATCCAATCGAAGATCACGGGCAACCTCGTGTTCGTGCTGCTGCCGCCGCTCACGCACTGGGAGATGTTCGGCGCGTATGTGCTCGCCTCCGTCGTGCGCGGCCTAGCGGTGGGCGCGGGCGTGTTCGTCGTAACGATCTGGTTCGTGCCGATGTCATTCGCGGCGCCGCTTTATATCATCTTGTTCGCCGTGTTCGGTTCGGCGATTCTCGGCACACTCGGCCTCATCGCGGGTATCTGGGCCGAGAAGTTCGACCAGCTCGCGGCGTTCCAGAACTTTCTGATCATGCCGCTCACGTTTCTTTCGGGCGTGTTCTACTCGACACATTCGCTGCCGGAACTCTGGCGACACGTGTCGCGGCTCAATCCGTTTTTCTACATGATCGACGGCTTCCGCTACGGCTTTTTCGGCGTGTCCGACATCGATCCGCTGGCATGTCTGGCCGTCGTCGCTGTTTTCTTCGCGCTTATCGCCGCGCTCGCGATGCGTCTCATCGCGTCCGGCTACAAGCTGCGTCATTGAATTTGGAGCATGAACCATGTTGCCGACACCCGATGAGGTCAAGCAATACATCGCGGCAGGGCTTGCCTGCACACACCTCGAAGTCGAGGGCGACGGTCAGCATTTCTTTGCGACGATCGTCTCGAGCGCCTTCGAGGGCAAGCGCCCGATCCAGCGTCATCAGCTCGTCTATGCGGCGCTGGGCGAACGCATGAAGGCGGAAATCCACGCGCTGAGCATGAAGACGCTCACGCCGACGGAATGGCAAAACGCATAATTCGGGAAACGTAGTGCGCATTACACAAGACGATACGGCGGCAGCCGGCAGCGGCGCCGCCCGCGAGGGACAACTCGGCATGGACAAACTTGCGATCGAAGGCGGACAGCGGCTTTCCGGCGAAGTGAGCGTTTCGGGCGCCAAGAACGCGGCATTGCCGATTCTTTGTGCGAGCCTGCTCGCGGCCGATCCGCTCGAACTCTCGAACGTGCCGGACCTGAAAGATGTCCGCACGACGCTGACGCTGCTCGAACAGATGGGCGTACGCGCGCGGACCTCGGGCGGCACCGTGTCGCTCGATGCGACGCACGTCGACAACCCTGTCGCGCCTTACGAGCTCGTGAAAACGATGCGCGCGTCGATTCTCGTGCTCGGGCCGCTCGTGGCCCGATTCGGTACGGCGAAGGTGTCGCTGCCCGGCGGCTGCGCCATCGGCGCGCGCCCGGTCGATCAGCACATCAAGGGCTTGCAGGCGATGGGTGCCGACATCAGCATCGCGCACGGCTACATCGAGGCGCGTGCGCGCCGGTTGAAGGGCGCGCGCATCGTGACCGACATGATCCCCGTGACCGGAACCGAAAACCTGCTGATGGCGGCGGTGCTGGCTGAAGGCGAGACGATTCTGGAAAACGCCGCGCGCGAGCCCGAGGTCGGCGATCTGGCGCATCTGCTCGTGGCGATGGGGGCCAGGATCGATGGCATCGGCACGGATCGGCTCGTGATCGAAGGAGTCGAGAAGCTGCATGGCGCGCGTCACGCGGTGATTCCCGATCGCATCGAAGCCGGCACGTTCCTGTGCGCCGTCGCGGCGGCCGGGGGCGACGTGATGCTGCGCGATGTGCGCCCGCATACGCTCGACGCGGTCACGGCCAAACTGCGTGAAGCCGGCGTGACGATCGAGGAGGGCGACGACTGGCTGCGCGTGCGGATGGATCGGCGTCCGAGCGCAGTCAGCGTGCGCACGTCCGAGTACCCCGCGTTCCCGACCGACATGCAGGCTCAGTTCATGGCGCTCAATGCGATTGCCGAGGGCAGTGCGCAGGTGATCGAGACCATCTTCGAAAACCGCTTCATGCACGTGCAGGAGCTGAACCGGCTCGGCGCCCATATCGCCATCGACGGCAATACGGCGCTCGTCACGGGCGTGCCCGAGCTGTCGGGCGCGACGGTGATGGCCACGGACCTGCGGGCTTCGGCGAGCCTCGTGATTGCGGGCTTGACGGCACGAGGCGAGACCCTCGTCGACCGCATCTACCATCTCGATCGAGGCTACGATCGAATGGAAGACAAACTCACGCGCATCGGCGCGAACGTGCGCCGCGTCGCGGCGCATTCCGGAGGTCGCGCATGAGTGCCCAACCGTTGACGCTCGCGCTCTCGAAGGGGCGTATTTTCGAAGAAACGATGCCGCTTTTGGCGGCAGCCGGCGTCGAGGTGTCCGAGGACCCGGAAAGTTCGCGCAAGCTGATCCTCTCGACGAGCACCCCGAACTTGCGCGTCATCATCGTGCGCGCGACCGACGTGCCGACCTACGTCGAGTACGGCGCAGCCGATTTCGGCGTGGCCGGCAAGGATGTCCTGCTCGAGCATGGCGGCGGCGGGTTGTACCAGCCGATCGATCTGAACATCGCGCGCTGCCGCATGTCGGTCGCCGTGGAGGCAGGCTTCGATTACGCCAATGCGGTGCGCCAGGGCGCCCGTCTGCGCGTGGCGACAAAGTATGTGCAAACGGCCCGCGAACATTTCGCGGCCAAGGGCGTGCATGTCGATCTCATCAAGCTCTACGGCTCGATGGAACTCGCGCCGCTCGTCGGGCTGGCCGATGCGATCGTCGACCTCGTCAGCTCGGGGGGAACGCTGCGCGCGAACAATCTCGTCGAGGTGGAGGAAATCATGCAGATTTCCTCACGCCTCGTGGTGAACCAGGCTGCGCTCAAGCTCAAGCGCGCGGCGCTCAAGCCGTTTCTCGACGCGTTCGAACGCGCGTCGAAACGCGGCACGGCCCCCGCGTAAGCGGTGCCGGGCCGGGCTTCGCAACGCGCGCCTTACCGAACGGATACCAGCATGTCTTTGAAGATTCGCAAACTCGATTCGAGCGCCGCCGATTTCGACGCGACGCTCGCGGCGGTGCTCGCCTTCGAGGCGAGCGAGGACGAGGCGATCGAGCGCTCGGTCGCGCAGATTCTCGCCGATGTGAAAGCGCGCGGCGATGAAGCCGTGCTCGAGTACACGAACCGCTTCGATCGGCTCGATGCGCCAAGCGTTGCAGCGCTGGAGCTGCCGCCCGCCGCGCTCGAAGCGGCGCTCGAGAGCCTGCCGCCGAAACAGCGAGCCGCGCTCGAAGCGGCCGCCGCGCGCGTGCGCGCCTACCACGAGAAGCAGAAGATCGAATGCGGCAGCCATAGCTGGCAATACACCGAGGCGGACGGTACGGTGTTGGGCCAGAAAGTCACGCCGCTCGATCGCGCCGGCATCTACGTGCCGGGCGGCAAGGCCGCCTACCCGTCGTCCGTGCTGATGAACGCCGTGCCGGCGCGCGTGGCCGGCGTGCGCGAAATCGTCATGGTCGTGCCGACGCCGGACGGCGTCCAAAACCCGCTCGTGCTGGCGGCGGCGCTGCTGGGCGGCGTCGATCGAGTCTTCACGATCGGCGGCGCGCAGGCGGTCGGCGCGCTTGCATATGGCACGCAGACGGTGCCGGCCGTCGATAAGATCTGCGGTCCCGGCAATGCCTATGTGGCGTCGGCCAAACGGCGCGTGTTCGGCACGGTTGGCATCGACATGATTGCCGGTCCCTCCGAAATCCTCGTGCTTTGCGATGGCACGACCGACCCGCGCTGGATTGCGATGGATCTTTTCTCGCAAGCCGAGCACGACGAACTCGCGCAATCGATCCTGCTGTGCCCCGACGAGACGTTCATCGGGCGTGTGGAGGAGGCGATTGCCGAACTCTTGCCGACGATGCCGCGTCGCGAGGTGATTCAGCGCTCGCTCGAAGGGCGCGGCGCGCTCGTGAAAGTGCGCGATATGGCCGAAGCGTGCGCGATCGCGAATCGGATCGCCCCGGAGCACCTCGAAATCTCGGCGCTCGATGCGCACCAATGGGCGAAGGAAATCCGCCATGCGGGCGCGATCTTCATCGGCCGCTTCACGAGCGAAAGCCTGGGCGATTACTGCGCCGGCCCCAACCACGTGCTGCCGACTTCGCGCACGGCGAGGTTTTCGTCGCCGCTCGGCGTCTACGATTTCTTCAAGCGATCGAGCCTGATCGAGGTCAGCGGCGAGGGCGCGCAAACGCTCGGCGAAATCGCGGCGGAACTCGCCTACGGGGAAGGGTTGCCCGCGCATGCCAAGAGTGCCGAGTACCGTATGAAGCAAACCGGCTGAGAACGACGACCATGACTCGACCGCAAGACATCATCCGCCAAGACGTGCTCGGCATGACGAGCTATCCCGTTCCCGATGCGACGGGGCTCGTCAAGCTCGACGCGATGGAAAATCCGTTCACGCTGCCTGAAACGCTCGCCGCGGAGCTCGGGGAGCGTCTGGCGGGCGTGGCGCTCAACCGCTATCCGGCGCCGCGCCCGGCTGCGCTCATCGAAAAACTGAAGCGGGTGATGGGCGCCCCCGAAGGAAGCGCCGTGCTGCTCGGCAACGGCTCCGACGAGATCATCAGCATGATCGCCGTTGCCTGCGCGAAGCCCGGTGCAAAGCTGCTCGCGCCGGTGCCGGGTTTCGTCATGTACCAGATGTCGGCGAAGTTCGCGCAGCTCGAATTCGTCGGGGTGCCGCACCGGCCCGATCTGACGCTCGATACCGAGGCCATGCTGGCGGCGATTGCCGCGCATGAACCGGCTATCGTCTATCTGGCCTACCCGAACAACCCGACCGGCACCCTCTACCCGGACGCCGATATCGAGCGGATCATCGCGGCAGCGGCGAAGAGTCTCGTCGTCATCGACGAGGCTTACCAGCCGTTCGCGCAACAAAGCTGGCTGTCGCGCGTGCTCGACTTCGACAACGTGGTGGTCATGCGCACCGTGTCGAAGCTTGGGCTGGCCGGCATCCGGCTCGGCTACCTGGTGGGGGCGCCCGCGTGGCTCGACGAGCTCGACAAGGTCCGCCCGCCGTACAACATCAACGTCCTCACGCAGGCCGCGGCGGAATTCATGCTCGATCATGTCGAGGATGTGCTGGAAGTCCAGGCTGCGCAGTTACGCGCCGAGCGGGAGACGCTGGCGCGCGCTGTCGCGGCGCTGCCGGGCACGACCGTGTTTCCGAGCGCGGGCAATTTCCTGCTCGTGCGGGTGCCCGATGCCGACGCCGTGTTCGAAACGCTGCTGGCCGCGCGGGTTCTGATCAAAAACGTGGGTAAAATGCACCCGTTGCTGAGCGATTGCGTGCGTTTGACCGTGGGTACGCCCGAAGAGAACGCGCAAATGCTGGCCGCGCTCAAACTCATACTGAAGTAATTACTGAAAAATCGTGCCGTCCGCGGGCAGTGCGCGCGGCGGCCGACATCTTTCGCTCACATTTTTTTGCAGTCAGATTCGAGGTTTTCCATGCGCGTAGCGGAAGTCGTTCGCAATACCAGCGAAACGCAGATCCGTGTCAAGGTCAATTTGGACGGTACGGGCCAACAAAAGCTGGCTACCGGCGTACCGTTTCTCGACCACATGCTCGATCAGATCGCCCGTCATGGGTTGATCGATCTCGAGGTTGAGGCGCAGGGCGACCTCCATATCGACGATCACCATACGGTCGAAGACACCGGCATCACGCTCGGCATGGCTTTCGCCCAGGCGGTCGGCGACAAGAAGGGCATTCGCCGCTACGGCCATGCCTATGTACCGCTCGACGAGGCGCTTTCGCGCGTGGTCGTCGATTTCTCGGGTCGGCCGCTGCTGGAGATGAATGTACCGTTCACGCGGGCGCGCATCGGCACGTTCGATGTCGATCTGGCGAGCGAATTCTTTCGCGGCTTCGTCAACCATGCGAAGGTGACGCTGCATATCGACAATCTGCGGGGCGTGAACGCCCATCACCAGATGGAAACGGTCTTCAAGGCATTCGGCCGCGCGCTGCGCATGGCCGTCGAACTCGACGAACGCGCGGCGGGGCAGATTCCGTCGACCAAAGGCAGCCTTTAAAGCGAGGACGGCTCACCGGCGCGCGCGCCGCGCACACCGATGGATCTTCTTAAATCGTTTATTTCGCTGCTGGCGCTGATCAACCCGATCGGCGCCGTGCCGTTTTTCCTGAGTCTGACATCCGACGATTCGGAGACCGAGCGGCGGCGCACGATCCGCATCGCATCGATTTCGGTGTTTTGCGTGATTGCGATCACGACGTTGCTCGGTCAGCAGATCATCAGCTTTTTCGGCATCTCGGTCGGCTCGCTGGAAGTCGGCGGCGGCATCATCATGCTGCTGATGGCGATCAGCATGCTCAACGCGCAGATCGGCAATGCGCGGGCCACGGCCGAGGAGCGCGACGAAGCCGAATCGAAGAACAGTATCGCGGTTGTGCCACTCGCGATTCCGCTGCTGACGGGGCCGGGGTCGATCAGTACGGTGATCGTCTATGCGGCGAGCGCGCATCATTGGTACGACCGGCTCGGGCTCGTCGCGATCGGCCTCGCCATCGCGGTCATCTGTTTCGGCACGCTGAGGCTTGCCGAGCCGATCGCCCGCTGGATCGGACAGACGGGTATCAATATCGGCACGCGGTTGATGGGTTTGATGTTGTCGGCGCTGGCGGTGGAGTTCATCGTCGACGGATTGAAGGCGTTACTGCCTAACTTGAGATGAAGACGTCAATTGCGATTGTGGATTACGGGATGGGCAACCTGCGCTCGGTGCAGCAGGCGCTGAAAAAGGCGGCCCCGGAGGCGGACGTGGCGATCGTCGATCGGCCCGAGGGGATCCGGGCCGCGGATCGCGTCGTGCTGCCGGGTCAGGGTGCGATGCGCGACTGCATGCGCTCGCTGCGCGAGTCGGGGCTCGAGGCGTCGGTGCTCGAGGCGGCGCGCGCCAAACCGTTGATGGGCGTGTGCGTGGGCGAGCAGATGCTGTTCGACTGGAGCGAGGAAGGCGATACGAAGGGCCTGGGCCTCTTGCCCGGCAAAGTCGTGCGTTTCGGGCTCGAAGGCCGGCTGCAGGACGACGGTTCGCGCTTCAAGGTACCCCAAATGGGCTGGAACCGCGTTCGGCAGGTGGGCCCGCATCCGCTGTGGGACGGCGTGCCCGACGGCAGCTTTTTTTATTTCGTGCACAGTTACTACGCCGTGCCTGACAATCGCGCTCATACGGCGGGGGAAACGGATTACGGCGGCCTGTTTGCCTCGGCCGTCGCACGCGACAATGTGTTCGCCACGCAGTTTCACCCCGAAAAAAGCGCTGAAACCGGGCTTCGCGTTTATCGCAACTTCGTGCACTGGAACCCTTGATTTTCGCGATTTTTGCATCGAAATGAAGGCTTGAGCGCCGAAAGAGTGTACTAAACTAGCGAGACGGCTCGGCGCCGCGCCAGAATCCAGGCGCATCGACGGGCATCCACGACATCCAACCATCCAGACTTACGCGATTGCTATGCTGCTGATTCCCGCCATCGACCTCAAGGACGGTCAGTGCGTGCGCCTGAAACAAGGCGATATGGACCAGGCGACGATATTCTCCGAAGACCCTGCCGCGATGGCCCGCCACTGGGTCGATCGCGGGGCGCGGCGGCTGCATCTCGTCGATCTGAACGGCGCGTTTGCCGGCAAGCCGAGGAACGAGGAAGCGATTCGCGCGATCATCGAGGAAGTCGGCGCCGAAATTCCCGTCCAGCTGGGCGGCGGCATCCGCGATCTCGAAACGATCGAGCGGTACCTCGACGATGGCCTCTCGTACGTGATCATCGGCACCGCGGCCGTGAAGAATCCCGGTTTCCTGCAAGACGCCTGCACCGCATTCGGCGGCCACATCATCGTGGGGCTCGATGCCAAGGACGGCAAAGTCGCCACCGATGGCTGGAGCAAGCTGACAGGCCATGAAGTCGTCGATCTCGCGCAGAAATTCGAGGACTACGGTTGCGAATCGATCATCTACACCGATATCGGGCGCGACGGTATGCTGCAGGGCATCAATATCGAGGCGACGGTTCGGCTTGCCCGCGCGGTGAAAATTCCGGTGATAGCAAGCGGCGGATTGTCGAGCCTGACGGATATTGATTCCTTGTGCGAAGTCGAGGACGAAGGCGTCGAAGGCGTCATCTGCGGGCGGGCGATCTATTCGGGCGATCTCGATTTCGCCGCGGCACAAACGCGCGCCGACACCCTGCGCGAATCGGACGACGCTTGACGGCGTCGCATCCCGCGCGCAACTCATCGCTCTCGAAAGGACGGCGCCGCCCGCTTTCGTGACAGAGCGGCTCATCAGCAGCGGCATTTGCACCATCATGGCTCTAGCTAAACGCATCATCCCCTGTCTCGACGTGACCGCCGGGCGCGTCGTGAAGGGCGTCAATTTCGTCGAACTGCGCGACGCGGGCGACCCTGTCGAAATCGCGCGCCGCTATGACGAGCAGGGCGCCGACGAGCTGACCTTTCTCGATATCACCGCCACTTCCGACGGGCGCGACCTCATTTTGCCGATCATCGAGGCCGTGGCCTCGCAAGTGTTCATCCCGCTCACGGTGGGCGGCGGCGTGCGTGCCGTGGAGGATGTGCGTCGGCTGCTGAATGCGGGTGCCGACAAGGTGAGTATGAATTCCTCGGCGGTGGCGAACCCGCAGCTGGTGCGCGACGCATCCGACAAGCATGGCGCGCAGTGCATCGTCGTTGCGATCGACGCCAAGCGTGTGTCGGGCGGTGACGAGCCGCCGCGCTGGGAAGTCTTCACGCACGGTGGGCGCAAGGCGACGGGGCTCGATGCCGTCGAATGGGCACGCAAGATGGCCGAATTCGGCGCGGGCGAGATCCTGCTCACGAGCATGGATCGCGACGGCACGAAAAGCGGCTTCGATCTGGCGCTGACGCGCGCCGTTTCGGATGCGGTACCGGTGCCTGTGATCGCCTCGGGCGGCGTGGGTTCTCTCAAGGACCTGGCGGACGGGATTGTCGACGGCCACGCCGATGCTGTCCTGGCCGCCAGCATCTTCCACTATGGCGAGCATACGGTTGGCGAGGCCAAGCGCTTCATGGCCGCTCGAGGCATTGCCGTAAGGCTTTAGGACCGAGGCAGTACAGACATGACTATGCCCGACACACCCTGGCTGGACAAAGTGCAGTGGGACGCGAACGGTCTCGTGCCGGTAATCGCGCAGGAAGTTTCGACGAACGACGTGCTGATGTTCGCCTGGATGAATCGCGAGGCGCTCGCTAAAACGATCGAAACAGGCCGTGCCGTCTATTTCTCGCGTTCGCGTCAACGCCTGTGGTTCAAGGGAGAAGAGTCGGGGCACGTGCAGCGCGTGCATGAAGTGCGGCTCGATTGCGACGAGGATGTCGTGCTGCTGAAAGTCGAGCAGGTATCGGGCATTGCCTGTCATACCGGCCGGCACTCGTGCTTTTTCCAGAGATTCGAAGGCACCGTTGACGAGGGCGATTGGGTCGCCGTCGATCCGGTGCTGAAAGACCCCGAACAGATTTACCGATAATGGCCACTACCCCGATGCCATCGACCGAAGATACGCTTGTCCGGCTTGCCGCCATCATCGATAGCCGCAAGGGCGGCGACCCCGAGAGCTCCTACGTCGCGCGCCTTTTTCATCGCGGCGACGACGCGGTGCTCAAGAAAATTGGCGAGGAGGCGACCGAGGTCGTGCTCGCCGCGAAGGATGTACGCCAAGGCGGGGCGCGCGTGGCGCTCGTCGGCGAGGTGGCGGACCTCTGGTTCCATTGTCTTGTCATGCTCTCGCATTTCGACTTGAGCCCGGCCGATGTCATTGCCGAGCTCGAGCGACGCGAGGGTATGTCGGGCATCGAGGAAAAGGCGCTCAGAAAGCGGCGCGAGCGCGAGGAAAACGGCGGCTGATCCGGCTGCCGGCCGATCGACGGCAACATTCACGAAGCGAGGAGAGCCACGATGGAAGACCCGCAAGGCGGACGGAATCCGGCGGCTTATACGGGCACGATCGATGCCGACCGCGAGCGCAGCATTCGCACCCTGACTCACATCATTTACGGGCTTTATGCGCTGCATTGGTTCACCGGCGGTATATCGGGGCTCGTCGCGATCATCCTCGACTACCTGAAACGTGACGATGCGGCGGGTACGCCGTACGCCGATCATTTCCAATGGCAGATCCGCACGTTCTGGTTCGGTGTCGCCGGCTACCTCATCGGTGGCATTCTCGTTTTCGCGATGATTGGATTTCCGATTCTCGCGGCCGTATCGATCTGGATGCTCTATCGGATCGTCAAAGGTTGGCTGTATCTTTACGAAACGAAGCCGCTCGATCCGCGCGCCTGGTTCTGAGGCAAGCGAGCGTTGAACAACCAGGAAGACCATGAGCCACGAAAACTGCCTTTTCTGCAAGATCGCCGCCGGCGAGATTCCGAGCGCGAAGGTTCACGAGGACGACGAATTCGTCGCGTTCAAGGACATCCGGCCCGCGGCGCAAACGCATATCCTCGTGATTCCGAGGCGACACATCGATACGCTCTCCAATTGCGTCGAAAGCGACGCACCGCTGCTTGGTAGAATGATGATTCTGGTGTCGCAGCTCGCCGATAAGCTCGGCTGCGCGTACACGGGCGGCGAGACAGGTTTTCGCACGGTCATCAACACGGGGCCGGGCGGCGGGCAGGAGGTCTATCATTTGCACGCGCATCTGCTCGCGGGGCCGCGTCCGTGGCAACGGATGGGCTGACGTCCAACGTGCATCGCGCGGAAAAAAGGGTACACGGGGTAGGTACGACGAAAGCGCATGCGCGCTGATTGCGGCTGCAAGGCCGATGTTGCTTGGCCGGGCATGAATTTCCATGCGGCGGCGGGGTTCTGGAGATTTTCATGGGTTCGTTTAGCGTTTGGCACTGGCTGATCGTGCTGCTCATCGTGGCGCTCGTTTTCGGCACCAAGAAGCTGCGTAATATCGGCAGCGATCTCGGCAGCGCCGTGAAGGGATTCAAAGAGGGCATGAAGGAAAGCGAGACGCCCGGCGCGGCCGCGAGCGGCACCGAGCGTCGCGAATTGCCGAACGCCGGCACCGTCGACGTCGAGGCGAAGGAAAAAAACCGTTCGAGCGACTACCGCTGATGCGCGCGGCGACGCTGCGAGGCCTGCCGAGATAGAACGACAACCATGCTCGACCTCGGTCTCACCAAAATGGCGCTGATCGGCGTGGTCGCGCTGGTCGTGCTCGGCCCCGAGCGGCTGCCGCGCGTGGCGCGCACCGCCGGTGCGCTGTTCGGCCGCGCGCAACGCTACATCAACGATGTCAAAGCCGAAGTCACGCGCGAAATCGAGCTCGACGAGTTGCGCCGCATGAAGAGCGAGTTCGAAACCGCCGCGCACAACGTCCAAAATACGATCCACGAAAACGTCCGGCGCCAAGAAGCGGAGCTCAACGAGGCGTGGCAGGCCGGCACGAGCGTTTCGCCGAGTATCGCGGGCGGGGGAGCGTCGTTGGAGGGCACGGATTCGGCCGGGGGAGCGCCCATGTCCACGTGGTCGAAGGGCCCGGCACACGCCGAAAAACGCCGCAATTGGCGGGCAAAGCGGTTGACGACGCCCGCCTGGTACAAACGCGCGACGGGGCGGCGCACGCACGTGCTTTCCGGGGCGGCGCGCGTGGCGCGCCATACGCCGGCCAGCCTGCGCAGGCCGCGGCGCTTTCTCTGATCGGATGGGCACTTGACGCTTCCCGTCTTCGAGCGTGCGATGCCACGTCTTTCGAATTTCCAACGAGGGCCGGTGTGAGCGACCCCAAACAGAACCAGGACCAGGACAAGGATCAGGGCGACGACGCGCAAGAGACATTCATCTCGCATCTCGTCGAACTGCGCGACCGCATCATCCGGGCCGGCATCTCAGTCATTCTCGTATTCGTGGCGCTCGTCTACTGGGCCCCCGATATCTTCCGGGTGCTGGCGCGGCCGCTGATGCAAAACCTGCCCAGCGGCGGCAAGATGATCGTCACCGATGTCACGGGCTCGTTTTTCGTGCCGATGAAGGTGACGATGCTCGTTGCGTTCGTGATCGCGCTGCCGTTCGTTCTCTATCAGATCTGGGCCTTCGTTGCGCCCGGGCTCTATCAGCACGAGAAGCGGCTCGTTGCGCCGCTTATCGGCAGCAGCTACACGCTTTTCCTGTGCGGCATGGCATTCGCCTACTTCGTCGTGTTCCCGACGATCTTCCGCGTGATGGCGCATTACAACGCGCCGCTTGGCGCGGAGATGTCCACTGACATCGACAACTATCTGAGCTTCGTGCTGACGATGTTCCTCGCGTTCGGCGTGACGTTCGAAGTGCCGATCGTCGTCGTGCTGCTCGTGCGTATGGGCTTGCTGACGGTGAAAAAGCTGAGGGAGATCCGCCCTTATGTGATCGTTGGCGCATTCGTCGTATCGGCTGTCGTCACGCCGCCCGACGTTTTCTCCCAGCTCATCCTTGCCGTGCCGCTCATCGTTCTTTATGAGGCCGGCATCATTGCCGCGCGGCTCCTCGTCGGCAAGACGCCGCCAGTCGCCGACGGCGAGAACGCCACGAGCTGAACGGGCGCCGGCCGCGCAGCCGGCTTCACTTCGTCATTCGTCTTGTTGGCTGTCCTCGCCGCTGCCCTTGGGCGGGGGCGGACGCTTGCCGATCATGACATCGACCTGCATTTCCTTGTTCTTGCGCATCAGACGAATCTTGGCATCGGTGCCGGGCTTGATCTGGGCTATGACGTTGAGCAGGCGCGTCGTATCCGTGATTTCCTGCCCGTTGACGGCGAGCAATACATCGCCGGGCTTGATACCGGCCTTGTCGGCAGGGCCGCCTTGCAGCACGCCCGCGACGATCGTGCCCTTTTGCTGGAGACCGAACGATTCGGCGATCGCCGGGGTCACATCCTGCGGTTCCACGCCAATCCAGCCACGCGTGACCGACCCGGTCGTGATGATGCTTTCCAGCACGCTGCGGGCGGTGGAGACCGGTATGGCGAAGCCGATGCCGAGCGAGCCTCCCGAGCGCGAATAGATGGCCGTATTGATGCCGAGCAGATTGCCGCGTGCATCGACGAGCGCGCCGCCCGAGTTGCCGGGGTTGATCGGCGCATCGGTCTGGATGAAGTTCTCGAACGTATTGATGCCGAGGTGGTTGCGACCGAGCGCGCTGATGATGCCCATCGTCACGGTCTGGCCGACGCCGAACGGATTGCCGATGGCCAGAACCACATCGCCGACGCGCGCTTCATCGATACGGCCGAGCGTGATGGTCGGCAGGTTCGTCATGCCGATCTTGAGCACGGCGAGGTCCGTTTCGGGATCGACGCCGACCACCTTGGCGTTGGTGCGGCGGCCGTCGGCCAGGGCGATTTCGATCTGATCCGCCCCGTCGACGACATGTTGGTTCGTTAGAATGTAGCCTTCCGAGCTGACGATGACGCCCGATCCGAGGTTCGTCGCCGGTTCGTCCTGGGGCGCCTCCTTGCCCCCCTTCGGATTGCCGAAGAAGTATCGGAACAAGGGATCGTTGGCCTGCGGATTGGGCGGCAACGATCCAGCTTTGCCCGAAAACACGTTGACGACTGCCGGCATCGCCTTTTGCGCCGCGTCGGCGTAGGACGTGATGGTTGGTGTCGCGCCCGTACCTGGCGCGACTTCCCGTAGTGCAACGATGGGCGAGGCCAGTTGCTTGCCGAGCTGCCCCTGCCGCTGCAGCCATTGCGGCTTGAGCGTCACGACGATGAACATCAGCGCGAGCAGCACCGTGACCGCTTGGGCAAAGAACAGCCAAAAGCGTCTAAGCATTTGAAGATTAGAGGATTCTATGGATCGGATCGAACTTGAATTGTACTTGAACGACATGCTTGGCACGGCACGCTTCAAGGACTATTGCCCCAATGGGCTGCAGGTCGAGGGGCGCCGCCGCATCGAGAAGATCGCCACGGGCGTGACGGCCTCGCTCGCATTCGTCGAAGCCGCCCGCGAGTGGGGGGCCGACGCATTGCTGGTTCATCACGGCTACTTCTGGCGCAACGAAACGCCGCAGATAGTCGGACGCAAATATCGGCGTCTGAAGTCCATCATTGCGGCGGACATGAATCTTTTCGCGTTTCATCTGCCGTTGGACGCGCATCCCGAGTACGGCAACAACGCGCAGTTGGGCGCGCGCATGGGCCTGATCGCGGACGTGCACTTCGGCGGCGACGATCTCGGCTGGATGGCCACGCTTCCGATGCCGATCACGCTTGCGCACTTCACGGCGCAAGTCGAGCACACGCTCGGCAGGGCGCCGCTCGTGCTGGGCGACCCGGAGCGCGAGCTGCGCCGCATCGCCTGGTGCACGGGAGCCGCGCAGAGTTATTTCGAGGCCGCGATCGACGCAGGCGCCGATGTCTTTTTGACAGGCGAAATCTCCGAGCAGACCACCCACATTGCCGCGGAGAGCGGAGTCGCGTTTCTTGCGGCGGGGCACCATGCGACCGAACGCTTCGGCGTGCAAGCGCTCGGCGCCCATCTATCGGAGCAGTTCGATATCGAACATCTCTTTATCGACATCGATAATCCAGTCTGATTATCGGGATTGCGTTGCACTGCACGATATGCCCGCTACGCAAAATGCTTGGAAAAGACGTCGTTCCAGACCGGATGTGGCGCGGATATTCGGGGAAAACCCTTACGGATCAAGCGGTTCGCATGGTTTTTGGCGGAGAGCTCTTGTAAATGGCGACTCCATTCCCGCAAACTAGCGGGCGGTGGCAAAAAGCGTGACGGAAATCCAACTCAGAAGTGGGGCGTGTAATGCGAGATAAAGAAGAGGAACGCGTCGACGGCAGCCGCCGTACCTGGCTGATTGCGACGTCCGTAGCAGGCGGCATTGGAGGCGTAGCCGCTGTCATACCGTTTGCAAGCTCGTTGGAACCCTCTGAAAAGGCCAAGGCCGCCGGCGCGCCGGTCGAGGTCGATATCGGCGATTTGAAGCCGGGTGAGATGAAGACCGTTGCCTGGCGCGGCAAACCTGTCTGGATCATCAATCGCACGGACGCCATGCTGGCCGACGTGGCGAAGGCCGACAACGAAGTGGCCGACCCGAACACCAAAAATCCGTTTTCGATGCCGGAACCGGCGTATTGCCAGAACGAATACCGTTCGCGCGCCGATCACAAGAACATTCTCGTCCTCGTGGCCGTCTGCACCCACCTGGGCTGCACCCCAACGCCGCGGTTCATGCCCGGGCCGCAGCCGAACCTCCCTGGCGACTGGCCCGGTGGCTTTCTCTGTCCCTGCCACGGTTCGACGTACGACCTGGCGGGTCGGGTCTTCAAGAACAAGCCCGCGCCGCAGAACCTCGACGTTCCCCCCTACATGTTCACGTCGGCGACCACGATCGTGATCGGCAAGGACGAAAAAGGAGAAGCGTAATGGCGACCACCGAAAAAGAAGCCGTAACGACGACGGGTCTTACCGGCTGGATCGACCGCCGCTTCCCGATGACTTCGACCTGGAAGGCGCATCTCTCGGAGTACTACGCGCCGAAGAACTTCAATTTCTGGTACTTCTTCGGTTCGCTGGCGCTGCTCGTGCTCGTGAACCAGATCGTGACGGGCATTTTCCTCACGATGAACTACAAGCCCGATTCGACGCTCGCGTTCGCCTCCGTCGAATACATCATGCGCGAGGTGCCGTGGGGCTGGCTGATCCGTTACATGCACTCCACGGGCGCGTCGATGTTTTTTGTCGTCGTCTATCTGCATATGTTCCGCGGGCTGCTGTACGGTTCATATCGCAAGCCGCGCGAACTCGTCTGGATCTTCGGCTGCGCGATTTTCCTGTGCCTCATGGCCGAGGCGTTCTTCGGCTATCTGCTGCCGTGGGGGCAGATGTCGTACTGGGGCGCACAGGTGATCGTGAACCTCTTTTCGGCCATTCCGTTCGTCGGCCCCGATCTTTCGCTGTGGATTCGAGGCGATTACGTCGTGTCCGATGTCACGCTGAACCGCTTTTTCGCGTTTCACGTCATCGCGATTCCGCTCGTGCTGATCGGTCTCGTCTTCGTGCATATCGTCGCGCTGCATGAAGTCGGCTCGAACAACCCGGACGGCATCGAGATCAAGGCGAAGAAAGATCCGCACGGCCGTCCGCTCGATGGCATCCCGTTCCACCCGTACTACTCCGTGCACGATTTCATGGGCGTGTGCGTGTTCCTGATGGTGTTCGCGGCGATCATCTTCTTTGCACCGGAGATGGGCGGATACTTCCTCGAGCAGAACAACTTCGTTCCCGCCAATCCGCTGCAAACGCCGCCCGAAATCGCGCCGGTTTGGTATTTCACGGCGTTTTACGCGATGCTTCGGGCCACGACCGATCCGTTCAAGATCGTGCTGATGGTCGTGATCGGGCTGCTCGGGCTCTTTGCGCTCGTGCGGGCGCGCGGGAAGTGGAAGATCGGGTTGCCGGTGCTGGCCGTGCTCGTCATCTTGGCGATGTACTTCACGCAGTCGAAGTTCTGGGGCGTTGTCGTGATGGGCTCGGCGGTGGTTTCGCTCTGCTTTTTGCCCTGGCTCGACCGTAGCCCCGTGAAGTCGATCCGCTACCGGCCGCTGTTTCACAAGGTCTTTTACGGCATCTTCGTTCTAGCGTTCCTGACCCTCGCCTATCTGGGGACGAAGCCGCCATCGCCGGCTGCGACGCTGATCGCTCAGGTCTGTGCGCTGATCTACTTCGCGTTTTTCCTTGGGATGCCGTTCTGGACGCCGCGCGGCACGTTCAAGACGCCGCCCGAGCGTGTGCGGTTCAAGCCCCATTAATCGCGAGCGAGGACAAGACGATATGAAGACATTGCTTTCGAAGCTCGCCCGCACTGGCGCTGTGGCGCTTGCACTGGCCGCCGGCATCGCCGTGGCCCCCGGGGCCTGGGCGCAAGAGGGAGTGCGGCTCGATCGTGCGCCTGATAACACGGAGAACCTTGCGTCGTTGCAGCATGGGGCCCAATTGTTTGTAAACTATTGCTTGAGCTGCCATAGTGCGAGCCTCGTGCGTTACAACGCGCTGACGCAGCTTGGCCTTTCGCAAAAGGAAATCGAGCAGAACCTGCTGTTCACGACTGACAAGATCGGCAACACGATGAGCGTGGCGATGCGTCCGGAGGATGCCAAGGTGTGGTTTGGCGTGACGCCGCCCGATTTGTCGGTCGAAGCCCGGGCGCGCAGCAGCGACTGGCTCTATACCTATTTGCGCAGCTTCTACCGGGACGAAACGCGGCCGACGGGATGGAACAACATGGTGTTCCCGAACGTGGGCATGCCCCATGTCTTGTGGCAGCTGCAGGGCGTGCAGACGGCGAAATTCGAAGATGAGACGAACCCGGAAACGGGGGAGAAGGAGCATCGTTTCGTTGGCTTCGAGCAGGCAAAACCGGGGACGATGTCCCGGGTAGATTATGATTCTGCCGTGGCCGACCTCGTCGCCTACATGACTTGGATGTCCGAGCCGACGCAACATGGGCGCCGGCAGCTTGGCGTATGGGTGCTGCTGTTCCTGGGTGTGCTGACGTTCCTGGCCTGGCGGCTGAACGCGGCGTACTGGAAGGACGTTAAATGATCACGCCGTGATGGCGGTGTGAGGGCCAGCGCAACGCGAAGCCCGCTTCGGCGGGCTTTTCGGCGTGCTGGCCCTTCAGCTTTTTGAGGAAATTTTAGACATGATGGTTCTGTATTCCGGCACAACTTGCCCGTTTTCCCAGCGTTGCCGGCTGGTGCTGTTCGAAAAGGGCATGGATTTCGAGATCCGTGACGTCGACCTCTTCAACAAGCCGGAAGACATTGCGGTGATGAACCCGTATGGGCAAGTGCCGATCCTGGTCGAGCGCGACCTGATTCTGTACGAATCGAACATCATCAACGAATACATCGACGAGCGTTTTCCGCATCCGCAGCTGATGCCGGCCGATCCGGTGCAGCGCGCGCGCGCGCGGCTTTTCCTGCTCAATTTCGAGAAGGAGTTGTTCGTGCACGTGGGCACGCTCGAGAACGAGAAGGGCAAGGCGGCCGAGAAGAGCCACGAGAAGGCGCGCCTTGCGATTCGCGATCGTCTGACGCAGCTCGCCCCGATTTTCCTGAAGAACAAGTACATGTTGGGCGAAGAGTTTTCGATGCTCGATGTGGCGATCGCGCCGCTTCTCTGGCGTCTGGACCATTACGGTATCGAGCTCTCGAAGAATGCCGCGCCGCTCATGAAGTACGCTGAACGTATTTTCAGCCGGCCTGCGTACATCGAGGCACTGACGCCGTCGGAAAAGGTGATGCGCCGCTGATGTAATTTCAGGGGTGGCGCTTGTGGCCGGAGGGCGGCTGCAAGCGTCGCGCCTTGGCGAGGACAGTCGATGCAAGAGATTCCAACGAAACCCTATCTATTGCGCGCGCTTTACGAGTGGTGCACGGATAACGGGTACACGCCGCACATTGCGGTGAGGGTCGACAATCAGACGCGCGTGCCGCGTCAGTTCGTGCACAACGATGAGATCGTGCTCAACATCAGCTTCGAGGCGACGAGCCAGTTGCAGATGGGTAACGAGTGGATCGAGTTCAGTGCGCGCTTCTCGGGCAAGGCGCACAAGATCGAAGTGCAGGTTGCCAATGTGCTGGCGATCTACGCGCGCGAGAATGGACAGGGCATGGCGTTTCCGGTGGAGCCGGCGGTCGGGGCGACGAGCGGTACGCCTGTCGAGTCCGCTGTATCGGATGCGGAGGATGCCGACGTCGCCGCTGGAGCGCAGGAGAAAAAAGACGACGGAGACGGACCCTCATCCGACGACGGTTCGAAAGGCGGCGGAAAAGGGCACCTCAAGGTCGTGAAATGAAGTAGAATCTCGGGTTCAACGCCGGCTTAGCTCATCTGGTAGAGCAGTTGATTTGTAATCATCAGGTGGCGGGTT
>CBJLAJ010000106.1:0-18728 GCA_966421005.1 uncultured Paraburkholderia sp.
GCCGCCCGAGCCGCCCGAGCCGCCCGAGCCGCCCGAGCCGCCCGAGCCGCCCGAGCCGCCCGAGTGGGACGAGACGCCCGTGACGCTCGCCGAGCTGGCCGAGTTGCCGCTCCTGATCTTCCCGCGCCGTTTGGCGCCGGGGTTTTATGACATCATTACGGGCTGCTACGGCGCCGCGGGGCTCACGCCGCGCATCGGGCAGGAAGCGATCCAGATGCAAACGATCGTCAGCCTGGTTTCGGCTGGCATGGGCGTGGCGCTCGTGCCGCAGTCGTTGCGCAACTTGCGCCGCACCGGCGTGGTCTACCGGCCGCTGGCGGAGCAAGCGCCGATTGTCGAGACGGGGCTCGTCTGGCGCACGGCCGATGTCAGTCCCGTGCTGGCCGGGTTCCTCGACGTCGTGCGGGGCCACGTGGCCGCGCTGGCGGCGAGTCTCGGCGCGAACCCGGGCCAGAACTCGCCCGCCTGATCGCGGCGCGGCGAGCCCGGTCACCCGATATGCGGCGCTTTTCCGTCAATCAACCGTTCTATGCGAACTAAGCCTATACGATGCTGATTCATCCCAATTTCGATCCGGTGGCGATTCATCTCGGACCGCTCGCCGTGCGCTGGTACGGCCTCATGTACCTGGCCGCGTTCACGATGGCGATCGTCGTCGGCCGGCTACGCCTGCGGTTGCCGCATGTCGCGGCCCAAGGCTGGAGCGTGCGCGATATCGACGACATGATGTTCTACGGCGTGCTGGGCACGATCGTGGGCGGGCGGCTCGGTTACGTGCTCTTTTACAAGCCCGATTACTACTTCATGCATCCGCTCGACATCTTCAAGGTTTGGCAGGGGGGGATGTCGTTTCACGGCGGCTTTCTGGGCGTCACGCTCGCCATGATGTTGTTCGCGTTTCAGCGCAAACGCACCTGGCTGCAGGTGACGGATTTCGTCGCGCCGATGGTGCCCGCGGGGCTCGCGGCCGGCCGGCTCGGCAACTTCATCAACGGCGAACTCTGGGGCCGCGTGACCGATCCGAACGCGCCATGGGCGATGCTGTTCCAGAACGCGACCGAAGACGATGCTCGCTGGCTCATTGCGCATCCCGAACTCGCGGCGCGGTGGCATCTCGGCGAAATCTTCGCGAAGTACCACATGCTGCCGAGACACCCCTCGGAGCTCTACGAGATTGCACTCGAAGGCATCGCGCTCTTTTTCGTGCTCTGGTTCTTCTCGCGCAAGCCACGGCCCGTCGGCGCCATCTCGGCCGTGTTCCTCATGGGCTATGGGCTCGCCCGCTTCACCGTGGAGTTCGCACGCGAGCCCGACGACTTCCTCGGGCTGCTCGCGCTTGGCATGTCGATGGGGCAATGGCTCTCGCTGCCCATGATAGTCGCGGGCATTCTGCTCTTCGCGTGGTCGTACCATCGGGCGGACAAGGCGCCCGCCGCGCTTGCCCCCTGATGCGTCCGGGGTGGGACCGCTGGCGCGTGTGACGGCGCGCGCCTTACCGCGTCATTTGCACCGAACCCGACACGTTGACGTTCACGCGCGCCTTGCCGCCTTCGACGGGCAGCGGCGCGGCTTCACCAGCGGGCGCCGCGGCCATGGCGCGCATTGCGAACATCGGCCGCGGGGGGGGCGCCTCCTGGCCAATGTTGACCTGCCGTATCGTGTAGCTGCTGTAACCGAACGCCTGCGCCGCCGATTCGGCCTGCTTGCGGAACGAGTCGATCGCCTGCCGGGTCAAGTGTTCTGCGGCGTTGCGCTGCGCTTCGGGTGACAGCGAAAACGACACATTGGCGACCTGCATCGACGTATTCATCTGCCCCGCGAGCTTCGAGGCCGCGGCGAAATCGCGCGATTCGAGCACGACTTCCGTGCGGCCACGCCAGGCGGAAATGCGCCCATTGCGATCGGTGGACGGATAGATCGAGAATGCCCCCGTATGCGCGCTCACGCCGCTCGCGCTCTTTGCCTGCGCGAGCGCGGCGGCCGTGCGCTTGTTGAGGGCGTCCGTCAACGAAGCGGCGTCCGCTGCTTCCTGTTCGTAAAAGAGCGTGATATCGACGACATCCTGAGGCACTTCGTCGCTCGCCTGGGCGGATAGCGACAACACGCCGGCCGGTGCGTTTTCCACGGCCGACAGCGTGGCCGCGCGCGCCACGTTGGTTCCGAATGCGGCGGCTGACGTGAGCGCCGCGGCGATAGCAAGCGTGAAGACAGTGGCATTCGTTCTTGTCATCTCTCAGGTCCTTTTTAGTAGAAAAAGCGATGGAGGGGCCTCATGCCAGCCGTTCGGTAATGAAGCGCCATTCGGCTTCCGTGACAGGCGTGATCGACAAGCGGTTACCTTTCGCCAGCACGCGCATGTCGGCGAGCTCCGGATGCGTGCGCAGCTCGCCTAGCGAAATCAGCCGCGTCTTCTTGACGAACTCCACGTCGACGAGCATCCAGCGCGGCGATTCGCGTGTCGATTTCGGATCGAAGTAGTCGCTTTTGGGGTCGAACTGCGTCGGATCGGGATAGGCGCGCGAGACGACGCGCGCAAGCCCCGCGATGCCGGGTTCGGGGCAGCTCGAGTGGTAAAAGAGCACGCCGTCGCCGAGCTGCATCGTATCGCGCATGAAGTTGCGCGCCTGATAGTTGCGTACGCCTGTCCAGGGGAGCGTGCGCGAGGGGGCGTTGGCGAGATCGTCGATACTCGCTTCGTCGGGTTCGGACTTCATCAGCCAATAGCGCATAGGATCGATTGAATGCGTTCGACGGTGGATGAAACCAATACGGCCCGGCTATTCGGCCTTCTCGCGCCGCAAATGAAAACGGCATCGGTTGGACCGATGCCGTCGAATAAAGTCCCCGCCTTAGCCGCTAGGCCGGCATCCTGAACCGAGAGTTCAGAATTGGTCGCAGTTAGCCGCACTTCGGGTACATCAGACAGAGTGACGCGCACGCCCGTGCTGCAAATTTCCGCAACCGTGCACATGGCATTGGTTCAAGGAATTTATGACCTTGGCGAACCAGGCAGGGAAGCCGTAAAACTTGTGTAAAGCTGAAAATACCGAACAGTCACAACAACCGGTGTTCGAGGCGCTGCACCTCGATACATGGGCTATCGCGCTTCGCTTTGTTCCAGCACCGCGCCGAGCTGTTCGTTCATTTGGCGCATTGTACGCCTGATTTCTTCGGCCGGGAATGCTTCCCCATGCCGAATGCTTTCTTGCAGCTTGACGAGTTCCGACGCCAGCGACAGCGCCGCCATGACCGCGATGCGATCGGTGCCGCGCACGTTGCTCACCGAGCGTACCTTCGTCATTTCGGCGTCGACGCGCGCGACGGCGTCGAGCAGTTGGGCCTCGGTTTCGGGCGAGCATGCAAGCCGGTACGTCTGCCCGAGAATCGTCGCTTCGATCTGCTTCGTCGTCATGCGTTTTCTCCCTGCTGAGCCGCCGAATTCGGCGCCGGGTTGCCGTTCGGCGCATCGTGCCCGCCCGGCTCGGCGAGCAGATCGAGCTGATTGTCGCCGTCGTACGGACCCTTGGTGCGCGGCAGTTTTTCGAGAATCGCGTTCAGGCGGACCTGCGCATCGTCGATCTTCGCAAGCAAGGTGTCGCGCTCGACTTGCAAGGCATTGCGTTCGTCGCGCAGGAGCTCGAGCTCGGCGCGGGCCGAGTCGTTGTCCGCGCGCAATTGCGCAAGCTGCTCTTCGAGCGCGTGGCGGGCCTGCTGATGGCGTTCGTTGATCGCGATCAGCCGGCCGATGTTCTGTGACAGGGTTTCGAGTTCCGTGAGCATCTGCTGCGTCCTCTAAAGACTTGCGCATTTTAGCGCGGAATGCGCGAGCGTCCGCTTCTTGTCTCGTATCGAGACGTAACAACATCCTGTCGATTTATGCCGATGTTGCCGCACGAGACGCCAAATGGACCATTCTTGACGCTCATGGGGCCCGCTCCTACACTTGCGGCACTTTGGTGCCCGCGCGCTCGTATCCGATGCGCGAGGTTAAACGGGAAACAGGGAGCGTGCGGCGTTTCGCGCGCCAACCTGTGCTGCCCCCGCAACGGTAAGCGATGCATCGTTCGCGTTTTTGTCGCGGCGAAATCGATCCGAAGCCACTGCGCGTTGATGCGTGGGAAGGCGGATTCGAGCGCTCGTCAGCCCGGATACCGGCCAAAGGGGAGGGCCGTTTCCCGACGGCGACGCGAGAGCGCGTTGCCCGTTGCGGGGCGCGCTCAGACGAAGGCGGTCTGCGGGGAAGCGGACGGCCTGCCGATCACTGGAACACCATCGATGTCCTTGCCCATGCTCCGCGCGGCATGCGTTGCGTTCGCAGGCTTGCCGCTTGCCGCGCTCGCGCAATCGTCCGCTGGCGACGCACCGTCGCGTTCGTCAACGGTTTCAGCTTCAACTTCGACTTCAACTTCAACTTCAACTTCAACTTCCGCCTCATCCGATTCGACCCCTGGCGCACTCGAGCCGATCGTCGTGACCGCGCGGCGTTCGCCGCAGGCACTCGCCGATGCGATCCCGCAGACTACGAGTTTCGCGCGGCGCGATATCGAGGATTCGACGGCCATGGATCTGCCGGGGCTGCTTTCGCTCGCGCCGGGGGCGCAGATCATCCGTAATGGCGGGCCGGGCGGCAATGCCAGTCTGATGCTGCGCGGCGGCTCGCCGACGCAGTCGCTCGTGCTGATCGACGGCGTGCGTGTCGATTCGGTCAGTCTCGCGCAGACACAGATGGCCCAGCTTCCGCTGTCGCAAATCGACCATGTGGAAGTCGTGAACGGGGATGTCTCCGCGCTTTATGGCTCGGGCGCGATGGGAGGCGTCGTGCAGATCTTCACGCAAGACGGCGGCAATCATCCGCCGCGTTTTCATTTTTCGCTCGGCTACGGCAGCTATCGCACGCAAACGCAGGCAGCCGGTGTCGATGGCGCATTGGACAAGGAAGGCAGGACGACTTTCAGTTTTAACGTTTCGCGCTTCAAGAACGACGGCTTTTCGTCGATCGATCCGGTCCTCGCGCCGAATGCCAATCCCAATGCGAACGGCTATCTGAACGAGACGGTATCGGCGGCGATGCGTCATCGGTTCAGCGACAAGTGGGATGCGGGAATACGTTTTTTTCAATCGAACGGCAATGCGAGTTTCGATAATCCCTACGGAATGCCGACCGATCTCAATAACCTCTACAGCAAAGTTCGCGAGGCATCCGTATTCGCCAACGGCAAGCTGACGGATTGGTGGACTGCCCACTTCACCGTGGCCGAGGGCGACGATCGCAGTGTCGAGAAAACGAATGGCGTCTACGACAACCGTTTCGACACGAACAACCGGCAGTACACATGGCAGAACGATTTCACGCTGTCGCCGGAGCATACGCTGCAACTCGGCTACGAGCATCTCGATCAATCGCTCGAATCGGATATCTTCGCCGCGCCCGCGCGGCGCGTCGATTCGGCGTTCGCGGGCTATACGGGGCGCTTCGGCGCGAGCCGCATACAGGCGAACGTCCGCCGCGATCAGTATTCCGATTTCGGCGGTGCCAACACTTACTACCTGGGCTACGGCTACGACGTCACCGACCGCTGGGCGGCGCGGTTCAGTTATGCGAGCGCGTTTCGCGCGCCGAGCTTCGACGATCTGTACTACCCTGGTAGCGGCAATCGCTCGATCAGGCCCGAGCGCAGCCACGCTGTCGAGGCGGCACTGCAGTATGCGGCCGACGCATTCGGCGTGGCGCGACTCACCGCGTTTCAGACGAACTACAGCGACCTCATCAATTACGTACCGACGCAAGGCGGGCTCTTTTACGTCGCTCGAAACGTGGGTCGCGCGAAAGTGCAGGGCATCGAGGCATCGTGGCGCGGGCACATCGGCAAGACGGACATCCGTGCCGCGGTGACGGTGCAAAATCCGGTCGACGAAGAGGCGAACGTCGATCTGAACCGGCGCGCGCGACACTTCGCATCGTTTGCGGCGAACCACAGCATCGGCGCGTGGCGCGTCGGCGGCGAGTGGATCCTGAGCGGTGCGCGCACCGATAGCGGCACCGCGCTCGGCGGATATGGCGTCGTGAATCTGTCCGCGCGCTACCGCATCACGAAGGCCTGGTATCTGGCCGCCCAGATCGACAACCTCTTCGATAAGCACTATGAGCTCGCCTACACCTACAACACGCCCCCGGCGCAGTGCGTTCGTCACGCTGGGTTGGCAGCAGCAATAGGGCGCACGCGCGCGGGAGTGAGCGGCGATGAGCGGCACTGCGTTGCGGACACCGCCGGCGATGAACGCGAAACGCGCGGCCTTCATCTGGCTTACGCTGGGCGCGCTCGCCTGTATCGTGTTTGTCGCGGCGCTCGCGCTCGGCAGCGTGACGGTCTCGCCGCTGCGCGCGCTCGCCGCGCTCGCGCATGCCGGCGCGCCCGGCGCCGATACGATCGACGAGATCGTGCGTAGTCTGCGCCTGCCGCGCGCGCTCGCGGGCTTCGCCTGCGGCGGACTGCTTGCGCTGGCCGGCGCGCTGCTGCAGGTGCTGTTGCGCAATCCGCTTGCCGAACCCTACGTGCTCGGCGTATCGGGCGGCGCGGCCGTATTCGCGATCGCCGCGTTGCTCACGGGTGCCGCATGGTGGTTCGTCGATGCGGCTTCGTTCGCGGGCGCCTTGTTCACCATTGCCCTCGTGCTCGGTTTCGCTCGTCGTGCACTGGCGGGCGGTGAGCCGCAAGAGGCGTCGCCGAGGCTGCTGCTCACCGGTGTCGTGCTTGCGACGGGTTGGGGAGCCGGCGTCACGCTGTTGCTGACGCGTGCGCCCGACGAGCGGCTGCGAGGCATCCTCTTCTGGCTCGCTGGCGATCTCAACGGCGCCGGCAGCCCCGGGCCCGCGCTGGTGGCATTGGCACTCGCGCTTGCCGCGGCGGTTCCAGTTAGCCCGCAGCTCAATGTGCTCGCGCGCGGCGACGCGTTGGCGCTCGCACTCGGGGTGAAAGCGGGACGGCTGCGTTTGCGCATTTATCTCGTGGCATCGCTTGCGGCCGCGGCGGCGGTGACGACGGCAGGCACCATCGGCTTCGTCGGCCTCGTCGTGCCGCATGCGTTGCGTCTTGCGTGCGACAACGACCAACTCGTTTTGGTGCCGACCAACGCGCTTCCCGTGGGCCTCTTCGTCATGATTGCCGATCTCGTCGCGCGCACGGTCGCCGCGCCGGCGCAGTTGCCGGTGGGTGTCGTCACGGCGTTGTTCGGCGTACCGGTGTTTCTTTGGATGCTCGCGCGGAGGTCTCGATGAGCGGCGCGCGAACGGGCAGTTCGACGCTCGCGGCTTGCGAACTCACGCTGAGCGCGGGCGAGCGGGTCTTGCTCCGCGATTTCTCTCAGACGTTCGGTGCCGGCGAGCTTTGGTGCGTGGCGGGCCCGAATGGGGCGGGAAAAACGACGCTGCTCTCGACGCTTGCGGGGGTCGTGCCGCCATCGCGCGGGTTCGTTGCGCTCGATGATGTGCCGATCGGCGATTGGCGGCCCGGCGAACTCGCGAAACGTCGTGCGCTGATGCCGCAAAACACGCACGACGCCTTCAGTGCGAGCGTATTCGATATCGTCCTTCTGAACCGCTTTCCGTATCTCGGCGGCTGGGGCTGGGAGACCGAGCGCGATCGTGTGGCGGCGAACGCGGCCCTCGACGCACTCGCGCTCGCACCGCTGGCGGCGCGCGACGTACGCTCGCTCTCGGGCGGCGAGCGCCAGCGTGTGGCGCTCGCCGCGGCGCTCTGCCAGGATGCGCAGCTACTGTTGCTCGATGGGCCGCTCGCGCATCTTGATCTGCGCCATCAGATCGACTGTTTGACGTTGCTCGTGCGGTGGTTGCAAGAAAGCCCCCGCACGGTCTTGTTTTCCTGTCACGATTTGAATCTTGCGCGTCGTTTCGCGACCCACGCGCTCCTGATGTCCGGCGACGGCGCGGCGTATGCCGGGCCGGTACGGGAGGTGCTGACGCCCGCGCTCGCGAGCCGTGCGTTCGGCTATCCGCTCGTGCTCATCGAAGCGCAGGGTTACGAGGCGCTCGTGCCGGCGCTGCATTCGCATTGAACGTCTTCCAGCGGAATGATGTTCGCGTCTCTCGCGCGTGCAGCCTGCTTTATAGTCAGTGTTTCCGCGTAACCACGCCGTCACCCCGAAGAACGCGCACTGTGTGCGAACCCTGTCGCCCATTCGCTTGAAAAGAATTGGGCGAACAGGGCCGCTCGGTAAGCGAAAAGGGCCGCAAGAAACCAACTTTGATGGAACGTATGACAGCTATGAATCCTCCCGTTACGCTGCCCACCGTCGAGCCGCTCGATCGTTCGCTCGGCTCGGAGCTTCAGCGCGTCATCGATGGCAAGACCAAACCGCCGGGCAGTCTTGGCCGGCTCGAGACGCTCGCCTGCCAGCTCGGCATGATTCAGCGTACTACGCACCCCACGCTCACCCGGCCCGCCATGATCGTCTTCGCGGGCGACCATGGCATCGCCGAGGAGGGTGTGAGCCCCTACCCGCAGGCGGTGACGGCGCAGATGGTCGCGAACTTTCTCGCCGGAGGCGCGGCCATCAATGCGATCAGCTCGGTGGCCGGATTTACGCTCGAAGTCGTCAACGCGGGGGTGGCGACGCCTTTCGACGCGCTGCCGGGTCTCGTCGACATTCCCATCGCGCGCGGCACGCGCAACTTCGCGCGCGAATGCGCCATGACGCGCGAAGCCGCGATCGCGGCCATCGAGGCCGGCGCGCAGCGCGTGCGGCATCACGCGGCGCTTGGCACCAACGTGATCGGCTTCGGCGAGATGGGTATAGCGAACACGTCGTCCGCCGCATGTCTGATGAGCCGGCTCGCGGGCGTGCCGATCGACGAGTGCGTCGGCCGGGGCACCGGGCTCGACGATGCGGGGCTTGCGCACAAGCGGCGCGTCCTCGGCGCGGCGCTCGCTCTTCACGCCGGTGCAACGCAGCCGCTCGACGTCCTGGCGGCGTTCGGCGGCTTCGAGATCGCGATGATGACAGGCGCCTATCTTGCCGCGGCCGAGGCGAGGATGACGATCCTCGTCGATGGATTCATCGCCACTTCGGCGTTTCTTGTCGCCAATATGCTGGCGCCCGCGGTGCGCGATTATTGCGTCTTTGCCCATCTGTCGAACGAAGCGGGTCACCGGCGCATGCTCGACGCGTTCGATGCCAAGCCGCTGCTCGCGCTCGATATGCGGCTCGGCGAAGGCACGGGTGCCGCGCTCGCGTTGCCGCTCTTGCGTGCGGCCGTCGCATTCCTCAACGAAATGGCGAGCTTCGAGTCCGCTGGCGTGGCGGGACGTGACGATACGGACAAGCCCGGCGAATCCGAGGGGTCGGGCAGATCGGGTGAACGCGGCCACGGGCGCGCCGCATCATGACGCGTGATGGCGGCGGGCCGGGCGCCGGTGGCGCCCGCCGCGTCGATCCGCGCGCCGAATGGCGCTATCTGTGCGCCGCGCTCGGCTATTTCACGCGCGTGCCGGTACCGTATGGCATAGGTACCGGGCAAGGCGACCTGGCCGGCGCCATCCGTTACTTCCCGCTCATCGGCGCGTTCGTCGGCGCGCTCGGTGCGCTTGCCTACCTGCTGGCGTTGCGCGTTTTTCCGGCGTCGCTCGCTGTGCTGCTGTCGATGGCGGCGACCCTTCTCGCTACCGGCGCCTTTCATGAAGACGGGCTGGCCGATTGCTGCGATGCGTTCGGCGGCGGCATGGCGCGCGAGGATGTGCTGCGGATCATGCGCGATCCGCGCATCGGCGCGTTCGGCGCGATCGCGCTGGCCATGGCGCTCGCGATCAAATGGCAAACGCTCGCGGCGCTTCCCCCGCTTCTGGCCGCGTGGCTCATGGTGGCCGCGCACGCGGCCAGCCGCGCGCTCGCCGCGAGCCTGCTCGTCACGCTCGATTACGCGCGCGCTGAAGGCAAGGCGCTGGCTGTCGCGCAGCGCATGTCCGTGCGCACCTATGGCCTCATCGCCGTCTTGGGGTTGCCATGGCTTTTCTGGCCGGACTGGCGCGCCGGACTCGCGGTGCTTGCCGTGGCGGCCGCATTGCGCATGGCGATGGCGCGCTATTTCCAGCGGCGCCTCGGCGGCTATACGGGCGATTGTCTCGGCTTCGCGCAGCAGATTTTCGAGCTCGCGATTTACCTCGTCGTTCTGGCATGGATCTCATCCTGATCCGCCATCCGGCGCCGGCTGTCGAACGCGGCGTCTGCTACGGGCGCACCGACGTGCCGCTCGCCGTCGACGAGCGCGAGGCGGCTGCCGCCATCGTCGCCCGTCTGGCTGCCCTCGATGTTCCACTGCCGCGCTCGCTCGTCACGAGTCCGCTCGTTCGGTGCGTCGATGTGGCGCGTCAGTTGGCGCGCCGTTTGGGCTGCGTCGAGACCGTCGATGCGAGAGTACAGGAGATCGATTTCGGCGCCTGGGAGCGTCTTCGATGGGATGCGATCGACCGCGCGGCGCTCGACGCCTGGGCGGCCGATTTGCGCCACGCACGCACGCACGGCGGAGAAAGCGTGGCGCAGTTCGGCGCGCGCGTGAGCGAATGGTTCGAGACCTGGACGAGGGCGTGCAATGCGAGTGCGGCACCCGGGTTGGGACGCATGGCGCCGACGCTCGTCGTCACGCATGCGGGTGTGATCCGTATGCTGGCCTCGCTCGCGCTTGCCACGCCGCTCGAAACGATACTTGGCTGGCCCGTCGCGATGGCCGGTATCGTCTGGCTGCGGGGCGAGGCGGAGGGTGACGCCTGGCGGTTGATTCGGTGGAATGGTTGACGTAGCCCCCTCGCCGCGACCACGCAAGGCTCCGCTCAATGTGTTCCGGATGTCCCGGCGCCGGGCACCGGCCGCCTTGCGCGAGCCGTTTCGAGGTCCCGGCAAAGCGCATCGATGCCTTCGGTCAGACGAGGCCCGGGCCGATTGATCAGATCGCCGTCGATGGCGAACAGATTGCCGCGTGCGACGGCGGTCATGCTCGGCCAGGCGCGCCATCGGGCGAGATCGGGCAGCGGCGCATCGGCCGTGGGCGCGGTGGCGCCTTTCGCCGCCGTGACGATCGCCTCGGGGTTCGCCGCCACGACGGCTTCGACCGAGACCGTCGGCACGCGCGCCGCCAGCGCGCCGAAGACGTTGCGTCCGCCGCACAGCGCAATGGCATCGCTCACGATATGCGCGCCATTCAGCGTCAAGAGCGGACGGTCCCATACCTGATAGAACACGCTGACCATGGGTCGCGCCGCGTAGCGTGCCCGCAGGCGGGCGACATCGCCGCGGTAGCGCTGTGCCGCCGCCCGGGCCGTGCTGTCGGTGCCGAGCAGGGTGCCGAGGCGTTCGAGATTCGTCGCGACGTCGTCGACCTTGTGTGGCTCGCTGACGAACAGCGCGATGCCGAGCGCGCGCAGCTTGTCGAGCTGCCGCGTGTCGTTGCCGTGCCGCCAGACGACGATGAGATCGGGCCGCAGCGCGACGATCCGCTCGAGATCGAGGGCCGCGTTGCTGCCCACACGCGGCAGCGCGTTGGCTTCGGGCGGGTAGTCGCTATAGGACACCGCGCCCACGAGCCGCGCGCCGCCGCCGGCCGCATACACCAGCTCGGTCGTGTGCGGCGCGAGCGATATCACCCGCTCGGCGGGCCTCGCGAGCGTGACGGTGCGGCCCGCATCGTCGACGACGGAAACGGCCGCGTGCGCGCTCAGTGGCCACCCCGCGGCCCCGGCGAGCGCGATGGCGGCGACGACGAGCGTCCTGCCAAGCTTGCGCACCGGGCGTCTCATGTCCGGCGTGGCGCGGCTTTCACGGCGAGCGGTAGCCCAGCCACCATGAGCAGGACCTCGGGCGCGAGCGCGGCCACGCGCTGATTGAGCCGGCCGAGCGTGTCGACGTAGGCACGGGTCGCCGAGCCGAGCGGCACTACGCCCAGGCCGATCTCGTTGCTGACGACGATGACGCGCGCGCGAGCGCCCGCCAGCGCCGCCATGAGCGCGTCGATCCGCATGCCGGTCTCGGCATCGTCCAACGCCGGGCCGCACGCCTCGGGGGGGCACAAGAGGCCGGCGAGCCATAACGTCAGGCAATCGACGAGCAGGCAGACGTCATCGCCGTCGGCCGCGCGAAGCGCTTCATCGAGTGCGGCGCCCGCTTCGACGAGCTTCCAATGCGCCGGCCGCCGCGCCCGGTGGTGAGCGATGCGCTCGGCGAACTCGGCATCGGCGCCGCGGGCCGTCGCGATGTAGGTCACGGGCCGGCCGGAGGCTTCGGCAAGGCTCTCGGCGCAGGCGCTCTTGCCCGAGCGGGCGCCGCCAAGCACGAAAGTGAGGTCTGGCGTGGTCATCGCGCGATTGTAACGGCTAAGGCGCGCGTCACCGGCTTCGCCTCGGTCTGTGCGCTATGAGCGGCCTGCCGAAGGGGCTACCGCGGAACCGATTTGCCGATATCATCGACACCTATACGGGGCCAGACGGCTTCGCAAATCGGGAGCGTTCATGACGGTAATCGTGGTGGCCAACCCCAAGGGCGGGGTGGGCAAGAGCACGTTGTCGACCAATCTGGCCGGCGCGTTCGCGGCAAACGGGGAATGGGTTGCGCTTGCGGACCTGGACCGGCAGCAATCGGCGCAGTCGTGGCTCGAGCTGCGTCCCGGCGGTCTACCGCCTATCGAAAGCTGGCCGATCGATCCCGATGCGCCCGCGAAGCCACCGCGCGGGCTCGAGCGGGCCATCGTCGATACGCCGGCCGGTTTGCACGGCAATCGCCTCGCGACGGCGCTCGAGCTGGCGGACAAGGTCATCGTGCCGCTGCAGCCGTCGATGTTCGACATTCTCGCCACCCAGCATTTCCTCGAGCGGCTCGCGAAGGAGAAGGCCGTGCGCAAGGGTGCGATCGAAATGGGGGTCGTCGGGATGCGCGTGGACGCGCGCACGCGCTCGGCGGACCAACTGCACCGCTTCGTCGAGGGGCTCGAGCTGCCGGTGCTCGGTTATTTGCGCGATACGCAGAACTACGTGCAATTGGCCGCGCACGGCCTCACGCTATGGGACGTAGCAAAAAGCCGCGTCGAAAAAGACCTCGAACAGTGGGAACCGATCGTCGCCTGGGCGGCCAGGTAATGGCACTGGCTGCCCGCGCGGGCAGCCGCATTCGGTCCGCTCAGGCCGCCCGGCCCTCAGCTCCAGCTTTGCACTGGCACGTGCGCCCGGCTTCCCTTGATCTTGTTGTGTTCGTCGACGAATACGAGTTTCGGCTCCCAGCCGGCCGCCCGGTCGGCCTCATCGACCATCGCGAACGCGGCGATGATGACGAGATCACCCAGTTGGGCACGCCGCGCGGCCGAGCCGTTCAGCGAGATCATGCCGCTGCCGCGTTCGCCGCGAATGGCGTAGGTCGAAAACCGCTCGCCGTTGTTGACGTTCCAGATATCGATGCGTTCGTTCTCGACGATATCGGCCGCTTCGAGAAGGTCCTCGTCGATTGCGCAGGAGCCCTCGTAGTGGAGCTCGCAATGCGTGACGACGGCGCGGTGAATCTTCGATTTGAGCAAATGGCGCTGCATGGTGCTTTCCTCTGACGTGCGCGGCAACTGGCGCGTGCCGCTTCAGATTTCCAGATTGTCGATGAGACGCGTGGCGCCGAGCTTCGCCGCGGCGAGCACGACGAGCGGCGCATCGGTGTCGTGCGCTGCCGGCGCGATGAGATCCGCGCGTTTGCGCACGGCCACATAATCGGGTTGCCAGCCGCGTGCGGCGAGGCTGGCCATGGCGTCGCGCTCGAGCCGCTTGAAGTCGCGATCGCCCGCATGCACGGTGTCGCGCAGATGCGCGAGCGTGGCGGCGAGCATCGGCGCTTCGGCGCGTTCGGCCTCGGTCAAATAGCGGTTGCGGGAGCTGAGCGCGAGCCCGTCCGTGTCGCGCACCGTTTCGGCGGCAACGATGTCGGTCTGCAGCGCGAACTGATGGCACATGCGCCGCACGATCATGAGCTGCTGGTAATCCTTCTTGCCGAACACCGCCACGCGCGGCTGCACGCAGGCCATCAGCTTCATGACGACCGTGCACACGCCCGTGAAAAAGCCGGGCCGGAATTCACCCTCGAGGATATCGCCGAGGTCATGCGGCGGATGCACGCGATACTCCTGCGGCTCGGGGTACATATCGCGCTCGGTGGGCGCGAAGAGCACATAGACGTTTTCCTTTTGCAGCTTGTCGATATCGGCTTCGAGCGTGCGTGGGTACTTGTCGAAATCCTCGTTCGGCCCGAATTGCAGCCGGTTGACGAAGATGCTCGCGACGACAGGGTCGCCATGCTGACGGGCGATCCGCATCAGCGAGAGATGCCCCTCGTGCAGGTTCCCCATGGTCGGCACGAAAGCCGTACGGTTCTGTCCGCGCAACTGGTCGCGCAATTCCTGGATCGAGCTGATGACTTTCATGATGGACCGGGTTAGTGCGCGGGCGAGCGCATGGGCGGCTAAAGCGCGCCGATTGTAGAGGATTTGACGGGGCGCAGTATCGAAAAGAGGCGATCCTCCAGCACACCGTTGCCCCGTTGCGCACTACGCCGGCAAATAAGCGAGCCGCACGTAGATCGGCGCGAACGGTTCGGCCTGCGTGATCTCGATCAGCGATTCGCGCGACAGCTCGAGCATCGCGATGAAATTGACGACGACGACGGGCACGCCGCGCGAGACGTCGAACAATTCGGCGAACTCCATGAAGCGCGCGTTTTGCAGCCGCCGCAGGATCAGGCTCATGTGCTCGCGTACGGACAGCTCCTCGCGCGAAATCTTGTGGTGGGCAACGAGCTTCGCGCGCTTCAATACATCGGCCCACGCCGCGCGCAGATCGTCGATGACGACGTCGGGAAAGCGCGGTGCCATGCTCTGCTCGATATACACGTCGGCCCGCAGGAAATCGCGCCCGAGCTGGGGCAGCTGATCGATGCGCTGCGCGGCGAGTTTCATCCGTTCGTATTCGAGCAGGCGCCGCACGAGTTCGGCGCGCGGGTCCTCGGCTTCCTCGCCGGTATCCGCTTTTTTCACCGGCAAGAGCATGCGCGACTTGATCTCGATCAACATCGCCGCCATCAGCAGATACTCCGAAGCGAGCTCGAGATTCGTCTGGCGCAGTTGCTCGACATAGCCGAGATATTGCGCCGTGACATCGGCCATGGGGATGTCGAGCACGTTGAAGTTCTGCTTGCGAATCAAATAGAGCAGCAGGTCGAGCGGACCTTCGAACGTCTCGAGAAACACTTCGAGCGCGTCCGGGGGAATATAGAGATCTTGCGGAAGCTTGAAGAGCGGCTCGCCGTACAGGCGCGCGAACGCGACGCCGTCGATCGTGTCGGGCGTCGTGTCCGTGGCGGGCGCGGCGAGCGCCGAGACCGGCTCTTGCGAGCGCGTGGTCTCGTCAGCGGGGTTCACGCGGTGCCGCTCAGAAGTTCTGGTAGTAGACGTACGACGTTTGCTTCACGCGCGAAGCCTGCTGGCGCGCGCGTTCTTCGAGATCGAGCGGCTGCTTGTCCCAAAGGAGCGCGCGGCCGCGGCGCTGCTCTTCTTCGAGCGTCGGCTGTTGCTGCTTGAGCTGGTTCAGGAACTGCGTGATATCCGATTGATACATGGCTCGTCGATCGTGGAAAATAGGGGCATATCGGTGCGGCGAGCACCGTCTCTCGCAACACGGGATTTTAGCGCATGCGATGGCGGGCGGAACATCGCGGGCGCAGCGGCGTCAAAACGGCGCGTGCGGCGGCGTGCTTCCGGTGCGTTTCTCACGTATTGCCCATTTCAACCGGCCGCCCGCCGCGCCGCGGCTGTGGTCAAATGAGCGACCCGTGCGGCGCGCGCTCGTATGCGCCGTGCGTGAGCTCGTCACTTCAACGTTGCCGGGAGGTCCCGTTTGCGGGAAGCAGTGATCGACAACCCGCGCGTCAAGCGCACCGCGCGTCGGTGCGCGAGGCGCTTCGCTCGCGGCTGGCTCGCCGCCGCTGTCGGCGCTGCGCTGGGCGGGACTGCGCTACCGGCTTCGGCCAAATACGGCATCGAGATCGATGCGCCGCGCGAGCTTCGCAAACTGCTCAAGGCGCATCTCGACCTCTCGCGTTTTGCGAAACGCGACGACATCACCGAGGACCAATTCGACTTTCTCGTGACGGCGACCCCGCAGCAGGTGTGCGATCTCGCGGCCATGGGTGGTTATTTCTCGCCGGTCGTGCGCACCCACGTGCCCACGACCGAGGGCAAGAAGGATGTGATCGTGCACGTCGATCCCGGACCGCGCACGGAGGTCTCGTCGATCGAACTCTCGTTCACCGGTCCCGCAAACTCGGAAGACCCTGCCCGCGAGAACGCGGCGCGTTTCGCGTTTTCGTTGCACGCGGGCGACCCGTTCACGCAATCGGGCTGGAGCGATGCCAAGTCAGCCGCGCTCAAGGCGCTGCAGGCACGCCGCTACCTGGGCGCGAAGATTGCGCGCTCCCAGGCACTCATCGATCCGCGCAAGAAAACGGCCGCACTTTCCGTCGCGTTCGACAGCGGCCCGACGTTCACGCTCGGCCCGCTCGATGTCTCGGGCGTGCGCCGCTATCCCGAATGGATCGTGACGAACGTCAATCCCATCGCAATCGGCGAGTTCTATGACACGACCCGGATCGAGGAACTGCAGCGACAACTGCAGAACACGCCGTATTACGCGAGCGTCGCGATCGATGTCGACAGCGACGTCAGCAAGCCGCACGAGACGCCGATTCACGTGAAGGTCAGCGAGTACCCCTACAACAGCGTGCGCGGCGGCGTCGGCTATGCGACGGACACGGGGGCGCATGTGCAGGGAGCCTACTCCTATCTGAATGCGTTCGGCGCGGCGTGGCCGTTTTCGGTCCAGGGCCGGCTCGACCAGATTCAGCAATACGGCCAGATTCAATTGTCCATGCCGCCAGGTAAGCGGGGCTGGGTCAACAGCGCGCTGGCGTCCTATACCAGCACGAACGTATCGGATACGCGCATCTACAGCGCACGCATTGGCGTGCAACGCACGCGTACGTCGCAGTTCATCGATTACGCGTACTCGCTGCAGTACTACATCGATCGGCTCGATCAGAATGCCGCCAGCCCGAAGACGAGCCGCGCGCTCGTGCCGCAGTGGTCGTGGACGCGGCGCAATGTCGACGATCCGCTTTTTCCGCATTCGGGCAATCTCCTGCACGCCGAGGCGGGCTTTGCCGTGCGCCATGCGCTCTCGGACGCGACGTTCGTGCGCGGCTACGCGCGCGGCGTGCAGTACCTGCCCGTCGGCAAGCGCGATCTCGTGCTTTTTCGCGCGGAACTGGGCGGTGTGTTCACGAGCGGCAGCACGTCCGACGTGCCGGCATCGCTGCTCTTTCGTGCGGGAGGTTCGAACTCCGTACGCGGCTATGGGTTTCAGAGTATTGGTAACAACGTATCGGGTTCGGTGCTGCCGACCAAGTACCTCGTCACGGGCACAGCGGAGTATCAGCACTGGTTTTCGCACGACTGGGGCGCCGCCGTGTTCTACGACGTCGGCACGGCGACGGACACCTGGCACGAGCGGACGCTGTTCAGCGGCGTGGGCCTCGGCGCGCGCTGGCGCAGCCCCGTCGGGCCGGTCAACGTCGATCTCGCCTATGGCATTCGCAACAAGAGCGTAAGGCCCTATCTGACGCTCGGTATCGCCTTCTGATGCCGCGACCGATTTTCCCGAAACGAGCATGACGAACGATTCGCCAACGCAACCGCCGCCACCACCGCCGTCGCCACCACCGCCAACGCGCCGCGCGCGTCGCCGGGTGCGGCGTGTGTTCGCATTGTCGGTGATCGGCATTGTGTTCGTGATGGGCGCCGAGGTACTGGGGCTGTACGGCGCACTCACGACCGAGCGCGGGGCCCGGCTCGTGTGGCGTGTCGCCGTGGCGCTCTCGGGCGGTCGGCTCTCCGGCACGTTCGAAGGTGGGACGCTCGCGAGCGGCGTGCGACTGGCGAACCTGCACTTTCTTCAACCTCCAGTGACGTCCGGCGGCGCGCCAGATGCAGCAGGTGCGGCAGGTGCGACGGAAATTCGCATCGACCGGCTGAGCGGCCGATGGGCGCTGACGCGCTCGCCGTGGCGCCTGACGATCGCCGATCTGCACGCCGGTACGGTCGATGCGCGGTTTGCGCCTTCGCGCAGCAATGCGCCGACGAGTTTGCCGCAGAGCCTGCGCTTGCCGATCCAGCTCGACGTGCGTTCGATCGGTATCGACCGGCTGCGTGTTCATGACGGTGCAAGCGTGATGGAATTCGGCCGTCTGCGGCTGAGCGGCCGTAGCGATGGCCGGCACCATGCGCTGTCGCTCGGCGGGCTCGATACGCCTTACGGGGCGATCACGGCCGATCTCTCGCTCGACGGCGTGCGGCCTTTCGTGCTCTCGGGCAACGCAGCTTATACAGGCGAGTTCGCCCACGAGCCGGCCCAGGCGAGCGTGCGTCTCGCCGGCACGCTCGAGGCGCTGACGGCGAATATCGAAGCGAACGGTTTCAAGCTCAGCGGGCACGCCGTGGTGGAGGCAACGCCTTTTGCACCCGTGCCGCTCAAGCGCGCGAAGCTCGCATTCGCTCACATCAACCCCCAGACGTTCAGCCCCGGTGCGCCCGCCGCCGATCTTTCGCTCGACGCCGATCTCGCACCCGTGCCGGGGGCGGGTACCGC
>CBJLAJ010000107.1:0-18706 GCA_966421005.1 uncultured Paraburkholderia sp.
ATCGCTATCAAGACTGCCTAGGCTTGTTGATTTGGCCATCCGTGCTGTACACCGTCATCCCTTGTATTGGATCGATCGGGGCTTCCCAGGGGCGCGCCGCAATCGCACGCATCGCATCTTGATAGCCTGCCTTCTGGCGCGCGGCGAGCCCCGCCGGGGTGAAATCGATGTCCTTCAGTTGATCATCCCCGTCGAGCCGAGGGGCGGCGAGCTTGATCAAGCGTATGGTGGTATTGCAACCCCACGCGGCAAGTTCCTTGACCTCGTCGGTAGCACGCTCGGCTTCCGGCAAGCGCTTGACGAGTTCGCGTATCACATGGCGCAGACGATGTATCTGCTGCTGACGTGCAATATGGCTGTCGGTGCGGCTGGCGTACTGAATGTCTTTTTGTCGTTCCGACACTTGCCAAATAGTTTCCGGTTCGGGGCCGGTGGGGTTCCACATCTGCACCGAAAAGATGACCGAGCTCCTGCGAGGTTTATCGTCCATCACCACCTCGACCGGTGTGTTGGAATAGACGCCGCCGTCCCAATAGGGTTCGCCATCGATCCGCACTGCCGGGAAGGCGGGCGGTAGCGCACCCGAACTCAGGATGTGCTCGACGGACAGACGCTGATCGCGTGAGTCGAAATAGCGCATGGCACCCGTGCATACGTTGACCGCTCCGACGGTAAGTCGTGGATGCCCGGCGTTCAGTAAATCGAAGTCGACCAGGGAAGCGAGCGTCTCGCGAAGCGGCGCTACCAGATAGTACGATGCGCGGTCCACGCCCAATCGAGCCAGCGGGCCGAGCCAGGAAGCCGGGTTGGGCTGAAAGAACCCGGCTATGCCGTGCGCGATGGTCGTCAGTTCTGCCAAGGTTTTGTTCCAGCCTGGCCATGGTGCAGTCGAGTCCAAGCGCGTCTGATCGGTCACGCGGCTCCAGAATTCCAATAACCGTCGATAACGGCGCTCCGGTGGGTTCCCGACTATCAGCGCGGCATTGATTGCGCCGATGGAAGTGCCGACAACCCAGTCCGGTTGTATCCCGGATTCGTCCATTGCCTGATAGACGCCGAGCTGGTAGGCACCCAATGCCCCCCCTCCCTGTAATACGAGGACGACCTGCCCGGGCAATTGCGTTCGTGTTCGCTGCGTTCCAGTCATCGCCTGACCTCGTCGATTCGAGTGCCCCGGGCCACAGCATCAGCGTCTTGGGTTTGTCTGGCAAGGCCATTGATGCTGACGGCCAAGCCAAATCTGGTTGACAGCGGGAATCTTTATCCCTTGGTTGTGTGCAGTGTTCAGGCGGCCTTCGCTGTCCGTGGTGGCGTCGAGTACTACGTTGCGTATGGTACCACTAGGTGGTATGTTTTTCCTGTGTTGACAACCTGATTTCCAATGAGAAGCTCGCTCGCGACTATGGCAAGGCGAAGGCCTCGGACATCGATCGGTTGTTGGAAATGAAGGAACTAGTGGAGATTTGCAATGGCTAAGGCACGTTTCAGGAGCGATGCGTCGGAAGCAATTCATAGCGCGGCTTCCGGCTTGTATCGTGCAAAAGTCATCGGCAAGAAAACGATGCGCGAATATGAAGATCTGTGTATCGAAAAGGCGCCGGACTTCGATGCGAAAGAAATCGCTCGCATTCGGAAGGGGGTCAACGTTAGCCAAGGCGTGTTCGCTGTATATCTCAACACCACGGTGTCCACCGTGCGTCAGTGGGAGCAAGGCGACAAGAAGCCGAGCGGTATCGCAGCCCGCATGCTCCAGCTCGTACAAAAGAGAGGACTGGAGATCTTTGGCTGACGATGACGCGGCTTTTCGCGTCGCGTATTCGTCTGATTAGACTCCCTGAATTGGTCCAAAACGCCGATTTTGTTCAGCGTTCGCAGAATAATGGCCCCCCGCGATCTCCCCGCAAACGTTAGCGCGCTCGAAGTTTTAGCTTTCGAGGGCTAAACCATTGCTTCGCGCTGCCGATAAGGCACTCCTTAGCGTGGAGAAGAACCATGAGACTGCTCGCCAGCCTTTTTGTCGTCGCCGCATTTGCGGGGTGCGCCCAATTGCAGGGAATGCGCCCCGATGCCGGCACTGCCGACGCCAAAGCGCAGCCGGCAGCGGCCAGCGTCGTCGACCTAGTCATTCCCCCCGACGCGCTCGGCGCGCGCGATCCGCAATTAGGCGATGTGCTGGCCAAAGTCGGCGCCGTGGCGGCGAAACAGCCGCAGCCGACGACCATCGTCATCGCCGCGCTTGCGCAGGATTTCGGCTACCTCGACCAGGCTGTGCGACGAGGCATCCCGCGCGAGCGGGCTGCGGCCGTTCGCATCGACAACGTGACGACGGGAAGTTGCCAACCCTATAGCGTCCGGGTCAAGCCGGCGGAGTGACAGGAGACGTTTCATGTTTCGATTCACGATTGCTCTTGCACTTCTGTCCGCGTCGCAAGGTGTCTTCGCCGCGCAGGGGAACACGGATGCCATGTCCGCCGCTACCACGGCGGGCACACCCGCGATGAAGTTCGTGGCGCCGGCCGATCCCGACAAATTGCTGCCGCCGTTGCCGCCGCTCGCATCGTTGCCGACATCGGCCGCGCAGGACGTGGAGGATATGAAGGACGAGGCGCCCGCTGCGCACGGCACCCGTCGTTCCAAAAAGGCGGTGCATGGACGCACGCATGCCGTGAAGCCCGCCGAGATCGTCGTGCGCATGGTGGTCAGCCCGGAATCGCGCGCTTACCTGATGTCGATGTCCAACAAGCTCGACGCGGTTTTACGCGGCACCGCAAGCGATGCACGTTCGGCGCCCGACGCCGTGTCCGTTGCCATGACGCGTTGATCCACCACGGCCGCCTGCGCACGGAGACAGTATCGTGACAAAGCACCTTTCACCGGCCCGACTCCGCCGCCGAAACTCAGCGTTGGCGCGTTTCGCGGTGGCGCTCGTCTGCACCGTCGCACTGAATGGCGCCGCACACGCCGAGGCCGATTGCTACGAACAGGCCGGCGCTTATCAGGGCGTCAATCCGCTGATTCTGCGAGCGATCGTATGGTTCGAATCAAAAGGCAATCCGGACGCTGTTCACCGTAACGCGGATGGCAGCGTGGATATCGGAACGGCGCAGATCAACTCCATCCATTTCAATGAACTGCGTCGCAATGGCGTTCCGCCCGGTGCGTTAAGGAATGCCTGCGTGAACGTTTATGTGGCCGCATGGATGCTCAAGCAGAAAATGATGCGTCACGGAAATACGTGGCGAGCCATCGGCGCTTACCACTCCGAAACGCCGCGCCTGCGCGATCAATATGCGCGCGACATTCACGCGGTACTCGTATCTTGGGGCGCTTCCGAATAAGGCCAGCGTGGCATCAACTGCGAGAGCGCGTGCGCCGCGCTCCAGCGTTCGGTGTTTTCGACACTTCGCTTCGCTGTGCTTGCGCGAACGATCTCGCGTGCTCGATGAACGCGCGCAGTTTTGGCAGCACTTGTTTTCTGTCAGGGAAATAGAGGAACACGCCGGACGTAGGCGGCGCATATCTGGCGAGCACTTCGTCGAGCCGGCCAGAGGCGAGGTGTTCCGCGGCGACGGGCTCCGGGACCTGCGCCAGCGCGGCACCGCTTAGCGCGGCCTCCAGCATCGTCGGAAAGTCATGGACGATCAGCGAGCCCGACACGCCAAGCTCGATCACCCCATTTCGTTCCTTCAACCGCCAGGTGGCAAGTGCGCCGTTGGAGCGGCGCAGCCTGGCACAGGAATGCGCGGCAAGCTCAGCGGGCGTTTGTGGCAGTCCGCGTCGTGCGAAATAAGCCGGGCTGCCGACCACGATCAATCGAAACGGCGGTGTGAGCCGGATGGCAACCATGTCACTGGCAATGAATTCGCCCATCCGGATACCCGCGTCGAAGCCTTCCTTTGCCAGATCGATCAGTTTTTCGCTGGCGGCGATCTCGACTGCGATGTCGGGATAGGCGGCGCTGAACGAGGCGAGAAGCGGTTGCAAAATCAGCGGAACCACGGCACGCGGGACAGCGATACGAAGCAAGCCGGACGGTTTTGCGCCGAGTTCGCGGGCGGCATTGCTCGCGGCGACGATTTCCTGAAACGCGGGCAAAGCGCGCTCGAGAAAACGCTCGCCGGCTTCGGTCAGGCCTACGCTGCGGGTCGTACGCGTGAACAGCGCAATGCCGACGCGCGCTTCCAATGCGCGCACGGCTTGACTGACCGCCGATGGGGTCACGCCAAGATCGGCCGCCGCGCCGCGAAAGCTGCGGCGTTCGGCGACACGGACGAACGCCTCGACTCCGTCGAGTGTGCCGCGCTGGATTGCGTAGTCGCGCTTCATGATTTGCCTGGATCGGTTCGGTTTCTTGACCGGCACCTGGGCATAGCTTACTCGTGGCGCGTCAAACAGGGGACGGGCGACGCGTTACTTCATCGACACCCATGGGTTGATTACCTGAAGCCCGCCCGCTTCGTAGGGCGATGTATCGCGGGATGCGACAACGAATCCGCGAGAGGCCGCAATCGCCGCGATATAGCCGTCTGGTGTCGGGAAGCCGCGGCCGCCGTTTCTTGCTGTCGCGGCCAGTTCAGCGTAGCGCCGCGCGGCTTCGATATCGAATGGCAGCACACGTTCCTCGAACAATTCCAGTAGGCCCTCGAGTGCGCGAGCCAGAATGGTTTTACGCTTACCGGTGGGCAGTGCCGCGATACCGAACAGGAGCTCCGCCAATGTTACGCTCGACAAGTACAGAGTTTCGGCGGCCTGATCATTGAGCCACGCCCGAACGGCTGCGTGCGGCTCCGGTTTCATGGCTTCCGAAACTACATTGGTATCCAGAACGATCATTCAAACCCCATCGGTTCCGCCGGCTTCCTGTCCCGTGCCTGGTCAAAGATCGCGAAGTCCTCGTTTGTGAGGCCAGCTTCGCGGCCCAAAGCCGCCAAAGCGTCGCCCATGCGTACACGTTTCTCCGGTTTTACCGCGCTCGCAAGAATTTCCCGAATCTCAGCCTCGGTGCTTTGCCCGTGCTGAGCAGCACGGAGCCTCAGCGCACGATGCACCTCGTCCGGCACGTTGCGTACAGTCAAAACAGCCATCATCAAATCTCCGAAGATGCTTTCAATGACGTCAATTATATCATTTTGCTGTCGTTGATTGTCTTCCACAGGGCCCGGGCGCGCTTGATGCCTGCCTTCTGGGTCGACTTGTCGCCTCCATACAGAAGCAGGTAGGTCACACGGACTTCGCTCGTATCCTATCGGATACGCAAGGGCAAGGGCCGTAACGCGCGCTTCGGTGCCACCATAAAAGCGCGAGGGGCCAAGGTAGAACGCTAAGCCGCGAGCCTCCGGATGAATTCCCAAAGCTCGGGCACGTCAGATGTGGCCGCATTGAATCTGAACCACGCCGAGTCCGGCTCTCCCGGGCGGAAATACGAGCCGGGCGCGAGCCAGATTCCCCTGGTCAGCGCTTCGGTTGCAACGGCCAGACTGTCTTCGGGCGGGATCGGCAGCTTCGCCCACAGGAAAAGACCGGCGTTGGGCGTATGAAAGATTTCGAGCCCGGAGTGCAGCATCGATTCGGCGACGCTCGCATGCGCGTTGAAAAGCCGCTCGCGAATATGCGCCGTGTGGCGGTCGTAATGTCCTTCGATGAGCACGTTGGCCACCATGCGCTCCGTGACTTCCGAGGAGGTCAGCCCCACGACCATCTTGGTCAGCGCGAGCTTCGAAATGAGCTCGCGATTGGCGGCGATGTAGCCGACGCGCGCGGCCGGCGTGATCGTCTTCGAAAATCCCGACAGGTAGATCACGCGCCGCAATCCTTCCATCGCGGCGAGACACGGGGCGCCGGGCGGCGCGAGTTCGCGCGAGATGTCGTCTTCGACCACCCATAGCCCTTCGCGATCGGCGATCTGCAGCAAGCGGAAGGCAGATGCCGCGCTCAGAGAGGTGCCCGATGGGTTTTGCAGCGCCGTATTGACGAAGATGCCTTTCGGGCGATGTTCGCGGACCACGGATTCCAATTCGTCCGTGTCGATGCCTTCCACGGTGCGGGTGACGCTGACGACATTGATAAAGGCGACTTTCAGAATCTGCAGCAGATTGCAGTAGCAAGGGTCCTCGACGACGACCGTATCGCCCGGTTGCAGCAGCGTTCGTACGATCAGGTCCAGCCCTTGGGTGACGCCCTGTGTCAGCAGCACGTCCGCCGTGCCGACCGACAGCGAATACCGGCGCAACGAACCCCCGATGTATTCTCGAAGCGCGCCCAGGCCATAGGGATGTCCGTAACCGCCGATGCGCGCGCCCGGCGTGCGGCTCACCACGCGCAGCGCGTGCTGCAGGCCGCTCTCGTTGACCCAATCGTTCGGTATCCAGCCGCTTCCGGCTTTGATCGGGATGGATTGGTCGGCAAAGACATCCGAGAGCAACCAGGCCCCGTTGAGGCTCGGGGCATGCCATGCCGGCGCCGCGGGCGCCTGGCCCACCGGTGTCGCGACGCGGTAGCCCGCGCCCGCGCGCGCCACGATCAATCCAAGGGAGACGAGCCGTTGATAGGCCTCGGAAACGGTATAGGTGCTGAGGTTGTAGGATTTGGCGAGCGCGCGGACCGAAGGCAGCGCAGTGCCCGCGGGATAAGTGGCGTTCTTGAGTTCCTGCTTGACCGACGAGACGATTTGCTCGACCAGCGTACCTTCGTTTTTCCGGGACCGGGAGAGATTCAGCTTGAACATTTCAATACAGTCGGGAAGAAAAAACCAGTACGGTCTGAACACTCGTTTTTTGCTGTGCAGTGATTGTAGCCTGCACAGTCGCTAAAGTCGGTTGCATATCGATGGAGGCAATAGGATGAGCACAACGGAAAACCCCAATCTTTCCAATTTCTGGATGCCGTTTACGGCCAATCGGCAATTCAAGGCCGCGCCGCGTATGTTCAAGGCGGCCAAGGGCATGTACTACACGAGCGTCGACGATCGCGCCGTGCTCGACGCGACGGCAGGACTATGGTGCGTGAATGCGGGGCACGGTCGCGCCGAAATCACGGAAGCGGTTTCCCGGCAACTGGAGACGATGGACTATGCACCGACGTTCCAGATGGGGCATCCGCTCGCGTTCGAAGCGGCATCGAAGGTGGCCGAATTCATGCCGGCCGGCCTGGACCGGATTTTCTTCACCAATTCGGGTTCCGAATCGGTCGATACGGCCCTGAAAATTGCATTGGCATATCATCGCGCGCGCGGCGAAGGCCAGCGCACGCGCTTCATCGGCCGCGAACGCGGTTATCACGGCGTGGGGTTCGGCGGTATTTCCGTCGGGGGAATCCTCGCCAACCGCAAGGCGTTCTCCGGCAATCTGATGCCGCATGTCGATCATCTGCCGCATACGCTCAACATCGCCGAGTGCGCCTTCACACGCGGTCAGCCGACCTGGGGCGCACATCTGGCCGACGAACTCGAGCGGCTCGTGACGCTGCACGACGCCTCGACGATCGCCGCTGTCATCGTGGAGCCGCTCGCAGGCTCGACTGGAGTACTCGTGCCGCCCAAGGGCTACCTGCAGCGGCTGCGCGACATCTGTACCAAATATGGGATTTTGCTGATCTTCGATGAGGTCATCACGGGCTTCGGTCGTCTCGGCGCGCCGACGGCGAGCGAATATTTCGGCGTGACGCCCGACCTCCTGACGATGGCCAAGGCGATCAATAACGCGGCAATCCCGATGGGCGCCGTTGCGGCAAGCCGTGCTGTTCACGATGCGGTGATCGATGCGGGGGCCGCCAACGCGATCGAGTTTTTCCATGGCTACACGTACTCTGCTCATCCCTCGGCAGCCGCCGCGGCCATTGCCACGCTCGACATCTACAAGCGCGAACGGCTCTTCGAGCGCGCAAAGGAATTGTCGGGCGCATTCGAGGATGCGGTTCACGAGCTGCGGAGTTCCCCGCATGTGAAGGACATCCGCAATCTCGGCCTTGTCGCGGGGATCGAACTCGAACCGCGAGCCGATGCGCCAGGAACACGTGCTTACGAGGTGTTCCTGAAGTGCTTCGAAGCCGGTGTGCTGATTCGCTACACGGGCGACATCCTGGCTTTTTCACCGCCGTTGATAATCGACGAACAGCAGATCGAGCAGATTTTCTCGACGGTCGCGAAGGCCTTGCGGCAAGTTGCCTGATTCGAACGGGCGCGACGGCGCGGCCCGCATCATATTCATCCCGCCGGGGATGCGGCGCCAGCCGCGCGCAACGTAGCGGCAGCCGCTTCAGCCCGAGCGATGTTCTTGTTGTATGACAGAAGATTGCACGGATCGAATGCCGCCTTGAGTGCGCAAATGCGCTCCCATTTCCGCGGCGAGCCGTAAAGATTGCGCAACCAGTCGGCGCCGCGATCCGTCGACAAATTGACGTAGCCGGTTCGCAGCGAATGCGGGTTCAGTGCATTCATTACGCTGTCGACCCAGCCTTCGTACTCCGCGTCTTTATCGGCCGTGTCCCATTGACCCAATACCTCCCAAAGCCAATAGGCGCCTTCACGCGAGTACGCCATCGCATCCTCGGCGACGTCGAAGTTTGCGCCACCGAGGCAGGGGAAGGCGATCGCGACGCTCGGGCCGTGCCCGGTCGGCGCTGGAGCATGCGTAACGAGCTCGACGGCTGTCCGGGCGATCTCGGGGGTGATCGCCGCCAGGTAGCCCCCACGGCTGTGCTGGCGGCGGCCGGGCGGCGCCAGCACGTCGAGAAGCGAATTCGCCTCGAGCCACGATGACGGGTGAACCATATCGGCGAGCGGCTGCGCCAACGGCCGCACCGCTGCAATCGCCTCTTCGTATTTCGTCGATTCGCCGGTATAGACGACGATCAGAACGAAGATTGGCGCGCCGATCATCTGCGGGGGCAGACCGGGCAACGGTGGCGCCGGCAGTATCACGGGATAGACGGTGAGCTCGCGCGGAGCCGCGAGCATGACCTCGTCGATCCGGCTCAAGACAGGCACCGCGGCCTCGATGGGATAGACGATCAGCCCGCTGACGATCTCGGGCCCTACCTTGTGCGCCTGATAAGTGAACGATGTGGCGATGGCCAGATTGTGTCCGGCGCCGCGCAGTCCCCAGAACAGCTCGGCGTTTTCTTGCTCCGATGCTCTCAGCCTGCGCCCATCGACCGTCACGACATCGACCGAGAGGAGATTGTCGACCGTCATCCCGAAGCGCCGCGTCAAATAGCCGATACCGCCGCCCAACGTCAAACCCGCCGCGCCCGTGCCCGAAACGGTACCTGACGGCACCACGTAACCGTGCTGTTGGGTCGCGGCGTCCATTTCTCCGAGCAGCACCCCCGCTTCGATAGTCGTAATGCCCGTTTCAGGATCGATCTGAATGCGTTTCATCAACGACATATCGATGACCAACGCATCGTGCGGCATCGCGTGCCCGTCGATCGCATGGCCACCGCCGCGAATGGCGATCGGCTCGTTGCGCCCGGCACAGTACCCGACCGCCATCGCGACGTCCTCGATATCGTGGCAACGGGCGATCAGCGCTGGCTGACGCGTCGCATAGCGGGCGTTGGGCAGCGCGCGGGCCTCGGCGTATCCCGGGTCGCCGGGACGCAAAACGATGCCCTTGAAGCCCGGCGGGGGAAAGTCTGAAAACGTCTTCGAAGCGGTGGTTTGACTCATCGAACGATCCGAGCGGGCAGCGATTTGATCAAGGCGGTTTCGGAACCGGCAAATTCGTGTTTCACGGTTTCGGGCGCGACGAGTTCGATATTCGGTAGCCTGCGCAACAACGCGCCGAGCGCGACGTTCATCTCCATGCGAGCCATCGGCTGGCCCATGCAGGCGTGAATGCCGAAACCGAACGTCAGCAATCGATTGCTGCCGAGGTCGCGATCGAGATCGAACGCATCGGGGTCGCGGAACACCGACGGATCCCGATTGGCTGCCGCCCACATCAGCTGCACGGAGCTCCCGTTCGGAATATCCACTCCGCCTACCGTGACATCGCGGGTGGTCATGCGAAAAATGCCAAAAAACGGCGTGTGCAGGCGCATCGATTCTTCGACGGCGAATGGGATCAGGGAAGGGTCCTCGATCAACCGCCTGCGAATGCCTGGGGCCCGCAAGACCTCCCATAAAAGGCTGGTGAGCCCACTGACCGTCGTGCCGTGACCCGCATTCAAAAGACTGTTCATCGTCGCGCCGATTTCCATCGGCGTCAGCGGCCGGCCCGCCATCTGCGCATGCGCCAGCTTGGTCAGGAAGTCTTCGCGGGGTTCATGAAGCCGCGCGTGAACCTCTTTGAGGCCGAACTCGGCGAACGCCTGAAAAGCAGCGGCAGCTCTCGCGGGGTCCCCGGAGGCGGCATGCAGTTCGACTGTATGGCGCCGGACCTCACTGCGCTTGGTCTTGTCGAAGCCAATCACGTGACATAGCGCGAGCAATGGAACCTGCTCGGCGAAATCCGCTTGCAGATCGACTGTATCGCGTTGAGCAAGCTCGTCCAGCAGCGCTTCGACATCGTCCCGTACAGCCGCTTCATGAATCCTCGCGGTATCGGGGTTCAATACTTCGGCAAACAATTTGCGCCATGGCGCATGCTCGGGCGGATCGTATTCGATCGGCGGAAACTTGGGTCGCTCAGCGAGCGGGCGCAGCACCTGCGGGCCGGAACGGAAAGTTTCCCAATCGACGTGCGCCGCCTTGACATCGGCATGGTCGAGAAACACATAGTGGCCGTCCTGGGCATCGCTCCAGAACACCGACCGTCCGGCGTTCCGCGCCTCATGAAATAACGCCAGTGCTTCGTCGGGCGTCGTTGCGTAGGTGCTGAAGCCCGCGAGGCGCCGATCGAGGCTGAGTGACGATGTCTGCGTCATGGGAAACGCTCCTGTCGAATCGAATTGCACTGTAGCGTTCCATTCGCGTGTTCCATGAACACGCAATCGTAGCTTCCGGCATCGCCCCGCCGATTTGCCTACGGCTTCGATTCGTTCGGAGTCCTAATTCGCGCAGCATACTGAGCACGCGTCAACTGCGTAACGGTGGCAAGCGTGCGTGACGAAATGAAGGCGGCCCAAACGCTCCTTGAAGCGTTGGGCACAGATCCGTCGCCGGTGAGTGTATGGGCCGGACAGGCCGAGGCTTGGGCTCGGCAATGGGTGGCGTCATTCGGATTGACTCGCTCGGCCGTTGCCCGGGACCGATTCGCCAAGACCGCTGCCGGTGCACTCGCGGGCCGCGTCTATGCGACGGCGGTCGATCCGGATCGACTCGAGACCGCGACTGCCTGGATCGGCTGGCTCTTTCTGATCGACGATCAATTGGACGAGGGTGAAACGGGAAGAGATCTCCGACTCGTCAGGGAGCGTCTGCGGCCCTTTACCGCATTGGCGACCGAAATGATGGGATGCGTACCGCTGCGCCGCCAATACGACGTCTGGGGAGCGGGCCCGGCAGGAGAACCGTCGTCGCGTCTGCCGCTCGTCAGCGCGCTGCGGGATATCTGGTATCGGCTGGCCGACCAAATGACGGCGAACTGGCGCGCTCGTTTCGCGCGACATTATCTGGGCTACCTTTCCGGGTGCGAATGGGAAGTGGCAAATCGGGCGTGTGACCGCGTTCCATCGATACATGAGTTTCTCCCGAACCGTCGTCACGCGGGCGCGATCTGGCCATCGCTCGATCTGCTCGAATATGTGGCGGATGCCCCGCTGCCGGACGACGTCCACAGCCATCCGCTGCTGCTCGATGCCCGGACCGCATGCGCCGATGTCGTCTGCTGGAGCGACGATTTGCTGACCGTCGATAAAGAGCGCGCGCATGGCGATGTCCATAATCTCGTCATCGTGCTCGAACATCAGACGGGATGCGACGAACGGACAGCATTGAAAACGGTGATCGAGCGGATTGAATCGCGTATCGCCGATTTCAATGCGTTACGCGAACGAATCTCGGCAACGGATTTGGGCGAGCATGCCGGCGACGCGCTCGACCGTTATATCGAAGGGCTGCATCACTGGATGCAAGGTCATTTGGACTGGGGCTTGCAAACGATACGGTATGACGCGAATGCGGCCTTGGACCTGCCGTACCTCGAAGACCTGCTGAGCGCGGGCCCATAGCGCCGTGACCACGGGCGAGCGTGTCATCGTCGTCGGCGCCGGCGTGGCGGGTCTTGCCGCAGCCTACCGTTTGAAAACCGCGGGCCTGCGCGTGACGGTGTTGGAGCGCGCGGCAGAGGTCGGCGGCCGGATGTCGACGCAGTTGCGGGACGGCTACCGGATCGATATCGGCGCGAGTCTTTTGCCGACCAGCTACCGGCACATGCTCGCCTTGATCGAGGAAGCGGGTCTTGCCGAGGAAATCGTGCCCACGTCGAGCTTGTTCGGACTCGTGCGCGATGGCAAGGTACACCGCTTCGAAGCTGGCAACCTCAAGGACATGCTTCGAATCCCGCTGTCCGCGCGCAGCAAGCTGACGCTTTTGCGCGCGGTATGGGATTGCATGCGGCTTGGCGACAAGCTCGACTGGTTCGACCTGTCGCGCGCGCAGGATGCCGACTGTGAGAGTGCGCCCGAGTATGCGGCGCGGCGCCTCAATCGCGAGATTTGCGATTACCTCGTCGAACCGACTTGCGCAAGCATGACGCTCAATAGCGCCGAGGACAATTCGGCCGCGAGCTTTCTGTTTTTCGTCCGCCGCGTGCTGGCGACACGAGGGCTCTTCAATTCTCCGGCCGGCGTTGGCTTCCTGCCGAAAGGGCTGGCGCGCCATGTCGGCGATGTTCGGCTGGAAACGACCGTTCTCGCCGTGGAGCGTACGAGAACGGGCGCCATGGTCACGTGGCGTGACGCGCACGGTGACGAGCACAGCACGGATGCCGCGGCGTGCGTCATTGCGTTGCCGGCGCGCGAGGCAGCGCGGCTTTGTACCGATTGGACGCCGGATCAACGTGCATTTTTAGAGAGCGTGCGCTATGGCCGCTGCGTCAATGTTTCGTTCGCGCTCTCTACGCCGCCGGCCGAAGCGGCATGTTTTCTACTCGTGCCTCGCGTCGAACAGCCCGATCTCGGCGCAATCGTCCTCGAACATAACAAAGCACCCGGTCGAGCGCCCGCCGGGCGCGGTCTGATCACGACGTACTGGCGGCAGACATGGAGCGAGCCGCGAGCCGAGCTCGACGACGATTCGATCGGCCGAGCGGCACTCGACAGGCTCGTCAAAGCATTGCCGCACCTGGTGACCGATGTGCAATGGGCCCACGTCCAACGGTGGAACCCTTCCATTGCGGTGAGTTCTTCCGGATATCTGGCGGCTTTGCGCCGCTTCATTCAATCGATCGAACCAGACTCGCCGGTGCAACTGGCCGGGGACTACTTTTCGGGCTCGACGACGAATTCGAGTCTTTGCTCCGGAGAAAGGGCTGCCGCGCGTGTGCTGGAAAGTCTACTAAAAATGCGCTCCGCACTGACAACGCGCAACCTGTCGAATTAGGTTGCACCACTACATTTCGCGTTTTCAGCCGCTCCCGTGTAAACTCCGCCAAGGATGCCATTTGCGGAGGCCGCGAGCGCTACATGCAGTTGCCCACGCGAATTCAGACATTCCTTACATAAAAAGCGCTTTATTGACATTGCCGCAAGCCGTAATAGATGGATGGCAAGTGCATTGGAGCGTACTTTTAAAAGATCAACCGCGGAATTGACGGGGAGCCACCGCGAATGAGGTCGAACCTGATGAGCGCGCAAGCGTCGGCGATTTGGCTGCGCTTCATGACGCTCTGTGAACGAATCGACCGAAGACCGTATTTCGTCGCTATTCGCCGCGGACTGGCGCTTCCTCTTCCGCTCATCATGATCGGCGCGCTCGCCGTGCTCGTGCGGTTTCCGTCGAGCGCCGGTATGGGCCGCTTCCTGACGGCAGTCTTCGGTCCGAATCTGAATGCCTTTTGCGATGGTCTGATCGCCTGCACGTTCGGAATAGGTTCGCTCGTCGCGCTTTGTGGTTTTACCGATGCGCTTGCCAATCTTCACAATCAGCAGCGCGGGCATCGCCTTGTCAATCCCGCGCTCGCCGTTGTCGTCGTAGTGTCCTGTTTCTTTGCGGTAATCGATCTGCCGGGCAATACGACGCGAATGGGATCGCTGTCGCTCGGTCAAGGCATGTTTGGCGCCTTGGTCATTGCATCTCTGAGCGGCAGTCTTTTTCTCAAACTTTGCGATGTGCGGTTTCTATGTATTTCGCGCAATGCGATCAGCAATGACCCGCTTATCGGCGATGTGTTCACGGTGATGCCGGCTGCGATGCTGACGATCATCGTCTTTGCGGCCGCGAAAGCGCTGTTGGTCTGGGTCGGCTGGCCTGGTTTCGTGGGGACACTGAATACGCTGCTGGCCGAGCCGTTTTCGAAGCTTTCGAACAGTATGCTTTTCGGGCTGGGCTATGAGGCATTTTCTCAACTGCTGTGGCTTTTCGGTATTCACGGACCTAACGCGCTCTTCAGTGTCCAACAATTCGTGCTGGACCCCGCCGCAAACGCAAATATAGCGGCCGTTGCGAGCGGGCACCCGCCGCACTTCATATTCACCTTCGGATTTTTTGCCGCGTTCGCCCGGATGGGCGGGTCGGGTGGCACGCTGAGTCTCATCTTCGCGCTGCTGTTGGCAAGTCGCACCGCGCGCGGTCGCAAGCTCGCACTGCTATTGATGTTGCCGGCGCTCTTCAATGTGAATGAGCCATTGCTCTTTGGGTTGCCGCTCGTACTGAATCCCGTTTATGCCCTGCCGTTCGTGTTGGTGCCGCTGGTACAGATTCTCGTTGCGTTCGCATCGATCAGCGCTCATTTCATGCCGATGACGGGGTACGACGTCGCATGGACGACGCCCGCTCTTTACAGCGGATACGCGGTCACCGGGTCGCTCGCGGGAACCCTCGTCCAAGTACTTTGCCTGGCGGCGGGAGCGATCATCTATGTGCCGTTCGTCCGCATGGCCGAATTTCTCGATAACAGAAAAGGCCAAATCGTGCTGGCCTCGCTGCTTCGCATCGCCGAGTCGCCCGAGACGAACCTCAAGGCAAAACGCTGCCTGGATCTGCCAGGAGACGAGGGAAGGCTGGCTGTCTCGCTTGCCAGCGATCTCGAGGACGCGCTCGAGGCGGACGATCAGATCTTTCTGGAATTCCAGCCGCAGGTGGATCGTTGCACGGGGCGCGTGTTCGGCGCGGAAGCCTTGTTGCGCTGGCTGCATCCTACTTTGGGGCGCGTGGCGCCGCCGGTGGTCGTGACGCTTGCCGACGATATCGGCCAGATCGATCGACTGGGCCTGCGCATTCTTTCGCTGGCATGCCGTCAGCGAAGCGCCTGGCGCAATGTCTTGCCGAATGACTTCGCGATTGCGGTCAATCTGTCGCCCCGGCAACTGGTGGACTCGGATTTTCATCGAAAGGTGATCGACATCCTGCATCGGGAGCAACTCCAGCCGTGCTCGCTGGAACTCGAAATCACCGAATCGACGATGCTGCTTCCTGACGTCACGGCGATCGACAATCTGAAACGGCTTCGCGAGATCGGCGTCAAGGTTGCGCTCGACGACTTCGGGATGGGGCATACGTCGCTGCACTATCTGCGCGAGTTGCCGCTCGACACGGTGAAAATCGATCGATCGCTGGCCGATGTCAGTCCTGGAAGCGTCAACGAGCACATCGTCAGAAGCATTGCCGATCTGAGCCGGACGTTGAATCTCGCGCTCGTGGTCGAAGGCGTCGAGACCGATCGACAGCTCGAACGCCTTTCGGCGCTGGGTTGCGATCGCTTCCAGGGCTATTTCTTCAGCCGTCCGCTCGCCGCTGGCGGGTGCCTGGATTTTGTCCTCGATGCCAACCGGAAGCGCAGATTCGCGGCATACCGGGAGGCTAGTCCTCCGGCGGCGAGCGGCGCTCAGCGTTGACGTCTTGTTGCGGTGACGGAGGCAGCCTGAACGGGCGCGGGGGAACTAACCCCGGGGCCATGCACCGTGTCGTCGCCGTGATTTCGATCCGGTCCGCTGAACCGCTCGGCCAATCGATACTTTCCACCTCGAGGCCGAGCCGGCTGACGATTGCGGCGGTGAAACGACCTATCTTCGTTTGCGCGGCGGCCGGGCCGATTGCCGAATCGCGTGCGCTTGCTCTTGCCAGCATGTACTCCGCGTAAGCGCGGACGGTGCTTTCTTCCCGAATCGAGGTACACACTAGCTTGCCACCCGGACGCAGCGAGATTCCGAAGTGCCGGAGAAGTTTCACCACGAGATCGCTTCCGCTTCCTTTCGGCAATCCACCGCTAAAGGCTTCGGTTAGGGTAATGAGCTCTTGCACGCCATCCTTGGCGTCTGGATTCCCTACGGTCAGGCGAATATCGATGCCTCTCGTTTTATCAGTGATCGTGTAGCACCCGGGCAGGGGATTCTCATAAGGCCAGTCAGATGCGCTATCGGACGCACTCGACTCATTCGCTGTGCGCAGGGCGGAGAGCCTCTGCTTGAATATGGCTTGACGGGCAGGGCTGGGGTTCTCGCGCAACCACGCTTTCAGGCCCGCGAGGTCGGATGGGACGGCCGGTTCCGACTGTGTTTCCACGTGGGGCGTGGCATCGGTCCGCGACATCTGTCCGGACAGCGGTTCGAAGTCGGAATTTCCATGACCCGAGATCGGTTTCGGCACGATAGGCGTCCTCGGAAGCAATGCGTAGCCATTTTAGATGACGTCCGCCGCGCGAACATTGCGTCGCTTCGCAATCCCGTCGAATATTTCTGTTCCCCGTTTTGCGTGCGGCATCGTCGGTAGGGTAGGCTACGATGCGAACTTGTTGGGAGGATATCAATGTCAGCTTTCGACGCGATCATCGTAGGCGGAGGCCCCGCGGGAGCATCGTGCGCACTGTGGCTCAAGCAGCTCGGCCTGCGCCCCTGTATTGTCGAGCGGCGTCCCACCCTGGGCGGGCTTCAAAATGAAAGTGTCACCGAAAACGGCTGGCTCGTACCCGTCGTTGGCCTCCGGGGTGAGGAGGTCGCGCGCAGCATTCACACCAACGTACTTGGACATGGAATTGCCTGCCATTTGGGCACGTCGGTCAATTCGGTGACGACGCGCGAAGACGGTTTCGTTGTCGATATCGGGCACGCCATGGCGGACGGTCCGCTGCGGGCACCGTACCTTGTGCTCGCATCGGGCGTGCGGCCCGCCGATGGAGGACTTCGTGCTGGTGAGAACCTGTTGATCGGACCCGGCAAGCAAATCGCTCATCGGAATTTCCGCGATCAATCCGTTGCGATACTCGGAGGTGGAGATAGCGCGTTCGAGAACTATGAGTTCGTTCGCGCGAGAGGCGCCCGCAGCGCTCATATTTTTGCCCGTTCGATCCGTGCCCGGCGGGAATTTCTCGAGCGCATTCCGCCGGAGGATACGAGTATCGGCCCCTATGAGGTCGATGCGCAAGCGCTGACCGTGGCGGGTCGACGATACGATGTGATCGTCGTTCTCTACGGTTGGACTCCGGCCCTCGAATTCATGGGCGATCATCCGCTCGTGCGCGACGAAAAAGGTTTTGTCGTGACCGATCGGGACTCAGCCGAGTCATCGATACGCAATGTCTTCGCGATTGGCGAAGTGGCGCAAAGAATGCATCCGTGCTGTGCGACATCCATGGCAGACGGTGTCGTAGCGGCGAAGGCGATTCAGCGCCGCAGCGAAGTCGGCGCAACGGACGCATTCATGGCGGCACGGCGCTCGGCGCTTGCCGCGGTGCAAAGCTGATCGGGTTTGCCGGAAATACCGCTTCCGCGACAATCTGCACGTAGTCACCGCCCGCGCGCCACGCGCGATTGATGCGCGTCAATGTCGACGATTTCTTCAGGCGTAGCCTCGGCTCATGGCAGCCTCCGCGACTTGTCGAGGCAGCCTTGGACGACAGAGATCGGAGGCACGCATGAACTGGTTGGCCGAATATTTCGCGCGGCGCATGAGCCCTCTCATGATGTCGCTTTGGGCGCACCCGCCGTTCGTGATCGGACCGGACGGCCCCGTTCCGCAAGGGGCTTATGCACTGCCGTACCCGGGCGTAGAGCTCGTTTTCTCGCCCGGCATTGTGCTCAGTCACGAAGGCCGCCCCTATCCGCTGCCGCCACGCTATGACACGGTCGGCCCGCTTTCGACATCGATTGCAGGTGAGCGCCTGTACGACAAACACGACGAGAGCTTTTTCAAGCAGATTTCGATCTATGCGCCGTCGCCGTTCAACCCGGACTTCCTGGTGACGGTCAACGACGCATTTTCGTTTGTTCCGACGTTTGCCCAAGACGGCAGCCCAGCGTTTCTTGGCTTGGCGATGGCGCCCAGCTCGACGGACGGCCGCGATTCAAACGCGAAATTGCCATGGACCTTTCAGGGCTATATCAGCATTTGACGGTCGATACGACACGCCGGGAGTGAACCATGTCCGAGACCAGTCCGATCCTATGGTTTGAGGACGTGCGCCGGGGGGATGTGGCGCGCGTTGGCGGCAAGAACGCTTCGCTCGGCGAGCTGACGAGCGCACTGAGCGAGTCCGGCATTGCGGTGCCACCGGGTTTTGCCACTACGGCCGAGGCGTACTGGGCCTTCATCGACGCCAACGGTATGCGGCAGACTCTCCGGTCGACGCTCGAGGATCTCTCCAAAGGCAAGGTCACGCTCGCCGAGGCG
>CBJLAJ010000108.1:0-18650 GCA_966421005.1 uncultured Paraburkholderia sp.
TGCCTCGCTTTCATCGATTGCGCCGGACTTCGCGCGTCTTTTGATCGGTATTCGCGCGCCGTCAGGGCCCGACCGATGCGGACGACGCGGCCTGAGCATCGCGCGCGAGCCGCGTGCTGACCGAGCGCCAGTGCACAAAGAGGCCAGCGCCGGCCGCCGCGAGGCTCGCGGCGTTGGCTGCCCAGAATCCGCGTGCGCCCGTCAGCCACTCGGGCACACCGCCGCCAATATCGAAGCCGAGCAGATAGCCGCCGCCCAACCCGACGCCCCAAAGCGCCACCGCGTAGATCACGGTGGGCACCACGGCAACCTTGTAGGCTCGCAGCACGAACGCGGTGGCCGTCTGGAATGTATCGAAGATGTGATAGACGAGCATGATCGGCAACAGCGGCGTGGCGGCCGCGATGACGGCGGCGTCGGGCGTGTAGCCGGCGAGAATCAACGGACGCAGCACCCAAGAGATGGCGGCATAGCTGCATCCGATCGCGCAGGCGAGCGCGATGCCGTGCCGCGCGAGCGTTCGCGCCGCGTCGTGTCGCCCACCGCCGAGTGCGTGGGCGACGAGCGTGGACGTGGCGATGCCGATCGACATCGGCGTCATATAGAGTACGGCGCCGAAATTGCCGATGATCTGATGGCCGGCGAGGGTGGTCGTCCCGAAGCGCGCGATGAAAAGCGCCATAAACGTGTACGAGGTGACCTCGATCAGATATGAGAGCCCCATCGGCAATCCCAGCTTGAGGAGTGCCGCGAGCCGCGAGGCACTGGGCCAGCAAAAGCGCGCGAAGATGCCGAACGGTGCGAACAGTTCGAGCCGGGCGAGCAAGGTGAGTGCGATACCCGCGAGCGCGAAGTTGATGAGCGTGCTCGCGAGCGCGCAGCCCGGGCCGCCCAACGGCGGCACCTCGAGGCCGCCGAAAATGAACCAGAAGTTCAGCGCGACTTTTGCGAAGAGCGCCGCGACTTGCAGCATCATGACGAGCCGCGGCTTGCCCACCGCATTGGCGAGCGCCGAATAGACGCGAAAGGCGAGGCTGGCCGGCAGACCGAATGCGGCGATGCGCAGGTAGAGCTCGGTGCGCTCGTAAAGCGCCGGTGGGACGCGCGCGATGGCAAGCAGCGGCGCGGGGAAATACATGACGGCGAACCCGAGCACGGCAAGTCCGGCCGCGAGCCATAGCGCCTGCCGGACCTCCTCGCCGATTTCCGCATGACGCCGCGCACCGAAGAGCTGACCGGCAATCGGCTGCAGCGCAAGTACGACACCCGTCAGGCCGACATAGACGGACACATAGATCGATGAGCCGAGGCCGAGCGCGGCAAGATCGACCGCGGAGAAGCGGCCCACCATGGCGGTATCGATGACCCCAAATGCGATGATGGCGAGCTGCCCGACGAGCACAGGCCATGCAAGCCCTACGATGTTGCGGATGTCCGCGAGCATGGCCTACCGCCGGTGAATCGGATGCTTGCGCCGCGGCACGGGCGGCGTAGGACGATCGACCCGCACGTACAGGCGGAACCGTTCGTCACGGTCGGCCGCGCGGCGGCCTTCCCATACGAGCTTCCATACGTAACTCGGCATCGGGCTGGGTGCGATGAAGTCTTGTGCGTCCTGGCGCAGCAAGACATCGCAGTCGCCGCTGAACGAGAACTGCATGTCGGCAAAGTAGGCGAACGATGCGAGCTGTGCGTCGCCGAGCCGCACCGGCGAAATGCAGGTGTAATCGTCGGGCAGATGCTCGGCGATCTGCATCGCGACATCGCGGTAGGTCCGGCTGTAGTTGACGATCGGCAGCCACAGCGTCATCAACAGCACCCACATCAGCGTCGTGCCCGCGCTCGACAGCACCACGCTGCGCCAGAGTACGTTCGGATGTCGGGCGAGGCGCCAGCGAGCGAGCGCGAGCCAGCACACGGTGACGCCGATCGCACAGACGAACGATAGCGCGTCGAAATGCGGCACGAAGCCCGGCACGAGCCGCGCGAGGTTCCGGGCCAACGGAGCCGGGAATCCTGTTTGCGAGGCCAGCCAGACCAGCCAGACGAACGTGCTGAGGATCGTGAAGCTGAGCAGCGCGAACCAATCGATGGCGTTGATGGCCCCGCGTTTGAGCGTCGGCAGCGCGAACGTGGCGAGAACGGCGAGCGGTGGCAAAAGCAACAGATAGAGCCGGTTCGTCTGATGGCTTTGCAATACGACGAGAATCAACACCGGGGCAACGACCGAAAGCGGCACAGCGATATGTGGCTTGCGGCGCAGGCCGCCCCAGCTGAACCAGGCCCAGAGCGCCAGCGGCCACGCGGGCCAGGTGAAAAGCGGCAGGTTCTTCAGCGCGTAGCGCACGACGTGTCCCGGCGGCGCGGAAAAGCGATTGATGCTGCCGTTGATCCACTGCTGGATGAACCACCGCGCATCGTCGCCATACAGTTTGAGCACCGCGAGCGGCCATGCCACCGACAACGCTGCCGCGAGCGGTACGCCGACGACGAGCAGCCAGACGGAGCGCGCTTCGGGTACGAGCGCCATCAAGGCGAGCGTACCGGCGAAGAGAGCGGCGACGAGCAACGGATTGCCGGTCAGCGCAACGAGTCCGAGCCCGAGTCCCCAGCAAATGGCGCCTTGCAAGGGCTTGTCGAGCGTGCGCACGAGCCCATAGACGATGAGCGCGATGCTCATGAGCTGGCCGAGCTGGGGCGTCGTTTCGTGACCGCGCTCAGCCAGTCCGAACGATGCGAGCAAAATCAGCAACGCGCCGTCGCCGAGCACCCGCCCGTAATCGCGCGGCTCGGGTTCGCCGCCGAAGGCGTACTTGAACGGTTGAACCTCGGGGCGCCGCCCGAGCAGGTACGCCGTATACCAGACCAACGCACAGGTCAGGCAAAAGAGCAGGCCAGTCGACAGGCGCGACGCATTGGCTGCATCGACCCACGGTGCCAGCAGGCGGATACAGGTGGCACCGAGCCAGTAGCCCAGCGGGCCGGTATCCGTGATGTACTTGCCGACGAGGTTCGGCAGCAGCCAATCCCGGGTGCCGCCGTCCGCCATCGTCCACATGACCCCGAATCCCGCAGCGTCTTCGTTCTTCCACGGATCGCGGCCAAACAGGCCGAATGCCGCATAGACGATACAGATCGTCAGCAGCAGCCAGCGGGGCAGCGCTCGCGTGGCGGAGGCGGTGAGTCGGACGACGGGTCTCATGCGGATGGGCGGCGATCGTTATCGTTATTCGATGGATGGCACAAGGGGATCGCCATCGCAGCGAATCGGCATTGTAGTCGCGCTCGTGCCAGCGGTAACGCTATGTCTCGCGCGGAACGGTCGGGCGATGAAAAAAGGGCAGCGCGGGCTGCCCTTTTTCTTGCAGTACCTTTGCACCTGGTACAAAGGCGCGGCGACTTATTTCGCGACGGCCTTGCCGCCTGCGCGCGCACCGAACTTGTTTTTGAATTTCTCGACGCGGCCTGCCGTGTCGACGATCTTTTGCTGGCCCGTGTAGAACGGGTGCGATTCCGACGACACTTCGATCTTGGCGAGCGGGTACGTCTTGCCTTCGAAGTCGATGGTTTCGCGCGTCTGGATCGTCGAGCGCGTCACAAACTTGAAGCCGTTCGATACGTCCTGAAAAACGACTTCGCGGTAATCGGGATGGGTATTTTCCTTCATGGTGCTTCCTTTAATGTGGCGGTAGCCAGCCCGCTGCGATGCCGATATGGCCGGTGCCGTCGCGGGACTGTCGTTCCGGCGGCATCGAACGCGAGCCACTTGCCCAAGGTCGAAAGACGGCGATTATGCCAGAAAATCATGCCGTTGGCGAAAGATTTGCGGTACGCGCGCGAGGCCGGTCACTCGGCCCTGCCGCCGAGCACGCCCGTACGCGCGGGGTCCTGGCGGTAGTAACGGGCGAGCAACCGATAGAGTTCGGGATATTCGGCCTCGAACGCGCGCGGCTGGGCGAAGAGCGCCTCGCTGCAGACCGCAAAGAACTCCGAAGGGTGGTCGGCCGCATACGGATCGATCAGCGATTCGCGTTCGAAACGCCCCCAGCGTCGCTTTGGAACGGCATCGACCTGCGCACAGAACCGGTCGTAGGCCGAATCGAAGACGGCGGCCCATTCGTCGGGGCCGAGCGGTGCATGCCAGCGCTTGAAGAGGGGCGGATGGCCATCCGTTTCGCCGTTCAGCATATCGATCTTGTGGGCGAATTCATGGATGACGACGTTGTAAGCGTCACGCGCATCGGTCATCTGCGCGTCTTCCCACGAGAGGATGACGGGGCCGCCCTCCCATGCTTCGCCGCTCGCGTCGTGCTCGACTTCGTGCACCACGCCGTCTTCGTCCTCAACCGTTTTGCGAATGACGAATTCGCCGGGGTAGACGACGATACCGACCCAGCCGCGATAGAGCTCGAGGCCGAGATTGAGTATCGGCAGCGAGGCTTGCACGGCGATGCCGACGATCATGCGATCGGTCAGCTCCAGCCCGTGGGCTGTGGAGAACGATTTTTGAGCGATGAAAAGACTGGTGGTCTCTCGCAGCCGCGCAAGATCGGGCGCATCGAGATATCCGAGGAACGGCAGACCATCGAGCGTCGCCTGCCAAATGTCGTCGGCAATACCGTACTCGCGCAGTGCGCGTTCGCGGCGGCGTGTATCGAGCCAGCGGGAGAGCTTGGTGAGCATGACGCAGTGCTCGGTTGGGCGGGATCAGGATGCGCCAAGCGCTGGAAAGGGGCCGCGCCGGCAACGACAGCCGGCGCGCGTCTCGACGCTCTTCGCAAAAAACGCTGTTCAGCGGCGATCAGCCGCCGCGGCGCATCATATCGAAGAACTCGGAATTGCTCTTCGTCTGGCGCACTTTGTCGAGCAGGAATTCCATCGCTTCCACTTCGTCCATGTCATGGATGAACTTGCGGAGCACCCAGACCTTTTGCAGGATCTCGGGCTTGATGAGCAGCTCTTCCCGCCGGGTGCCCGACTTGTTGAGATTGATCGAAGGATAGACGCGCTTTTCAGCGAGACGTCGTTCCAAGTGCACTTCCATATTGCCGGTGCCCTTGAACTCTTCGTAGATCACGTCGTCCATGCGGCTGCCCGTTTCGATCAAGGCCGTGCCGATGATGGTCAGCGAGCCGCCTTCCTCGATATTGCGCGCCGCGCCGAAAAAGCGCTTCGGACGCTGTAGCGCATTGGCATCCACACCGCCCGTCAACACCTTGCCCGATGCCGGGATGACTGTGTTGTAAGCGCGAGCGAGACGTGTGATCGAATCGAGCAGAATGACGACATCGTGCTTCATCTCGACGAGCCGCTTGGCCTTCTCGATCACCATCTCGGCCACCTGGACGTGGCGCGTAGCGGGCTCGTCGAAGGTCGAGGCAATGACTTCGCCCGCGACCGAGCGCTGCATTTCCGTCACTTCCTCGGGGCGCTCGTCGATCAGCAGAACGAAGAGCACGACATCGGGGTGGTTCTGCTTGATCGCATGCGCGATGTGCTGGAGCATCACCGTTTTGCCCGACTTCGGCGACGCGACGAGCAGGCCCCGCTGGCCTTTGCCGATCGGCGCGATCATATCGATGATGCGGCCCGTGACGTTTTCCTCGCCGCGCATTTCACGTTCGAGCAGGAGCGGCTTGTTCGGGTGAAGCGGCGTGAGGTTCTCGAACATGATCTTGTGTTTCGAGGCCTCGGGCGGCTGCCCGTTGACTTTGTCGACCTTCACGAGTGCGAAGTACCGCTCTCCGTCTTTCGGCGTGCGGACTTCGCCTTCGATCGTGTCGCCCGTGTGCAGATTGAAACGCCGGATCTGCGAGGGGCTGATATAGATGTCGTCCGTGCTCGCGAGATACGACATTTCGGGCGAGCGCAGGAAGCCAAACCCGTCGGGCAGGACTTCGAGCGTGCCGTCGCCGAATATGGTCTCGCCGGTTTTGGCGCGCTTCTTGAGGATGGCGAACATCAGTTCCTGCTTGCGCAGGCGGTTCGCGCTTTCGATCTCCAGGCCGTTCGCCATTTCGATCAATTGAGAAACGTGCAAAGACTTGAGCTCGGATAAATGCATACGGAAATCCCGCCGGGGAAGAGAAGGTGCGACGAAAGAGTCTGGGAGGAGAGTGAGCGGAACCGCTCAGGGATTTATACGTTTTCTTGACGTGTAGTCATTCTAGCATAGCACACGCCAGCTGCCGGCCAGTCGGACGAACGCGTGGCCGAAAGGCCTGTTGCACAGGGACAACAGGCCTCACTGGTCGATTACAGGTTGCTGTCGAGGAATGCCGTCAATTGCGACTTCGAGAGTGCGCCGACTTTCTGTGCCGACACGGCGCCGTTCTTGAAGAGGATCAGCGTGGGAATGCCGCGCACGCCGAACTTTGCCGGCGTAGTCTGATTTTCATCGACGTTGATCTTCGCGATCTGCAGACGGTCGCTGTAATCCTTGGCCACTTCGTCGAGGATCGGGGCAATCATCTTGCAGGGGCCGCACCATTCGGCCCAGAAATCGAGCAATACCGGCTTGTCGGATTTCACGACATCCTGCTCGAACGATGCGTCACTGATGTGCTTGATTTGTTCGCTCATTTAGATTTACCTCATCGGGTTCAGGGACCCGAGCCTCAATTGCCCGCCACGATACACCAAAACGGGGAAACGCACTGTCGGTGCCTATCCTTGAAATGCGCATCGACGCCGCATGCTCGTCCGAGCCAGGCGCGGCGGCGCTTTCGGTCGCGCGTCATCCGGATGCCATATTAGCCCAAATCGCTATCCGTCGTACGAGGCCGATAGTCGTCGTTTCTGCCCGCGCCGCCTTTCGGTCGCGGTGCGGAACACGTAAGAAGAGTCGCGCGTCACGCGTGACGATGATAGAATGCGACGTGACGGGCCTCCTCGCATGGAGGGGCGGTCAACCTGGTCAGGTCGGGAACGAAGCAGCCACAGCCGTTTTCCGCCAGTGCCGAGGGTCGGGCTCGTCACCTTCCTCTTTTGCTCCAGCAGTTCTCGCTGTCTTCTCTCCCTGTCTTTCCTGCTTCCGTTACGGTCGATTCGCGCCGCTACTCGCGCCGTTTGCGCCGCATCGTTACTGATACAATTTAGCGATGACCTATCAAGTTCTCGCACGCAAGTGGCGGCCGAAGGATTTCGCTTCGCTCGTCGGCCAGGAGCACGTCGTGCGTGCTCTCACGCACGCGCTCGACGGCGCACGCCTGCACCACGCCTACCTGTTCACCGGTACGCGCGGCGTCGGCAAGACAACGCTCTCGCGCATCTTCGCCAAGGCACTGAACTGCGAGACGGGCATCACGGCGACGCCTTGCGGCGTATGCCGCGCGTGTCGCGAAATCGACGAAGGGCGCTTTGTCGATTACGTCGAAATGGACGCGGCGAGCAACCGCGGCGTCGACGAAATGGCGGCATTGCTCGAGCGCGCCGTCTACGCGCCGGTCGATGCCCGCTTCAAGGTGTACATGATCGACGAAGTGCACATGCTCACGAACCATGCGTTCAACGCAATGTTGAAAACGCTGGAAGAGCCGCCGCCGCACGTCAAGTTCATCCTCGCCACGACGGACCCTCAGAAAATCCCCGTGACGGTGCTCTCGCGCTGCCTTCAATTCAATTTGAAGCAGATGCCGGCCGGCCACATCGTCGGACACCTCGAGCGCATTCTCGCCGCGGAGGGTATTACGTTCGAGCCCCAGGCATTGCGCCTTTTGGCGCGGGCGGCGGACGGCAGTATGCGCGACGCGCTGTCGCTGACCGACCAGGCGATCGCCTATTCGGCCAATCAGGTCTCCGAGGAGGCAGTGCGCGGCATGCTGGGCGCGCTCGACCAGAGCTATCTGATCCGACTCGTCGATGCGCTCGTTGCCGGCGACGGTACGCGCGTGTTGGAAATTGCCGACGAAATGGCGCTGCGCAGCCTGTCGTTTTCCACGGCGCTGCAAGATCTTGCGAGCCTCATGCACCGCATCGGTTGGGCCCAGTTCGCGCCCGCGTCGGTGCTCGGCGACTGGCCAGAGGCGAACGACATACGCCGTTTCGCCGATGCGCTGACGCCGGAAGAGGTTCAGCTTTTCTATCAGATCGCGACGATCGGACGCAGCGAGCTCGGCCTTGCGCCGGATGAGTATGCAGGCTTCACGATGACGCTGTTGCGCATGCTGGCGTTCGAGCCGACGGTTCGCGGCGCGGGCGGCGCGCCCGGTCCTGCCGGGCGTCCGGCGGTGCCCGTGGCGTCGGCGGGAAGCCGGCGCGGCACAGCCGATGTGCTGGCCGACTCCAACGCGGCCACGCAAAAGAGCGCGGTTGCAGAGCAGGCGCCGCGCGAGACCGAAACGCGGGCGCTGCAGGGCGAGCCGGATTTACCTCGCCAGGCCATTGCGGCATCGGCGGTTACGTCCGCAACGGCCGAGACCGCGCAACCGATCGCGCGTGAGCCCGCGCAGCATCGGCCTGCATCGGAACGACCCTCGGCGCCCCACGCAGCACAACCGCAGCCCACACCGGAGCCGGTCACACCTTCCCGCGCCACGGGCGCGAGCGCCGCGCTGGAAGTGTTGCGCGGCGCGGGTTTGCGCGTGTCGACGGACCGCGCTCGCACGACTGGCGCCGTCAAGCCAGCGACAATGCCTGCGTCGCCGGAGAAACCGGCCGCACCTCGCAAACCCGTCGTCGTCCCGGTGCCGCGAGCCCGCAGCGCCGAGCGCGGCGCGGCAAGCGCGCCGCCGACCCAATCGCCGCCGCCTTGGGACGACGCACCGCCTGTCGACGCACCGTTCGACGACGGCGCGCCGTTTTTTGCCGAGGACGCTTACTTTGGCTCGGACCGTTTCGACGATGCACGAGGCGATGTCGGCAACGCGGATCAAGCGGCGTCGCAAGCGGCGCCTGCCATCGATCTGGCCACGCTGCCCCCGTCCGTCATGCTCGATGCACTCGGGTATGCCGGCGACTGGCCGGCGCTTGCCGCCGAGCTGTCGCTCAAAGGGGTGGCACACCAGCTAGCATTCAATAGCGAATTGACGATGCTCGAAGGCGAGACGTTGAAGTTGGCCGTGCCGGTGCCCCAATATGCGGATAGCGCGCAAGTCGCGAAGCTCAAGGCAGCACTGGACGAGCGGTTGGGCAGGCCTGTCGACGTGCGCGTCGAGGTCGGCCCCGCGCGGCGCACCGCTGCTGCCATCGAAGCGGCCGCACGCGCGCAACGACAGCGCGAGGCGGAACGGGAAATTGGCGCAGATCCATTCGTGCGCTCGCTGATCCGCGATTTCGGCGCGAGCATCGTACCGGGCTCGATTCGACCGATCGCGCCCGACGCGGGGGCCGCGGCCCACTGAGCGCATGTGTCGGACAGCCACGAACATTGACGGCGCCCGCTGTGGCCGGACGCCGTCCCTCTATCCAAACGATCAAGGAGCATGTCCATGATGAAAGGCCAACTCGCCGGGCTGATGAAGCAAGCCCAACAGATGCAGGAAAACATGAAGAAGATGCAGGAGCAGCTTGCCGAAATCGAAGTGGAGGGGCAGTCGGGCGCCGGTCTCGTCAAGGTCACGATGACATGCAAAAACGAGGTTCGCCGCGTGACGATCGATCCGAGCCTGCTCGCGGACGACAAAGACATGCTCGAAGATCTCGTTGCGGCCGCGTTCAACGATGCGGCGCGCAAGGCCGAGGCGACGGCGCAGGAGAAAATGAGCGGCATGACGGCCGGCTTGCCGTTGCCGCCGGGTTTCAAGCTGCCATTCTGAGGCGGTAGCTCATGTACACGCCGAGCGCACGGCTCGCGCCATCGTCATGAAGCAGCCGTCCGCGCTTGTCGCGCTGGTGGAGGCGCTGCGCGCGTTGCCCGGCGTCGGACCGAAGTCGGCGCAGCGCATGGCGTATCACTTGATGCAGCACGATCGGGATGGCGCCGAGCGGCTCGGACGCTCGCTGCTGTTCGCGACCGAGCATTTGCAACACTGCGAAAAGTGCAATACGTTCACCGAGGCTCGGGTTTGCGATTTATGCAGCGATGAATCGCGCGACCCGACGCTGCTCTGTGTCGTCGAAACGCCCGCCGATCAGATCATGCTCGAGCAGACCATGACCTATCGCGGCCTGTACTTCGTCTTGATGGGACGCTTGAGCCCGCTCGACGGAATCGGTCCGAAAGAAATCCATTTCGATCGCCTCGTGAAGCGCGCCTCGGACGGTGTCGTGAAAGAAGTGGTACTCGCCACGAATTTCACCAACGAGGGAGAAGCCACCGCGCACTACCTCGCGCAAACGCTCAAGGCACGCCAACTCGCGGTGACGCGGCTGGCGCGCGGCGTGCCCGTCGGTGGCGAGCTCGAATACGTGGACGCTGGAACGATCGCCCGCGCCATGCTCGATCGGCGCTCGCTTTGATCGGGCGGTGCTCGCCGCCTTTCTGAAAGGAACGCTATGACCGCATTTCCCGGCCCGCTCGCGGGCATCAAGGTGCTCGAACTCGGTACCCTGATCGCGGGTCCGTTTGCCGCACGCTTTCTCGGCGAATTTGGCGCCGAAGTCATCAAGGTGGAAGACCCGAACGGCGGCGATCCACTGCGCAAGTGGCGCATGCTTTACCCCCAAGCGGGCGGCACCTCGCTATGGTGGGCGGTGCAGGCGCGCAACAAGAAATCGGTGACGGTGAACCTGAAGGCGCCCGAAGGCAAAAAGATCGTCCGCGAGCTTGCGCGCGAGGCGGATATCGTCGTCGAGAATTTTCGACCTGGCTTGCTCGAGAAGCTGGGTCTCGGCTACGACGTGCTGAGCGCCGAGAATCCAGGCCTCGTCATGGTCCGCCTTTCGGGCTACGGGCAAAGCGGTCCTTATCGCGACCGACCGGGCTTCGGTTCGATCGCGGAGGCGATGGGAGGCTTGCGTCATATCACCGGCTTTCCCGATCTTCCGCCGCCGCGCATCGGTATTTCGATCGGCGATTCGATCGCCGCACTGCACGCCGTCATCGGCGCCATGATGGCGCTGCATCATCGGCAGGCATCGGGCGGCAAAGGGCAGGTCGTCGACGTCGCGCTTTACGAGGCGGTCTTCAACATGATGGAAAGCGTCGTGCCCGAGTACGGTGTGTATGGTGCCGTGCGTGAACGCACCGGCGCTGCGCTGCCGGGCATCGTGCCCTCGAATACCTACGCATGCAAGGACGGGCAGATCGTGATCGGCGGCAATAGCGATCCGATCTTCAAGCGCCTGATGACGGCCATCGGCCGAAGCGACCTGGCGAACGATCCCGCGCTTGCGCAAAACGACGGTCGGGTACTGCGCACGGTGGAGATCGACGAGGCGATCGGCGCGTGGCTCAGCGCTCGCACGATCGACGAAGCGCTCGAGGTGCTCAATGGTGCCGATGTGCCTGTGGGCCGGATATACAGCGTGGCCGACATGTTCAACGATCCGCAGTATGCCGCGCGCGAAATGATCCAGCGCTTCAAGTGGCAAGGCGAACTCGACATCGCTTTGCCGAACGTCACGCCGAAGCTCTCGGAGACGCCGGGTGGCACGCGTTGGCTCGGCCCTGAACTCGGCGAGCACACGAATGAGGTGCTGCGTGAGCTCGGCTACGACGACGAAGCGATCGCCGATCTTCGCGAGCGCAAGATCGTCTGAGCGCCCGGCTGACGCGCCACGCCGACCGGGCACGAATACGCCGGCTCAGGCGATCAACGTCGCGGACTCCTCGGTTACAATCGCCGCATGCGAATCTTACTGAGCAACGACGACGGTTATCTGGCGCCTGGTCTCGCCGCGCTTTACAGCGCACTGAAACCGCTCGGCGACATCACGGTGATGGCCCCCGAGCAAAATTGCAGCGGCGCGTCAAATTCTCTGACGCTGGCGCGGCCGTTGTCGGTGCTACGTTCGGCCAGCGGTTTTTACTACGTGAACGGAACGCCGACCGATTCGGTGCATATCGCGCTCACCGGCATGCTCGATGACAAACCCGATCTGGTGGTGTCAGGTATCAACAACGGCCAGAATGTCGGCGAGGACACCCTCTATTCGGGGACGGTCGCGGCTGCGACGGAGGGCGTGATGTTCGGTGTGCCGGCGATCGCGTTCTCGCTCGTCGACAAAGGCTGGGCGTACCTTGACGATGCCGCGCGTGTCGCGTTCGAAGTCGTTCGACACTTCCTGGCGAATCCGCTTCCTGGTCATCCGCTGCTGAACGTCAACATTCCCAATCTGCCCTATGACGAGATGCGGGGTTGGGAGGTGACCCGGCTCGGCAAGCGCCATCCGTCGCAGCCGGTGATTCGGCAAACCAATCCCCGAGGCGAGCCGATTTACTGGATCGGTCCGTCGGGCGAAGCGCTCGATGCCAGCGAAGGCACGGACTTTCATGCACTGGCCAACGGTCGCGTATCCATCACGCCGTTGCAGCTCGATCTCACGCATACCCAGATGCTCGCCGCCACCCGCGAATGGTCGCTTGCGGGGCGCAGCGCTTCATGACGAGCGAGCGCGCCAGGCGTTTTCCACTTGGGCTCGCCGACCTCGAGCGCAAGCCGCGCACGCGTGCGGCGGCAAGCGCGCCCGTCCGTTCGCCCGAGCCGGGCGCGCGGCGCACTGACACGCAGCCGTCGCAAGGCGCCGACAAAATGGGCGCGGCGGGGGGGACGCTCTCGGGCGCCCATGCACTGACCTCGGAACGGGTGCGCGAGCGAATGGTCGAACGCCTTCGAACGAACGGTATTTGCGATACCCGAGTGCTGAGTGCGATGGCTGCGGTTCCACGCCACCTGTTCGTGGATCCAGGCCTTGCTCCCCAGGCCTACGAGGACGCCGCGCTGCCGATCGGCCACCAGCAGACGATTTCGAAGCCGTCGGTCGTGGCTCGCATGCTTGAACTCGCGGCAGCGGGGCGAACGCTCGACCGCGTGCTCGAGATCGGGACGGGTTGCGGTTACCAGGCAATGGTCCTGAGCCAGATTGCACGCGATGTCTATTCGATCGAACGGGTCAAGCCGCTTTACGAGCGCGCCAAGCTCAATCTGCGGCCGCTGCGGGTGCCGAACATTCGCTTGCACTATGGCGACGGCCGGCTCGGCTTGCCGGCGGCGGCGCCCTTCGATGCGATCGTGATCGCGGCGGCCGGTTTCGATGTTCCGCAGGCGCTCGCCGAGCAACTGGCGGTCGGCGGACGGCTTGTCGCGCCTGTCGCGGCGCTTGGCGGCCGCTCGCAGGTGCTCACGCTCGTCGAGCGGCTCGGGCCGAGCCAATGGCGAGAGTCGCAGCTTGATAGCGTTTTCTTTGTCCCCTTAAAATCCGGAGTGATTTGACACCGATGTTTACGTTGAGCGCGATGCGAACAATCAACACAAACGGCGGACTCGCTGCCGCCCAACGCGTCATGTGTGCGGTGGCCCTTGCGTCGCTTGCTGCCTGCGCGACACGGATGGATCAGGCACCGGTGGTCGACCGCTCGGGTACGCTCGCTACTCAGTCATCGGCCGGGCAACCGGCCGTGCCGCTCGGGCCGCCGCCGCCGGGCTATTACCGGGTAAAGCCGGGCGATACCCTTTACCGTATCGCGCTCGAAAATGGCCAGAACTACCGCGACATAGCGGCCTGGAACAATCTCACGAATCCGAATCAGATCGAAGTCGATCAACTGCTGCGCGTCGTGCCGCCGGGCGCGAATGCGGCGGCTGTGACGCCCGGCGTCGCAACGGCGCCGATCACCGGTGGTGGGGTTCAAACAGCGCCGCTTTCGAGCAACCCCGCATCGCCGGCCAGCCCGAGCGCGCCGAACGGAGGCAGTGGCGCAAATGCCGGCAGCACCGTGCCGCCGATCGTCGGCGGCGCCTCGATGGCCACGACGATCCCTCCGCAGCCGGCCGCGCCCAGTCCGTCCAGCGTTCCTGCGCCGGCTGCAGGCGCGATCAAGTTCGCATGGCCAGCGCAGGGGCAGCTCATCGCACCGTTCAGCGAGTCGAGCAACAAGGGCATCAATATCGGCGGGGCAGCGGGCGATCCGGTCAAGGCCGCCGCGGACGGTCGCGTGGTCTATGCGGGAAATGGGCTGCGCGGATACGGCAATCTCATTATCATCAAGCACGACGCAACGTATTTGACCGCATATGCACACAACCGCGCTTTGATGGTAAAAGAGGGGGACTCGGTGACCAAAGGGCAAAAGATTGCCGAGATGGGCTCGACCGACGCACCGCGAGTCATGTTGCACTTTGAAGTTCGCCAGCAAGGCAAACCTGTTGACCCGATGAAATACTTGCCGCCGCAATAAGCGATACGACCATGCCGAAATCGAAGCGCCGCAAGCAACAAGCCGAGACGGAAACGCTTACCCGTGTCGCGGAGGACGTGACGCCGGAGACGGGCGCTTCGACGAGCGAGCCGGACGACGACGCGTCCGAAGCCGACGCGGAATTCGAGGTGCAGAGCGCGGCCGGCGAGGGAGAAGGAGAAGATGCCGAGCCCGAGGCGCGGGAAGGCGCGGCCGCGCCGGACCCCGACGATTTCCGTGCTCTGTTGCAGGCCGAGCTGACGGCCGATACCATCCAGCATTACCTGAATCGCATCAGTGTGAAGCCGCTTCTCACTGTCGAGGAGGAGCAGCGCTACTCGAGGCTCGCGAAGGCGGGCGAATTCGAGGCGCGGCAGGTCATGATAGAGCGCAATCTGCGGCTCGTCGTCAGCATTGCCAAAGGTTATTTGAATCGCGGCGTGCCGCTGCTCGATCTGATCGAGGAAGGCAACCTGGGCTTGATGCACGCGATCGAGAAATTCGATCCCACGCGCGGCTTTCGCTTTTCCACCTATGCGACGTGGTGGATCAGGCAAAGCATCGAGCGAGCGATCATGAACCAGGCTCGCACGGTGCGCTTGCCCGTTCATGTGATCCGAGAATTGAACCAGGTGTTGCGAGCGAAGCGCCATCTGGAAAAAAATTCCATGAATTCGGGCGATGCGAGCGAGCGACGCGATGCCAGTATCGACGATATCGCCTACCTGACCGGAAAGACGACGGACGAGGTCACCGATATTCTCGCGTTGAACGAGCATACGGCTTCCCTCGATGCGCCGCTCGACCTCGATCCCGCGAGTAGCCTCCTCGATCTTCTGTCGGACGAACAGAGCCAGTCCCCCGATGCGGAGGTTCAACACCGCGAGCTCGAGACGCTGACCCGTGCCTGGCTTTCACGCCTGTCCGACAAACACCGGCATGTCATCGAGCGGCGATTTGGGCTCAACCATATCGAACCGGCCACGCTCGAAGAACTGGCCGACGAAATGGGGCTCACGCGCGAGCGCGTTCGACAGATCCAGCAAGAGGCGCTCGTGAGGCTCAAGCGCTTTTTCGCCTCCAACGGCGTGCGCAAGGACGCTGTGCTCTAGACCCGACGACGATTCAAACCTGGATGACACCGATTCTCGTTTTCGATATCGAGACGATTCCCGATGTCGCCGGCATTCGCCGGCTCGACAATCTGCCCGAGTCGATGAGCGACGCGGAGGTGGCCGAACACGCTTTCGCGGCTCGCCGCGAAAAGACGGGCACCGATTTCCTGCCGCACTACCTGCAGCGCGTGGCGGCGATCTCCTGTGTGTTTCGCGACCGCGGCGGTTTGCGCGTACGCTCGCTCGGGACGCCCGAGGATAGCGAAGCCGCGTTGGTCCAGTCCTTTTATCGCGTTATCGAAAAGTACACGCCGCAGCTCGTTTCATGGAACGGCGGGGGCTTCGATCTGCCGGTGCTGCACTACCGGGCGCTTGTACATGGCATCGCGGCTTCGCGCTATTGGGACCTCGGCGAGGATGATCGCGAGTTCAAATGGAACAACTACATCAGCCGCTACCACGCACGTCATACCGACCTCATGGACGTGCTGGCCATGTATCAGACGCGCGCGAATGCGCCGCTCGATGCGCTCGCCAAGCTTTGCGGGTTTCCGGGCAAGCTCGGGATGGACGGCGCTCAGGTATGGACGGCTTTCCGCGAGGGACGGATAGAGGAAATCCGGCAATACTGCGAGACGGATGTCGTCAATACCTATCTGCTTTATTGTCGCTTTCAACTGATGCGCGGCGCCTTTTCGGCTGACGAGTACGCCGATGAAATCGCTTTCGTCAAGCATTCGCTGGCGCAAGAGCCTGGCGCGCAGTGGCCCGAGTACCTGGCGGCATTCGGGAACTGACGCACGATAGGCGCGTGCGCGGCTCGGCGCTCACTCGGGCCGCGTCATCACCGAAGCTCGAGGACGATCGGCTGATGATCGGAGGCTTGCGTGGCGCCGTCGATTTCACACCGCACGAGACGATCGCAGAGATCCTGGGTGACGAATACGAAGTCGCACGCAATCGCACCTGATGACCACTGCGCTTTGTCATAGACACCTGCCGTTGGCGGTGGCGTATGGCCGGGGTGAAGAAACGTCCAAGCATCGACGAAGCCCCCTCCATCGTCGAATGGCTTGATGAAGCGCCGATAGGCCGGCGATCCGAATTCGCTGTTGAAGTCGCCGCAAAGAATTGCACTGACGGGCCTGCCCGTTGGAGCGAACGGGCCGGTGGCGTTTTCGGCGGGGGCCGGGTGGCGCGCGTGATCGGCCGCTTCGCGCTGCAGGCGCCGCAATTCGTCGACCTGAGCGAGTCGCTGGTTCAGCGAATAGAATTCGAGATGCGTGACGATGACGCGCAGGGGGCCTCCAGGAGCTTGCAAAACGGCCTCGAGCGCGACGCGCTGCATCGATGGTGCGCTTGCATCGGCCGGCCACGGCAAGCTATGGCGGATGACGGTCTCGACGGGCAGCCGGGTAGCCAGCGCGTTTCCGAATTGGCGACGGGTGACGCCCGCATTCAATGGCGGCAGGTCGGCGCCGATCGCCTCGAGCACGGTAAAACCGGGAAGGGCGGCCGCGAGTTCGGCGAACTGATCGTCCGAAGGGCCGCCCGGCAACGCATGAAAGCCGCGCGTGACCTCCTGGAGCGCAAGAACGTCGAAATCCGCAAGTCTGCGCGCTTCGTCGACAGTGCGGGCGAGGTCGACCACGCCGTGTGCGTCGCGCCCCCATTGAATGTTCCAGCTGAGTAGCCGCATCATGGACTCCTTCGGTGTGCCGTTCGCCCCCGTCGTTCGTCTACAATCTCGCCTTTCGTTCGATGTCCGCCAGGAAAAAGCCGGTGTCTGAATCTTCCCGCCATACCGTATCGCCCATCAAGTCCGTCAGATCGGACACCGTTTCCGTTCCCGCCCCTACGATCGAGATCGATTCGCTCGATATGGACGCGCGAGGTGTGGGGCGCCTCGTCGATGAAAACGGCGAGCCCGGGAAAGTCATTTTCGTCGAAGGGGCATTGCCTGGCGAACGCGTTACCTACTCGAGCTATCGTAGAAAGCCGAGCTACGAGCAGGCACAGGTCGTTGACGTTCTGCGCGAAAGCGTCATGCGTGCGGAGCCGCGCTGCAAGTTTTTCGGCACCTGCGGCGGCTGCTCGATGCAGCACCTCGATGCGCGCGCGCAGGTGGCCGTGAAGCAGCGCGTACTCGAGGACAATCTATGGCATCTGGCGAAGCTGCGCCCGGAGACGGTGTTCCGGCCGATCCACGGGCCGACTTGGGGCTATCGCTACCGCGCACGGCTGACGGTGCGCCATGTGGTGAAAAAGGGCGGCGTGCTCGTCGGTTTTCATGAAAGAAAAAGCAGTTACGTCGCGGATATGACGAGCTGCGAGGTGTTGCCCCCGCATGTTTCGGCATTGCTCGTACCGTTGCGCCGGCTCGTCGAAAGCCTTTCCATACGCGATAGGCTGCCGCAGATCGAACTGGCCGTCGGCTCGAGCGTGACCGCACTCGTATTGCGCGTGCTCGAACCGATGAGTGCGGAGGATGAAGCGCATGTACGGCAGTTCGCTGATCGGCATGCCGTCCAGTTCTGGCTGCAGCCCAAGGGACCGGACACCGTCGTGCCGTTTTATCCGCTCGACGTCGCGCTCGATTACACGCTGCCCGAATTCGGGATTCGCATGCCGTTCAAGCCGACCGACTTCACGCAGGTCAATCATGCGATCAATCGGGTACTCGTGGGTCGTGCCGTGCGTTTGCTCGCACCATCGCGCAACGAACGGGTGCTCGATCTCTTTTGCGGCCTCGGCAATTTCACGCTGCCGCTGGCAAAGCTCGCACGCGAGGTCGTGGGCATCGAGGGCAGCGAGACCCTGACGGCGCGGGCACTCGAGAATGCGCGTTTTAACGGCGTCGACGCGCACACGTCGTTTGCCAACCGCAACCTGTTCGAAATCACCGCCGGCGACTTGCGCGCGCTTGGGGCATTCGAGAAATTCCTCGTCGATCCCCCGCGAGAGGGCGCGCTTGCCGTTGCAAAGGCACTCGCCGAGATTGCGCAGAGCGGGCAAGGGCCGTTGCCGGGGCGGATCGTCTATGTGTCCTGCAACCCTGCGACGCTCGCACGCGACGCGGGGCTGCTCGTGCATGAAGGCGGATATCGGCTCAAAGGCGCCGGCGTCGTCAACATGTTTCCGCATACGTCGCATGTCGAATCTATCGCGCTTTTCGAGCGAGACTGAGCCGCATGGGCAAAAAAACCGGCCTCGTGGCCGGTTTTTTTATGGCTGACCTTTTTATCAGTTGCGGTTGC